>JBOHOI010000382.1:0-1507 GCA_050731155.1 Nitrospiraceae bacterium | reverse complement strand
GCAGGGTTGGAGCTTCAGCTTGCGCCCCGCTGTCTCCCCGAGATCAGCCATCGCCCGATTGAGATTCACCTCCAGTTGAATTTCCTTTCGCCCCCGGTCTTCTGGCGGATACTCGGCGAGCGTTTTGCCCGGGACCTTGACGGCGAGTTCTTCGTCGGTCCAGATCAATCCCTGACAGTTCGTGATCTGTGTGGCATCCAGATGCACGCGGACGGGCCGGAAGGTCCAGCCGAATACAGAGGCCCCACCATACCAGAGTGGAAAATCCGTGGTCGCGTCAACGGCGAGATAGATGCCCATTGCTGCGGGATTCCAGGCGGTCGCCGCGCCGACCACCGTGGTGGCGACCGACACGTGTAACAGCCATCCGGTCACCCAATACTGCCAGCGGACGACCCCATAGTCATGAATGAGAGCCGTAACCACGACATCCGCCCCACTCTGCTTGCCAAGGGCCTTCAGTTGGTCATCGGTAAGCGGGAGATCAAGGGGGCCGAGGTCCGCCATCAGCCGACGGGTCTCATCGAAGGGCACCACGACGAGTCCATTCTGGCGAGCCAGGTGCTCGGTGAGCAAACGCTGCGCCTCGGTCCGGATCTCTTCCTTCAACTGGGCTAGAAGAATGGGGTCGATCTCCGGTGAAGGGTCCTCCTCGAACGAGTGTATCTGGGTGCTCTTCGTGATCGGCGCCTCCAGGATCACCGGCCCCACCACCACTTTCAGCGACGAAGGTGTTGAGGAAGGCGGCTGCCCTCCCAGGGTGCTGCAGCCTCCGAGGATCCCACAGAGGGTGACCCTTCCAATGAACAGCAAACCCCGATAGACGAGAGAACCATCTTGATGCTCCCAAGCCACTGCCATCTCCTCTCGAGCGTCGTACCTGCTGACGACCATAGGTCGAATGGTGGTTGCCGTGATCGTGACGTGTTGGGGTGCGCGAAGTGCGCGAGAAGCCAACACTCACGGCTGGCTGCCGCGTGACAGAAGTGCCTGCTTCAGCAGTGTGTTACAGAGTGAGAGGAGGGTGAAATGGTGGGGAAGCGTGACCCTGGACTAATGTCGATGGGGCTCCGATGTCGAGCAACGAGATAGGGCAGCAACTTTCAGGGCTAGGGGTGAGAACAGATACAAACGCCAGATGGCAGGGGCAGCCATCATCGCCGACCTGGCCAACGCCCATTGCCCTTGCCTGGAACTGGTTCGACAGAGCTGGTGATGCATGACGCGGAAGACCATGCCACTCATCCAGACAGCTCAACCCGGTCAACTGGGTGCCCAGCAGCAGGATCAATACGATCATGAGGAGATTGCTGACCGGCTTACGAACCATGAGCGAGCCCCGCTCCACGAGCCTCAAAAACCTGTCAAAGTATACCACCTACAGGACAGCGATTCTTGGGCATACTGCTTTTTGAGAGCTACCCGACTAGTCCGTGAATCCACTGCCAAACCTTCGGATGGTGCGGGGAAGAGGGGATCAGTCCTATTATTGCCAGCGGGCGTCACT
>JBOHOI010000381.1:0-1507 GCA_050731155.1 Nitrospiraceae bacterium | reverse complement strand
GTCTCACGCTGGTTGTGGGTCAGACGCTCTTTCATTCCGGGAAACTCTCGACCCGGTCGAAGGGTCTGCTTCAGATCCAGGCGACCGGCGCGCTGGGGCTGAACCCCGCCGATGCGGGCCGACTTGGCATTGCTGACGGAGACCGGGTTCGGGTCTCGAACGGCCTGGGCCAGATGACCACGACCGTCAAACTGCTGGACCGCGTACCCGAGGGCCTGGCTCTGTTTCCGGAACATTTTGATGAGGAGGCCCGCCGGTTGCTGAGTGTCTCCACGGACCCGCAGACGCAGGTGCCGTATTTCAAGACGACTCAGGTGAAGGTGGAACGAGCCTGAACGTGAATGCCGTTGGGTCAGTTTGGTCCGTTAGTTCTGTGCAGTGCACGGACGCAACGGAACCGAACAGACTAAACGGACCAAACCCTTGGAGGGGACGTGGTTGAAGTCGGAGTCAAGCTCGCCTTGTCGCTTACCCAGATTGCAGTCGTGATGGGCGTTGTGCTGCTCACGGTGATGTTTCTCACGCTGGCGGAGCGCAAGGTGCTCGGCTGGATGCAAGACCGGATGGGCCCGATGGAAGTGGGACCCTATGGCATCCTTCAACCCGTCGCCGACGGACTGAAGCTGTTCTTCAAGGAGGACATCGTCCCGACCGGAGCGAACAAGTTCCTGTTCAGCATGGCGCCCCTCCTGGCCCTGGTGCCCGCGTTGATCGGCTTCGCCGTCATTCCATTCGGGCCTGACCTGACCGTGGAGGTGTTCGGCGTCCAGTTCAAGCCGTTCGTGATCAGCGACATCAACGTAGGCATCCTGTACATCCTCGCGTTTACGTCGATCGGCGCGTACGGGATCATCCTGGGCGGCTGGGCGTCAAACAGCAAGTACTCGTTGCTCGGCGGCTTGCGGTCTGCGGCGCAGGTCATCAGCTATGAACTGAACGTGGGCTTGGCGATCGTCGGCGTGCTCCTGTTGGCTGGCTCGCTGAGCCTCGTCAAGATCACCGAGGCGCAGACCGGCTGGTTCTGGAACTGGTTTATCTTCGCCCCGCCGTTCCCCCAAATCTTCGCCTTCGTCGTGTACGTCATCTCGGCGGTGGCTGAAACCAACCGGCTGCCGTTCGACCTGCCGGAGGCCGAGAGCGAGTTGGTGGCGGGCTTCTTCACCGAGTACAGCGGGATGCGGTTCGCGTTCTTTTTCCTGGCCGAATACGCCAACATGGTCCTGGTCTCTTGCATCGCCGCCTCGCTGTTCCTGGGTGGGTGGAACGCGCCCGCGCCGTTCCTCCAGTTCCATGGCTCGCTGGCGCATCTGCTCTGGCTGTCGGGAACCATCTGGTTTGCGGTCAAGGTCTATTTCTTTTTGTTCCTGTTCTTCTGGCTGCGCGCGACGCTGCCGCGCTTGCGGTACGACCAGCTCATGCGGTTCGGGTGGAAGGTGATGCTTCCGATCGCCCTGGGCAACATTCTGATCACCGCCATCGCGGCCTATTTGTTTCCACGGGGCTGAGG
>JBOHOI010000380.1:0-1526 GCA_050731155.1 Nitrospiraceae bacterium | reverse complement strand
ACCATCAGCCCGACCACCATTAACGAGGTTCGCGTGGGCTGGAACCGCCGCAAGTACGCGCGGTTTCCGGAGAGCCTGAACCAGGGCTGGGCCGAAAAGCTCGGGATCCCCAACGTCGGCCCGGAGACCATGCCGATCTTCCTGAACAACACCGGCGTGAACCCTGACCCGGGCGCCGCCGGCCAGCAGATCATGTTCCGATATCCGGGGGGCACGGAACTCGACGTCAACGAAAGCGTAAGCCTGCAAGAAAACCTCACCATGGTGCGCGGTACGCATACGTTCAAGACCGGCTACGAGATCCTGCGGACCCGCCACAACGTCAACCTGTCGGCGACGCCCTCCGGCATTTATCAGGTGGGAGGAACCGAGTTCCCCTTCCGCCCCAATACGGGCAACCCGTTCGCGTCTTTCATGCTAGTGTCCCGTCCCATTTAAGACTTTACAATTTGGGGGATTCGTGATCCAATGGGGTATGTTCGCTCCTGCCGCGGCCATTCCCCTCGACCAAGCGCAGATTCGCCAGTTGCAGACTTTGACCCGGGCTGGCACGACGACCCAGCGTGTCGCGCGTCGATGTCGGGTCATTCTGCTGGCGCATGAGGGAACGTCGAATAGCACGATCGCTCAGCAACTCAGCCTGTCCCGCCCCACGGTGAATGCGACTCGCGCTGCCTTTCTTCAGGGCGGCATGGAAGCTATCCAGCGGGATCGGAAACGAAGGCGTTC
This sequence comes from Nitrospiraceae bacterium, assembly GCA_050731155.1. Lineage (GTDB taxonomy): Bacteria > Nitrospirota > Nitrospiria > Nitrospirales > Nitrospiraceae > NS-7. The sequence continues at coordinate 797 of JBOHOI010000380.1, read as the reverse complement.
GCGGCGCGTGCTGACCAAGGAACTAGAGCAGCGGATTCTCGATACAACCCTGAAGACCAGGCCGCCGGATGGGACCCATTGGAGCGTGAGGGGGATGGCCCAGCGGCTGGGTGTATCCAGGATGCTGGTGCAACGGGTCTGGCAGCGCTATGATGTGCAACCCCACCGTGTGGAAAGGTTCAAGCTCTCCAACGACCCGAATTTCGACGAGAAGGTACGAGACGTGGTCGGACTGTACCTGAATCCGCCCGATCAAGCTTTGGTTCTCTGCGTGGACGAAAAAAGCCAAATCCAAGCCCTGGACCGGACACGTCCCATTCTTCCGTTGCGTCCAGGACTGCCGGAACGGCAAACGCACGATTACAAACGGTACGGAACCACGACGTTGTTTGCCGCCTTCAATATCCTGACCGGCAAGGTGATCGGCAGTTGCTTGCCGCGCCACCGCGGCAAGGAGTTCGTGAAGTTCCTCAATCAATTAGAAAAGGATGTGCCCGCCGACCTCGACATCCACATCGTTCTCGACAACTACAGCACGCACAAAAGCGCACTCGTCCAGACGTGGCTGAAGCCGAAGAAACGACGCCGGTTTCATTTTCACTTCACTCCGACCAGCAGTTCCTGGCTCAACCAAGTCGAACGCTGGTTCGGCCTGATCACTGACCGAATGATTCGGCGAGGCACCTTCTGCAGCGTCCAGGAACTGGAGCAAGCCATCTATGAGTGGCTCGCCACCTGGAACAACCAACCGAAGCCCTTCATCTGGAAAGCCACCGCCGACGTCATCCTCGACAAGG
>JBOHOI010000379.1:0-1530 GCA_050731155.1 Nitrospiraceae bacterium | reverse complement strand
GGGGTGAGGCGTGGACCGTCAGACGTGAGGGGTGAGGCGTAAGGGGAAAACACGAGCGAGACCCGCGCTCTCGACTATCATTTAGAATCGCCTGACGCCTCACGTTTCACGCCTCACTTCCCCTGACGCCTAACGCCTGACGCCTCACGCCTTACGGGTTTATTGTAGTTCAGGCACATATGGCGTGAGGTGCTTCCGGAGTGTGGCCAGTTCCGGATACTTCGCCAGGTTGCGGCGCACGTACCCAAGCACGCGTGGAATGTCCACCAGAAATTTGGGGTTCTTCTTGACCCGATCAATATAGACGAAGCGACCAGCCGCCTTGAGGTTTCGCTGGATGCTGGTGAAATCGAATAGGCGCCGAAAGGCCATTCGGTCAGCCCAGACGGTCCCCTGCTCGGCCATCCGGTCCAGGAAGTACTGGATCATCTCGTCATTCAACGATTCTTCCAGCTCGATGTAGGCGTCGCGGAGCAGCGAAGCAAGATCATAGGTGGCCGGGCCCATCAGGGCATCCTGAAAATCCAGTACGCCCAATCGGTGACCATCAACCATCAGATTGCGAGAATGGTAATCGCGGTGGGTGAAGACCCGCGGCTGCGCCGCCAGCAGCTCGGCGATCTTCTGAAACTCAGCCCTCACAGCCTGCTCGTCATCGGCGCACATCGGCTTCTCTTGCCGGGCTACCACGCCATATTCCAGAAAATGGTCGAACTCCCACATCAAGAGCGGCACGTCGAAGCGACGATGGAAAGCCAGACAGGCTTGGTTCGCGGGAGAAGTCGCCTTGACATGAATCCGAACCAGCATATCAATAACATGACGGTAGAGCGTGGCAATGTCGGACCGTGAGGCATTTGCACAGGCCTGGGTCAGCAGCACATCCCCGAAATCCTCCAGGTACAGAAGCCCGGCAGCTTGATCGTAATAATACAGCGTCGGGACCGCAACATCGGCCTTGGCGAGATGGTGAAGAATATTGATGAAGGGGAGTTCGGTGATCGAGACCGACGCGCCACTGACCACCTCCTCCGACTGTTTGAAGGCCTCCGGCTCCGCGAGCTGCATCAGAACCAGGGACCGAGGCGGCCCGCCGGCCAATTGCACCCGGAAGTACCGACGGTTGGAGGCGTCCCCTGCGAGCGGGGCCAGCGTGAGGAGTTCAGCCACGAACGGGAGCTTCGCCCGCACCGTCTCAGCGACAAGCGCGTGATCCGGTGGAGCCAGAGTCTTCTTCGGTGGAGCAGGATCAACTGTAGGCATATAGAACGAATTATAGCCGGGGCCTCACAGCTTGTCACGGAAAGACAAAGCCGGGTAGTGGGTCAGTTTGAGGTGGGTAGCGGGTCAGTCTAAAGTGACAAAGTGGAAGTCAGGCAAGCCAATATCCAATAACCGCTCCAACCCAGCCAGCGGCGATCTTCTGCACGCCGTCGTTGAAAGCATTCGGAAAAAGGAAATTGGGAGCAGTTAGAACAAGGATGCCGGCCGCTAGCACGACCAAGCTCACAGTAATACGCATCGCGGCCA
>JBOHOI010000378.1:0-1531 GCA_050731155.1 Nitrospiraceae bacterium | reverse complement strand
CCCTCGCGGACCACCTTGAATGCGTGGAACCGCCCCGCGGGGACCGCGACAACCTCAGCGGTGACCACCGCAAAGGTGTCGTCTTGCTGGCCCTTCGTATCGCGCTCCTCGTAAGACCCCCGGTGGACCCAGCGCTTGCCGACTTCAAGGGGCCAGACCAGCCATGGATGCGGAGGAACCATGCGGGCCTCGACGCGCCCATCCCGCAGGCTGCCAGACCATTGCAGTTCGAAGGTGTAGTAGTGATCGATCTCCCCAATCCTCACCACGTAGTACCGAATGGTGTTCACTTCTCTGATCTCGAGGACCTCCACCGTCTTGGTACCGGTGTTGTTTCCACTCGTCCAGTCATAGACCCATCGGTCACCGGGACGCCACTCGGGTGGGGAGTCGACACGGGTGAGGGGAGGCGGGGCCGACGCTGGTGGAGCGACCTCCCGCCCGGCGCACGACACGAGCAAAAAGGTGGTGACGCCAAAGGAGGCCGCCTTCAGGGCGGTGTGGACACAATTACGCGAGGTCATCATCATGCAGCTATCATTTCCAAATCGAGGCGGATGTCAAGCCCCATTTGTAACCGGCCGCAGATAACCGTGAGATGGGGTCGTGATCCGGCCCTTTTTGAGCAGGAGAAGTTGAACCTGCAGAATGATGGGATCCTTCATCCAGGTGGCTCGCTGGCGTGAGTACTGCTTCGTCCCTTTCGGAATTTTTGTGCTTGACAGTGCAGATGGCAATGGCCTTATAGATACGTCACGCTGTTGTAGTCGGCGAGGGGAAAGAGCCCTCAGGAAAGAGCATGGCATTTCGTGGTCCTTTCTCCGTCGCAAGAAGACAGGACGGTCGCCCACACCATGACGCTGGATAAAATTACGATCAGCAGGAAAGCGACCTATATTGGGTGTTTTCTCAGCCTGGTGACGATTCGTCTTCTGCTGCGGGATTTCACCTGGCAGGGCGGCACCGAGTTGCACGCGCTGATGGAGGCAAGCGCCTCCATCCTGGCGTTGTTTATCGGCATTGTGACTCTCATGCTGTTCCGGGGAAAGAAAGCCGATCTCTACCCGCTGATCGGCATCGGCTTCCTGGGCTCCGGATTGCTGGACGGATATCATGCACTCTTATCTGCTCCGTGGTTTGCCGATCTCTTGCTTTCGGGGCTTCCATCGCTCATGTCGTGGAGTGGGCTGGCCTCCCGCTTTTTTTTGTCTGTCTCTTTGTGGCTCAGCGTTCAGGCTTGGAGGAGAGAACCGAGGACGCGGCAGCCGGAGAAGATCAGCCGGCGCTTGAAGTACTTGGCCGTCGGATCTTTCATCTCGCTGATTTTTCTTATCTTGGCGTTCTTCACCATGCCCCGGAAGTATTATCCGGAGATCGCGACATACGGGCTCGAGGAGTTGGTTCCCGCGGTCTTCTTTTTCCTGGCCTTTGTCGGCTATATGCGCAAGGGCCACTGGAAAGACGACATTTTTGAACATTGGTTGCTCCTTGCGCTCATCATCAGTTTCGTCAGCCAGGCCATGTTCATGTC
>JBOHOI010000377.1:0-1595 GCA_050731155.1 Nitrospiraceae bacterium | reverse complement strand
GCTCGCCACTCACCACTTGGCCACAGCCGCAATTGACCTCTCGGACGGACTGGCAGGGGACCTGGCCCATGTGTGTGAGGAGAGCAGAGTCGGGGCCGAAATCGAGATCGCCGCGCTTCCCCTCTCTTCCGCCTGCCGCTGGTACGCTGCCGCTCATCATCTGGACCCCATTCGCCTGGCCTTGACCGGCGGGGAGGACTACGAACTGCTGTTCACCGTATCGCCCGGCAATCGGGCGAAGCTGGATCGGCTGGCTCAGCGGACCCGATGCCGGTTTTCGTGCATCGGCATGATCAGGCCGAAAGGGTTCGGGCTTCGGGTAAAGCATCGGAACGGATCGTCGCGAAGGTTGACCACTGCCAGCTATCAGCATTTTCAGAGCCAACACGCGACTCCAAGAGAGGCAGAGTGGTCTCGATAGCACGTTTGCGCTCCTATCTGAGTCAGATCCTCCACCTCCATGAGTCGCCTCACCGGACTGCCTTGGCCTTTGCCGTCGGCGTGTTTATTGCGTTCTCGCCGACCTATGGGCTCCATACGCTGAGCGTGGTCTTTTGCACCTGGGCGTTCCGTCTCAACTTCTTGGCGTTGATGGCAGGCGCCGCCATCAATAATCCGTGGACGTTGGTGCCGATCTTAGGTGCGACGATCTGGACCGGCTTCAAGTTGCTTGGCATCCCGCAGGCTGCTCCCTTCAATTGGGACGACCTCAGCCTGCTCTCCCTCTACGATCAGGTCTTGCCTTACGCGCTCCCGTTGGCGGTCGGCGGGGTTTTCCTCGGCCTCCTCGGCGCGCTGTTGAGCTACCCTGCGACGTATGTGGTGATCTCGCGCTACCGCGCACGCGCAAGCCGATCACTGGCCGATAAGGAGCCGTTGCCACCCAGAACCGCCTGAGCTAAACTGATAGTCAGTGAGTCGTCCATCACCTGCCGGAGCTCAACTCTGATCGCCGTGAGGTGAATGTCAGATGGTCCAGCCCCTTCCGACCAGAGCCCCTTACGACGGGTCCGCGCTGATTGCCGACCCAATTCACGAGTACATCTCTTTCACGGTTCCTTACTCGACGACTGATCGGTCCGAACGGACCGAAAAAGATCTGATCGACTCGCCGTGGGTTCAGCGGCTTCGCTATATTTACCAACTCCAAAGCGCCCGATGGGTCTATCCCTCTGCCGAGCACAGCCGGTTCGTACACTCGCTCGGTACCATGCACGTCGCCGGCCGCTTCGCGCGACACCTCTATCCCTTCTTAGCGGAGATCATCCAAGACCTTCCCTCGATCAACTATATTGAATCGCTGCTTCGGATCGCCGCGTTGGTGCATGATATCGGGCACGGCCCGTTTTGCCATTTCTTCGACGACAATTTCCTGAAGTCGTTCCGTCTGACCCATGAAAAGCTGGGGCAGATCATCATCCGTGAACACCTCGGCCCGACCATTCGGAAGATCCGGCGGAGCCCATCCGGGCCCTTCGCGAAAGGCGAAGAGCTGGACGCCGATCAGATCGCGCATCTCATCCTCAAGGAGAAGGGCAAGGACAACTCGCGGATGCCGCGGTGGCTCACCTGCCTACAGCCGGTCATCTCCGGGA
>JBOHOI010000376.1:0-1598 GCA_050731155.1 Nitrospiraceae bacterium | reverse complement strand
CTGACTCGGCTGGCGTGGTAGAACAGCTCCCGATCCTTCGCCTGCATGAGGTCGGAGAGGAGCGGCGCAAGCTCCGCATAGTTGGCGAAGCGTTGGTCGGGGCCCCATTTTGTCTGACCCAGCGACCGGTAGTCTCTCTGCAGGAGCTTCCAGGTCGTTGCCGCGTCTGTTTCCGTCCCCCATTTGTCGCCCGGGCTTTTTAAGAAGTGGCGCAGGTGGTCGAGCCGGTCCTTTTTCTCCAGTGTTTGCTGAATCAACGCGATGAGTTCCGCCACGTTGAACGGTTTGAGCAGATAGACCGACGCGCCGTACCGTATCCCGTCCATCGCGGATTTGAGGCTCCCATACCCGGTGATGATGATCACCTCCACGTCTTCCCGCTCCAGCTTGATCTCCTGCAACAGGTCCATGCCCTGCCGGTCCGGGAGTTTCAAATCCAGCGTCACCAGGTCAATCCGCTCCTTTTTCAGGATGCGCATCGCGGCATGGGCGTTGTCGGCGGTGTACAGGGTGAAGAAGGGGCGCAGGATAATCGCGAGGGCATCTCGCGGTCCGGGCTCGTCCTCGACGATCAAAATGGAGTGTTTGGGGGCCTCAGCCTGCATCACAAGCCCTCTGGGTCACCAACTCATACCCCGGCCGTATATGAAATGTCAAGCAATTCCGATGCCTTGCTTGAAAATCGAGAAGCTTCCTCCAAAGACGAGCTAGTCTCTAGGAAATTTGCGCGAAACGGCGCAACGCGCTCCTGCAGCCGATTTGGGGCAGGGAGTCGGAACGAACATGCGCTGTACAGGAACGTGCGCGCCTGGGGGCTCCGTGCCATCATTGCACCATCTCTGAGGCATCAGGCGGTGGCTGCGCCTCAGCCCGGCTGATTCCCAGGGAATCCATCCGGTATTTGAGCATCCGCCGGCTGATTCCCAGCAGGTCCGCGGCACGGGTCTGAACATATGCGGTCCGCCTGAGCGCATCGAGGATAATTTCCTTTTCAAATTCCTGCACGGCTTTTTCGAACGACAGCCGTCCGGAGAGGGTCTCTTCGCGCAATAAGTCGGATTGAGTCCCCGCCCTGAGCGTGGAGGGAAAGTGCTCGGGAGTGATGGTGTTGCCGCGGCACCAGACGGTCGCCTGCTCGAGCACGTTTTCGAGCTCTCGGACGTTTCCCGGCCAGTGATACTTGAGGAGGGCCTCCAGCGAATCTTTGGAGAGGTCCTGGGGCGATTGTTTCTCATCCTCGAGCCGCTTGGCGAGAAAATGCTTGGCCAGAAGGGGGATGTCCTCCCGCCGGTCACGCAAGGGAGGCAGGTACAGCGAGATGACGTTGATCCGGTAGTAGAGGTCCTCACGAAACTGCTTGCGGCGAAGCAGATCCACCAGGATCTTGTTCGTCGCGGCGATGAATCTGACATCGACCCTGATCGGGTGGCTCCCTCCGATCCTCGTAAATTCGCGCTCCTGTAACACCCGAAGCAGTTTCGCCTGCGTGGAGAGGCTGAGATCGCCGATCTCGTCGAGAAAGAGGGTCCCACCGTGGGCGAGCTCGAATTGCCCCGCCCGCCGCGCCAAGGCGTCCGTGAAGGACCCTTTCTCGTGCC
>JBOHOI010000375.1:0-1603 GCA_050731155.1 Nitrospiraceae bacterium | reverse complement strand
GATCAGCTTGAGCGCCTCCGCCCCCGCTTTCGCGACCGCCACCTGGTAGCCCTCGTCCCCGAGGATGTTGCTCAAGGAGTTCAAAATCGAGGGTTCGTCGTCCACGATGAGGATGGATTCCGCCATGACATTCCTTGAGCGAATAGCTGATAGCTCGTAGCAGGAAGCCAGAGCACGCCTTGCTTTCAGCTACTAGCTACTCGCTACGTGCTGCTTGCCTCTCAGACTGGCAGCTCGAACGTAAAGACGGCGCCTTTGGGCTGGTTGTTCAGGGCCCGGATCTGGCCTTCGTGGTCCGTGATAATGCGATGCACGATCGCCAGCCCCAAGCCGGTACCGGTGCGCTTCCGCGAGAAATACGGCACAAACAGTTTCTCCTGGTCCTCCGGAGCAATGCCCACGCCCTCGTCGGCCACGCTGACGACCGCCCGGCGTTGCTTGCCGTCGTACCGGGTCGTGACCCACAGGCGGCCCTTCTGACTCATCGCTTGAACGGCATTGTCAAAGAGGTTGACGAACACGCGGTTCATCTGTTCCCGATCGAAGTTCAGCGGCGGAAGCGTCTCGTCCAGGTCAACAAGAAACTCCACCTCGCGGTGCGCGCTCCGGTAGAGCGCCACCACCTCGCGAACCACGTCGTGCAGCGACTGGCGCGCCATCTGAGGCGCCGGCATCCGCGCAAACCGTGAGAACTCGTCCACCAACCGCTTGAGGCTGTTCACCTCGTTCACGATGACGCCGGTGGACTCGTCGAAGATACCCTCGAAGTCCGGCGCTTTGTCGAAGAATTTCTTCCGCAGCCGCTGAGCCGAGAGTTGGATCGGGGTCAATGGATTCTTGATCTCATGCGCGATGCGCTGCGCCACCTCCTGCCACGCGGCCGTCTTCTGCGCTTTGATCAATTCCGTCAGGTCCTCGAAGACGAACACGAAGCCCAGATCCCGTCCTTCCTCGTTTCGCATGCGGGAACAGCTCAGCCCGATCGTCAGGAATTTACCCTTCACCTCCATGGGACCTTCCAGCGAGAGATTGTCCCGCGCGTCGGCGAGCATACGGTCGTACGCGTTCTGGAACAGGTCCAGCCCCAACTCTTTGAACGCCTCGGTGACGGGTCGCCCGCGAAGCTGGTCGCCCCACGCGCCGAGGATGCGCTCCGCCGAGGGGTTGAAGGTGGTGATGAGACCCGCCCGGTCGATCGAGAGGACGCCGGCGGCCATGGTATCCACCACCGCCTGCGTGTAGGCGCGGCGGCCATCCAGTTCCAGGTTTGATCGCCGCAGGGACACGTTGACCTCCTCGAGTTGCGACTTGCTGGCCCTGAGATCTCCGGTCATCCGGTTGAAGGACTCCACCAGCGTGCCGATCTCATCCGTCGCCTTGACCGCGATCCGGACGTTCAGATCGCCTTGCGCGATCGTCTCGGTCGCCTCCGCCAGCCGTTGGATCGGCACCGTGATGCCGCGCGCCACGTAGAACCCGAACCAGGTGGCGCCGAAGAGAATCAGCACCGTAATGACCGACACGAAGAGATAGGCCCCGGCCTTGATCGGATTCTTCATCGCCTTCATCTGCCGGTATTCGGTGTATTGCCTCGCAATTCCCT
>JBOHOI010000374.1:0-1640 GCA_050731155.1 Nitrospiraceae bacterium | reverse complement strand
ACCTATCCGCCTCCTCCTCCGCTCATGTCTTCCTCCGGATTCTCCGCCGGCCTGAAGTCCATCCATCCGTTGCTGGGGGCACGCCCGATCGCCCAAAGCGTCCTTCTCAAAGACCTGACCACAGGGCAGACCATCTATGAGTTCGAAGCCGACCGTCGGCTTTCGCCCGCCAGCCTCACCAAAGTGATGTCGGCGCTGGTGATCCTGGAATATGGGCACCTGCAAGACTATGTGAGCGTCAGTCGCAAGGCCGCATCCGCGCGAAAGACTCGCTTGAGGCTCCGCGCCGGGCAGGTCTTCACGCTGGAGGATCTCGTGAAGGCGATGCTGATTACCTCGGCGAACGATGCGTGCCTGGCGGCCGTCGAGCATGTGGCGGAATCGGAAGAGTGGTTTGTCCTGCTGATGAATACGAAGGCTCGGGCGCTCGGCCTCCTGGATACCCACTTCAGTAACGCCTGCGGTTTCGATGCCCCCGATCACTACTCGACTGCGGCGGACCTGGCCACGTTAAGCGAGTTTGCCCTGCAACACCCTGTCTTCAAGGCCTTCGTGAAGTCAGAGCTGGAGATCATCACGGCGATCAATGTGAACCGGTCCTATCTCCTCAGGAACACGAACCGCCTGCTCGGCCGCGTGCCGGGTGTCGAGGGCGTGAAGACGGGCTTCACCTCAAAAGCGGGGCGGTGCCTGATCGCCAAGGTCTCCCAGAACGGAAAACAGCTTCTCCTAGTGCTGCTCCACACCACTCGTCGCTGGAACACCGCCTCAAACCTGATTCAATACGGATTCCAACGGCTCGACACCGCGACCGGCGCGATGCAATAGCCGCTCAGAGCGGGACTTCCGGGGGAACCGGGGGGTCTGCGTCGGGAAGGATCGAGCGGCGTCCGGCGGCGTTCGATCCGCCGGCCTCGCCTATTGCGGGAGCGCGAACTCGACGTTGACGTCCTTGCCCAGGTAATTGACGACAAAGCCCTGCTTTTCGTAGTTCATCGCGGCTCCCATCACGTTCTCATCCCCAAAATCTTCTTTGCCGAGAAGTTTGCGAATCTCGTCCGGACTCTCGCTGTTGAGAATATTGCGAAAGATTCCCCTCGCTTTGAAGGCAAAGCGGTTATTGATGAAAATAAGGTCAACCTTTCCATCGAGCAAACGAACACCCGCCATCGGACCGGTGGGTTTGCGCTGATCCAGCAGCAGGACGAACGTCGCCTCCTGTTCAACCTTCACCCCCGGAATCTTCTCGTTCACCAGGACATCCAAGGCCTTGCTCTCTGCGTCGCCGAGCTTCACCCCAAACAATGAGATGTCCGTGCTCTTGAAGAGCTTGGGGTCCATCACGTCGTTCTTGGTGAGCTCGTAGGGTTCGGCCCCGGCCACGAGGGGCATCCCTGCGATGAGGGTGAGCCCCAACGCGGCGAGCAAGACTGGCACTCGTCGTCCTCTCATCGAATCCTCCTTGACCACGGAACCCAAGCCTCCACGTTGAGGCACGGCTTCAGCCACCGGGACGAGCCACGCAAAAACCGGCAGCATTCTAGCCGACGAAATCCGAACTTGCAAGGTAACCCAAGGCCTTCCTGGTCGGTTCACGTGAAGCCCACCCCGCCCGCTCCCGGTCTGGCCCGGGCTAGCCC
>JBOHOI010000373.1:0-1680 GCA_050731155.1 Nitrospiraceae bacterium | reverse complement strand
ACGGCGCGCTGTTGCTCAGAGACCGGACCGTGCAGCTCGTGGGATCGGAAGACCACGTTTGCAAGGCGCCGGAATCACGCGGAGCCGTCCGTCTGGATGCGAGGGGAAAGGTTGTCCTGCCTGGGTTTGTGGACTCTCACACCCATGCCATATTCGGCGCGACCCGTGTTGATGACTATGTGGCTCGTATCGGCGGAGCGACCTATGAACAGATCGCCAAGAGAGGGGGCGGGATCCGGGCGAGTGCCAAGCTGGTGCGCTTGGCCAGCGAGCCGGCCCTAGTCGATCACCTTGAGAGAGTCGTCAAGCTGTTCCTGGAATATGGAACCACCACCGCCGAGGTGAAAAGCGGCTACGGTCTGGAGATTGCCCAGGAGCTGAAAATGTTGCGGGCGATTCGCGCAGTGGCCACTCAGGGGGCCTTTGATCTTGTCCCCACCTTATTGGTTCATGATGTTCCTGCTCGCTTCAGGACTCATCGCGCACAGTACATCGAGTTGGTGAACCGGGAGCTGATTCCGCAGGTCGCTCGGGAGGGATTGGCGGAGTTCTTTGACGTCTTTTGCGACCGCGGCTATTTTTCAATCGCTGAAACGAAAATGATGATGAACAGGGCAGCCAGCGCCGGGCTTCGGTTAAAGCTGCATGCGGAGCAGATGACTCATTCAGGAGCGACTAAGATGGCTGTGGGGCTCCGGTCAGTTTCGGTGGATCATCTGGATCAGGTGACCGATGCTGATATTCGATGCCTGCGGGGGACCGGCACGATTGCTACCCTTCTCCCCGGCACAGTTCTGCATCTTGGATCAGGCCGCTATCCGCCGGCACGGCAACTGGTTGATGCAGGAATTCCGGTCGCACTTGCCACCAATTTCAACCCCGGCAGTTCTCCGACGCTGAACATGCAGATGATCCTCTCGCTGGCCTGCTCGCAGATGCGCATGAGCCCAGCAGAGACGATCGTGGCTTCCACCATCAATGGAGCCGTTGCGGTTGGCCGGGGAGGATTGGTGGGATCGCTGGAAGTGGGGAAGCAGGCCGATCTGGTGATCATGGACGTCTCCGATTACCGTGAGATCCCGTACCTCTTCGGGATGAATCACTGTGAGACGGTGATCAAAAAGGGGCGCGTCGTTTACCGGAAAGGTTAAGGTTAAGGCTAAGGCTTAGCTGGAGCCCCAGTCTTCCCTCAACCTTAACCTCAGCCTTAGCCTTCCCAGTTATGCGAGGAAATTGAAGTCATGGAACGCCTTGTGGAATGCGTGCCGAATTTTAGCGAGGGGCGCAACGCTGCGACAGTTCATGCCCTGGTGAACGCTATTCGGGCTGTGGAAGGGGTGTTTGTTCTCGATGAAGAAATGGATCAGGACCATCACCGGTCGGTTCTCACGTTTATGGGCCTGCCGGAGGCAGTGGCCGAGGCAGCCTTTCAGGCCACCCGCACGGCGGCAAGCCTGATCGATTTGCGAGTGCATCAGGGTGGACACCCGCGCGTGGGCGCAACGGATGTGGTTCCCTTCGTGCCCATCAAGGGCGTGACGATGGAGGATTGCGTCGCCTTGGCCAGACGGGTGGGGGAACGGATCGGAAACGAATTGGGGATTCCTGTCTTCCTGTACGAGCGGGCAACGGAACATCCGGACCGCGCGAACCTTGAAACGATACGACGAGGCGGGCTGG
>JBOHOI010000372.1:0-1685 GCA_050731155.1 Nitrospiraceae bacterium | reverse complement strand
CTGTTTCGGTTCTTCGCCCGACTCTTTCTGAACCAGGACAAGCGCATCATGGAACGTCAAGCCGTCGGGCTCCGTTATAAGCCTCCGCTGATGTTGCTGGATGATGCCGACACCCCCGCGAAATGGTATTACAAATTGAAAGCCGCGCACCTCGCAGCCAGCCAGAGCGGGCGCCCGATGGAACATCCCCTGAAGGGGCCGATCACCCTTCGGTGGAGGAGTTGAGATGACGCGCCCTGTCCACCGGACGTTTGCACTGGCCGTCTTGATGATCATGGCTATGACTCCATTCTGTTCCTGGTCTACCAGCCTTGCCGAGCCTCACCGGTTCGCGACCGTGCCGGCGGTCGCCGTCAGCTTCATTGGAGGCAAAGAAATCGGAGGCCTGCATTACATTGCGATTCAGCTCGACCGAGATCCAGAACGTCGTGGCCCCACGATCCTGTTCAGCGAGATCTCACTCGGAGGCGGATCTGTTGTAGGCAAGGAATGGAAAGAGGGAGTCCGAAGAGCAGTCGCCGCGGCAGCGGATGCGCTCGGCGAAGATCAGCGAAACTGGACAGTGACCATCAAGAACCGCTCCTACAGCAGCTTGACCGAGGGCGCGAGCGCGAGCAGCGTCGTCGCTGTCGGGATCATGGCTGCCTGGCGCGGAGACACGATCCGCTCCGACGTCGCACTCACCGGAGTGATCACCGCCGATGGCCGCATCCGTGAGGTCGGCAGTCTGCGAGGCAAACTCGAAGGCGCGGCTCTTGCCAAGATGCACACCTTACTTGTACCGAAGGGCGAGGCGCGCACCTCGGAGTGGGATCTCTACGAACTGGGCAGGCAGTACAACATTACTGTGATTGAGGTCGGCTCGCTCCGAGAGGCCTATGAGCTGATGACCGGTCAACAACCTTGAGGCATAAGCTCAGACCGTCTTGGTATCAGCCAACAGCCCGATGGCCCGTCGGATCTGCTCGCGGGCGCCCAACAAAACCACTACATCGCCCACCTCCAACTGTACCCTTAGAGACGGGTTGGATTCGGTCACTCCACCGCGCGTCAGGGCAATGACTGAGGCGCCCGCCCTCGGTCGGATCGAGAGTTGCTCCAGCGTCTTGCCCACCGCCGGCGAGTCTTCCTCGATCCGGCAGGTTTCCACTTCCACATCCGACAAGGTGCCGCCTCGGAGGTGATGGGCCAGCTCCGGTAACGCGCTGCGCCGGAGCAGGGCATACCCTTCCCGTCGGACCTGCTCCGCCTTTTGGACGATCAGCTCTTGCGGCATGTTATAGGTTCGGAGGACCAGCGCAAAGATCTCGATGGAGGTCTCAAACTCTTCCGGCACCACATCATCCGCCCCTAATTGGTGCAGATCTTCCATTTCCTTGAGATATCTGGTTCTCACCACGATGTGGAGCCTGGGGTTCAGGCCGCGGGCGATCTGCACCGCACGCCGAGCGGCAAAGGGATCCGACATCGCGAGGACGAGCACGCGAGCTTCCTCGATCCGCATACGGCGAAGCACATTCGGATTCGTGGCATCGCCATAGTAAATAGGGACGCCAGTCCGCGTTTCGCGCCGCACGGTATCTCCATCCAAATCCAGGACCACATAGGGAATTTCCGTTTCCTCGAGGACTCGGGCCAGGTTGCGGCCGTTCAACCCATAGCCCACCACGATGACGTGGTCCTTC
>JBOHOI010000371.1:0-1721 GCA_050731155.1 Nitrospiraceae bacterium | reverse complement strand
TGCCCTCTTGTGTCTCGGAATACCGTCAGCATGCGCTGCCAGATTCCTGATCGTCAAGGGGGTCTTGTTACGTAGGGATGCTCCTGATCGGCGCGGCTTGACAGGCTTCGGCAATTTTCCCCAGAATTAGGCTCGCTGCATGTTGGACTGAGAGGTTCATGCTATGGTTCATCGCAATCGCACAGTAATGCCTCGAATACAACGAGGGATCACCTCCTTCTCGCCGATTCCGACTCGCATCGTCTCGAACGGGGAGTTTATTCCACCAACCCAAACACCGGCGCAGGCGCGAGTTGAGCGGCTGATTGACGAGACCGGTGAGTGTATTGGTCGTCGCCTGGGCCTGAGCCGCCGGGACTTCCTGAGGACCACGGGCGGCATAGCTGCGGCGCTCCTGACGATGAACTCCGTCTTCGGCCGGTTCTTCGACGTGCTGGAGGTGGAGCTGGTGGAAGCGGCGGCGTTCGACGAACGCAAAGGCGAGCCGTTCTTCATCTTCGACGTTCAGACGCACTATGTCAGCGCCGGCTACGATCCGACGGATGCCGAAGCCTCGCGCAAAGGAGCCGTCACCAAGCAGGGACTCCTCGGACTCCGTCGTCACGCATGCGAAGCCGGCATGAATCCCAAGCTCGCCGGCGATCGCGGGACCCTGGCGGACCTCTCGTGGGAGAATTTCGTCAAAGAGGTGTTTCTGGACAGCGAGACCTCCCTGGGTCTCATCAGCACGCCGCCCGGCCCGTATCCGCAGGAAGCGGTGGTGCCACCGAAGGAAATGACCCACATCCGGGACGAGATCAACCGCGTGACCGGCTCGCAGCGGATGCTGGCGCACGGGCTGGTGACGCCGCAACTGGGCCGGGCCGACTTGGACTTCATGGACCTGCAGGCCGGCAAGCTGAAGGTCGATGCCTGGAAATGTTATACGGGCTCGCCGCCGAAGGGGATTGAGCATGGCTGGTGGATGGATGATGAGAAGGTGGCCTACCCGATGTTGGAGAAGGCGCGGGCGCTGGGCGTGCCGCGGGTCTGTGTCCACAAAGGACTGCCTTTGGGGCCGGTGGCGGACTACAACCATCCCCGCGATCTGATCAAGGCGGCCAAAGATTTCCCGGACATCAACTTTCTGGTCTATCACTCCGGGTTTCTTCGATCTGGTTCTGTTGAGGAAACCTTTGCGCGCACCGGACAGGTTCCCTGGACCTCCGAGTTCTGCCGGATGAAACGGGCAGAGCCGGGGATTAAGAATATCTATATGGAGCTGGGCTCGACCTTCGGGCAACTGGTGACCACCTATCCAATGATCTGTGCCCATCTCTTGGGGGAGATCATCGGCTCGTTCGGGGTGGATCATGTGGTCTGGGGGACCGATTCGATCTGGTATGGTACCCCACAATGGCAGATCGAGGCGTTTCGGCGATTCCAGATCCCGGAGCAACTCGTCGAGAAACACGGCTACCGCCCGCTCACCAGAGAGGTGAAGGCGCAAATCTTCGGGCTGACCGCCGCGCGGATCTTCGGGATTGATGTCAACGCAAAACGCAGCGAACTGCCGAAGGATTATCTGAGCCGGATCAAGATGGCCTATCGTGAAGAAGGCGTAGAACCCAGCCACAGGTTTTATGGATGGGTCGCGGGATGAGGCGGAGTGGCTTGGGTGTCCCCTGTGCTCCCGGAGCGCGCACGATCGGAATGTGCTCGCTCGACGGCCGCAGTTGGGG
>JBOHOI010000370.1:0-1776 GCA_050731155.1 Nitrospiraceae bacterium | reverse complement strand
GGGCTGCTCAGTCGTGAGCAGGCCATGCGAGTTGTCAGGGTGGTCGAAGAGCAGTTGTTGACCCCGGTTGGTTTACGAACGTTGGCTCCAGGTGACCCGCGATACCGCCCGCACTACGGAGGCTCCGTGGCAGACCGGGATGGGGCCTATCATCAAGGCACCGTGTGGCCATTCCTTCTCGGCCCATTCGTGACAGCGTGGGTCAGCACCCATGGTGGAACGACGGTGGCGCGCCGCAAGGCCCGCAGATTTTTCACGGGGATCGAACAGCACCTCGGCGAAGCCTGCCTGGGCCAGGTCTCCGAGATCTTTGACGCTGAAGCACCCCATACCCCACGCGGCTGTTTTGCCCAGGCCTGGTCTGTGGCAGAGGTCCTTCGCGCGCTGGTCGAGGATGTGCTTGGCCAAGAACCTGTGAAACTCCCCCCATCTGCAAGGAAGGTGTGATGACTCTGAAGATTGCCTTGTATCGAAGAACGGTCGTCCTCCTGTGCCTCTGTGTGGGGTGCCTGGTTCCGGCTGAGTCGTTTGCCTGGGGGCAGGAGGGGCATCGGATCATTGCGGCGATTGCGGAAAGTCGGCTCCAGAAGCATGCTGCAGAGGGCATCAAGGAGCTGCTTGGTGACGGGAGCCTCTCCTCTGTAGCTAATTGGGCCGATGAGATTCGGAAGGATCGGCCTGAGACTGCTCCCTGGCACTTCGTGGACATCCCGAGGGACCGACAGGTGTATGACCCGACGCGTGATTGTGCGTTTCCCAGTAAAGGCGATTGTGTGGTGGCCGCCATCGAGCGATATCGGGTGATCCTCGGCGATCCAAGCCGCAGCAAGCATGATCGTGTGGAAGCGCTCAAATTTTTGATCCACCTCGTTGGCGACGTCCATCAACCCCTGCATTGCCTCAAAGACCATGAGGGCGGCACCACGCTCGACGTGCTCTTCTATGGTGAACGGATCAATCCCTTCAACGAGAAGCCATGGAATCTACACGCGATCTGGGATGTGGGATTGATCCAACGTGCCGGTCTGAGCGAAGAGAACTACATCCGTACTCTGAAAGATTGGCTCGAACGGCAGCCTGTTGAGGAACTCCAGGAGGGAACCGAGCGTGAATGGGCCTTGGAGTCGCATCAGGCTGCGGTCACGACCGCCTACGACTTTCCTGCCGATCGCAATCTCGGAGATCAGTACGTTCAAGCCAGCTTGCCGGTGGTGGGTGACCGGCTTGCGAAGGCTGGAGCGCGCCTGGCGAAGCTGTTGAACGAAGCCCTTCGGCGACCGGAGCGGTGAGTCTCAGTGGCGGTCCGGATCGTATTTGTGGACAAACCGCTCTAGGCGGAGATCGTCTGTCACCCAATCCTCCACCTTGAGCGTCACGCTCTTGCTGAACCCCAGAAAATGAAAGGCCAGGAGCACCTCTGCACGAACCTCGTACGGGGCTCCGAGGTCTCCTGCTTGGAGTAAGGCCAAGTGGGTCAGCCCGATCATTTCGCCGTTCAAGATAATCCCAGTCCACTATTCGCGAGTCGGTCGGGGGGCCTTTCAGGGGTTTTCCCCAAAGCAAGAAGGAGGCGACTATGCAGTGCCCTCGGTGTCGTGGCTTCATGGTGCGAGACCACTTGTATGATCAATTCGTTGACAGTGGCCAGCTCTGTTTCGGGGAATGGCGATGGGCCTGGCGCTGCGTCTGCTGTGGCAACTTCCTGGACCCTGTGGTCATGAAAAACAAACAGATGCTGCAGGTAAGTAGGATAGGCTCTCCCGCGGAACTCACGGC
>JBOHOI010000369.1:0-1784 GCA_050731155.1 Nitrospiraceae bacterium | reverse complement strand
GTCTACAATGAGCAAGACCACCGGGAGGCTCTCCGCCTCAGGCGCCTCAAGTTTCTCCTGAGCTACCCAACGCCGCCGATCCAATCCCTGCTGAACAAGAAGGCCTTCAGGGAGGTGATTTTGGAGCAGTTACGCGATCCCCCCTGGGGGGCGATGAAAAAATCTAAAGATTACGACGACTGGCTGTGCAGCCTGGTGAAAGCTGATTGTTGGCGGCCATTTGCGAGTGGTAGATCTGCAGCAGGTCCACCGTCAGACGTGCGCCAACGGTCTGGCCGTAAGGTAACGGGGTCAGCGAGAGAGAACTGTCACTTGGGGCGGGGCTCCAGATCGATGATGCCCTTGCGAATGGCCAAGATGGCGGCTTGAGTCCGGTCATAGACCTGAAGCTTGTGGAAAATATTCCGGACGTGGTTCTTGACGGTCTTCTCGCTCAGATTCAAGCTGTTCGCGATCTCTTTGTTGGTCTTTCCGTCCGCCACCAACCGCACCACCGTAATCTCGCGCTCGGTCAAATCGTGGTCCTCCCATGACGGCTTCTTCCCCTTTTTCTGGGCCAACAGCGAGAACTCTGCGAGGATCTTGCTGGCCACTGACGGGTGAATCAGCGATTCCCCACGATAGATGGCCCTGATCGCTTCCACAATTTGAGACGACTCCGTATCCTTCAGCAAGTATCCGGTCGCCCCGGCACGGACGAGATCGAAGATATACTGTTGTTCGTCGTACATCGTCAGCGCGATGATGCCGATGTGCGGAAACTCCCGCTTGATCTGGCGAGTCGCCTCCACGCCTCCCATCCGCGGCATGCTCACATCCATCAGGATGACATCCGGCTCGAGGGTCCGGGCCTTCTCGATCGCTTCCTGCCCATCCTGCGCTTCGCCCACGACCTCGATGTTCTCCTTGGTCTTGAGGATGGCTATCAGCCCTTCACGCACGACCCGGTGATCGTCGGCGACCAGCACTTTAATTCGTTCCATTTCGGGCAGCCTCCTTGTCCACCAGCGGCACCTCGATCACCACTCGTGTGCCCCGTCCCTTTTTGGATTCGATCCCGGCCTTGCCGCCCACCAGGCGCGCACGCTCCAGAATGCCCCGCAACCCGAAATGATCCCACTTCTCCGGGTCCCGGGAGACCGCATGCACGTCAAAGCCGACTCCGTCGTCGGTGATCGTGGCCGTGAGCGTACCGAGGGTGATCGCCACGCGGACGGCCACGCGGTCCGCCTTGGCGTGCTGTTGCACATTGATGAGCGCTTCCTGCACGATCCGAAAGAGGAAGATCTTCGTCTTCGGAAACAACGTGGTCTCGTCGCCGGACACGGAAAACTCGGTCTTGATCTGGTATTGCGTTTCGTAGGACTTCAGGTAATTGGTCAGCGCCGGGATCAATTCGAGCTTATCGTACTGGACCGGGCGGAGGTTGAAAATGACCTGCCGGGCCTCCTCGATGGCCATCCGCAGTTGGGCCTTGGCCTCAAGCAGCATGGCCTGGCAAGCTTGTGGATTCTTCCCGATTAATTCTTGGCAGAGATCGAGTTTGAAATTCACCCCGGCCAAGTTCTGGACCAGGCCGTCGTGGATCTCGCACGCGATGCGGATGCGTTCCGCCGTCACGGCCACGCTCGCTTCTTTCACATAGAGCCGGTACAGGGACTGATACCGGTTCAGGGTCTTTTCGATCTCGGCGGCCGCCAGAATCCGCGCTTCAATCAGCTGCCACATGAACTTTGCGCTGGCCCCTCCGATGACGGCGACGCCAAAGCGATGGAAATCCTGCA
>JBOHOI010000368.1:0-1820 GCA_050731155.1 Nitrospiraceae bacterium | reverse complement strand
GCTTCACGGCGAGCGATTGATATTATAGCGTCAAACGCTGAGGGGGCACCCAACATGGTGCCCCCTCTCGCTTTTCTGCGTGCGATCGGCGCTAGGTCGGGAATTCTAGGGATACGCGGATGGGTTCTTAGCCGGCCTTCATCGCAGGCAACAGTGTCCCGTTTCCTGACAGAGCGGAAGCAATCTCCCACCGCTCCTGGCAATGTGTGCAGCGGGTTGCGAAGGGCATGACTCGAAGCCTCCCTTTGCCTATCTCACCGCCGCAGTCTTCGCAGATCCCGCCTCTCCCCTCCTCGAGCCGGTCGAGGGTCCGATCAATCTGCTTGATCACCTCGGTCCGCTGGGAGGCCGCGGTCAGACCGATCTCCTCTTCGAGCGAGATTCCTACCTCCTCGGCCAAGTCGATGCCCACGTCCCGTTGCGCGGGCCGGCTCCATCGTCTTTCAAGCTCCGTGCGAAGCTGGCGCACCAGGGCTTGCCTTTGCGACAGCAGCCGCTCCCGCAGCCCATTCTCTCTGTTCTGCAAGTAGGCGAGGGCGGTCGCCGCCCTGATCTTTTTCGGCTTGCTGAACGCTTTCATGGCCTGTACCCTCCTTCACTCTCAATGGTCAATCACGTCGGAGTCGGCTTCTGATACGCTCAGGGTCTGATTTGGTGAATTGCAGACCCAACCTGGCAAAATCCATACCACCTCCATGAGATGGTCAAGGCGCGTGACGGGCAACCTCCCAGTTTTGAACGAGTTGTTCCTGAACCAGTGGCTCACGTTGCTCCCTGAAGAGAGGCCTCTTCGGGGGGCCGGTCATGTAAGGTTTACATGCTGAAACTACCCTAGTAGGAGTACGACAGCAGGAAGGAAAGGGATGCGTCTGGGTTAGATTCAGCGTGGGATGTATTCTCAAACGCTCTGTGGAAGCGGATTGTCAGGTGGCCGCCGAGATGATAACGTGCCACGTGAGCTGCACCCGTTCCCTCGGGCGGACGGGAGGGAATGTTCCCGCGAGGAGGAGTTGATGGACTGCATCTTTTGTAAGATTCGTGATGGAGAGATTCCGTCGGTGAAGATCTACAATGACGAGCGGACATTCGCCATTATGGATATCAATCCGCTCAACGATGGACATCTGCTGGTGATTCCCAAGAGGCACGCAGCGACGGTGTACGACATTGCTGAGGAGGACCTGGCCGGCGCCGCCGTGGTGGCGAAGCGGATTGCATTGGCCGTCCAAAAGGCGCTGCGGCCCGACGGCCTGAACATCTTGCAGGCGAACGGCGCCGCGGCCTTCCAGTCGGTGGCGCATCTCCATTTGCACCTGATCCCGAGGTGGATCGGCGATGGGAAGGGCTTTGACTGGAAGCTGGTGAGGGGCGAACCGGAGCGGATCCGCGCGGTCGGCGAGAAAATCAAGTCCGCGTTCTAACGAGGACGGTGGTCCGCAGACGAACGGGGCTCAGTTGGCTCGGAGGAACTGAAGGTCGGCAAACGTGGCCTCCGCTGAGGACTTCGTGTGTTGCGTATTGATCCAGATCGCCACACGCCCCACGTTCTTGTCAGGATCCTTGCCGAAAAGTTTCCGGTAGTCCTCCGCGACGTTTCGCCGCTCCTGGAGCCATTTTCCCAACGGTTGCGTCCCGCTCCGGAGGACAATGACCCTGGTGGGATTCATAGAGTAACCGTCCGCGACGGTGCCGGCCGGAGCATTGCTGTCCCAGATGTAGCCGACGATGGGGCTGCGTACTCGGAGCCATGCGGGAAAGACCACATAGACCTGGGCGGCCTGGTCGTCCTTGGTTTTCTCCCGGATATCGCCCTCGGGAGG
>JBOHOI010000367.1:0-1843 GCA_050731155.1 Nitrospiraceae bacterium | reverse complement strand
TCGCTGAGGTGCGCGATGGAGAAGATCGATGCCCGCGGCTTGCCATCACGCGTGTGCAGCATCCGATCGATGTCCAGCGCTTCTCCTTGCAGCCAGGCATCGAAGCCAGGTGCCGCCAGCAGGTTGTTGAGGGTTGTCGCCAGGGTGAATCGCTCCTTGGCGGGGTAGAAGGCATCGAGGTCCAGGGCGCCTATGCGGGTGACCGGCGGCGTCTGGATCTTTTGGATGAGCCCGGTGAGGTCAAGGTCCTGGCCCTGCCTCCAGGCAGACTCCAGGATCTTGGAGATCAGGATGTGTTCTCGGCTTCGCAGGGGATCTGCCTCAATCCCGAGGAGACTCAACAGGCTGGTCGCCGTGGTGCCGATCCGTTCTTGTAGCAGATCGGGGTCCTGCCTGACCGGCTCTGCCGGGGCGGCGAACGACTTGAGGATCGAGACCGGCAACCCGGCGCTGCTCCCCGGGGTGTACACCGCAAAGTCGGCTGCGTCGCGCAGCCGCCGGATGCGCTCGCCGCTCTGCCCCCATTCGCCGAGCCCCTTCTTCCACAACGCGGCCTGCTGTTCGGCATAGGCGCTGACCGCGAGCCCCTTCTTGCGGGCATCATCTTCGTTGACCCACGGCGCGAAGTTCTCGGCGCGCAGTTCGGGGAATGTCAGGAGGAGATTCGGGAGATCACCCTTGGGGTCGATGATGAGCGCCGGGATCCCGTCGATCAGCGCCTCCTCGATCAGGCTGAGGCAGAGGCCGGTCTTTCCGCTCCCCGTCATGCCGATGCAGACGGCGTGCGTGACGAGGTCCTTGGAGTCGTAGAGAAGAAGCCCGTCCTTGGGTTTCTTGGCCTTCAGGTCGTAGGGACGCCCGAGATAGAACACGCCCAGCTTTTCAAATTCCTGCATCGTACTTCCCTTGTGCCGGATCGCGTGGCCGCAATCCGAGGATGACCACGCCCTGGGCGGCGGCGATATCCATCTCTCAAGTGAGGTGTGCGGTTCGCAGAAGACCCTGTGCGTCCTCCTGAGTTTAACGACGGGCCACGGCGGAGTCAAGGGTGAACTGGCCGAGCGTTCCGCGCGGCTGTTGGCCTGGCAGACGATGTGGTATAAGATCCCCAAAAGGCACGAACGGGATTCAGCCCGCGTGTGAGGCTGGTCAGCCTCATCCAGAGTTAGGCGACCTTGGAACCAGGGAAGAAAGGTATTTCGCAATGGCAAGATGGGTGTTTGAACCGGGACATACTGCAGCTGAGTTCTGTGTACGGCACATGATGGTCACGAATGTTCGCGGTCACTTCAAGAATGTGCACGGTGTGCTCGAATTCGATCCAGAGAATCCGCGGCGCTCTCGGGTGGAGGTAACCATCCAGGCCGGAGCGATTTGGACGGGGGAAAACGATCGCGATGCCCATCTGCGGAGTTCCGATTTCCTGGACACCGGGAGCCACGGGGTGATCACTTTTCGAAGTACCAAGGTCGATCTTGTCGGCGATCATGACTATCAGGTGTGGGGGGACCTTACTATTCGAGGAATCACTCGTGAAGTTGTCTTGAATGTCAGGTACCTCGGGCAGTGGCACACCCCGTGGTGGGAGGATGGGGTGGACAAGGGGCCGAAGACCCGAGCGGGGTTTCTTGCCACAACAACGATCAATCGGCATGTTTTCGGCGTCAGTTGGAATGCCGAACTGGAGAGCGGCGGCGTGGTGGTCGGAGACCTCGTAGAGATCACGATTGATGCAGAGGCGATTCTTGAACCACAGGTCGCCTAATCCGCCGTCAGATGAAGGCGTGACTACTACATCTATGACGATGCTGCGTACACAGCAGTCCATTGCCATGTTGCGGAC
>JBOHOI010000366.1:0-1880 GCA_050731155.1 Nitrospiraceae bacterium | reverse complement strand
TCCAGATCCTCTGGCCGCAGAACGTTTCCCACAGAGAGGCCGATGAAGACATCGGCGCCCTTCAGGGCATCCTGCAGCGTTCCGGTCGGACGGTCGGCCTGGATGCAGGCCGCAAGGTCGTTCCGGCAGGCGCGGAGCCGGTCGGGATCGCCGGAGAGCACGATTCCGTGTCGGCTGCAGCCAAGCAGATGGGAAACCCCGGCTGCTAAGAGGATCTGGCAGCAGGCCATCCCCGCCGCGCCGAGCCCGTTGACGACCACACGAACCTCCTCGAACCGCTTCCCGATGACCTTCAACGCGTTCTTGAGCGCCGCCAGGATCACAACCGCGGTGCCATGCTGATCGTCATGCATCACGGGGATGTCCAGCGTCTGCTTTAAGCGGCGCTCGATGTCGAAGCACCGGGGTGCGCTGATGTCTTCCAGGTTGATGCCGCCGAAGCTTGGCGCAATGCTCTGCACGGTCCTCACGATCTCATCAGGGTTCTGTGTGCTCAGGCAGATCGGCCAGGCATCAATTCCGGCGAACTCCCTGAACAGCATCGCCTTCCCCTCCATCACTGGCAGGGCCGCTTCAGGACCGAGATTACCGAGTCCCAGGACCGCTGATCCATCCGTGACCACCGCCACACTGTTGCTCTTGGTCGTAAAGGCATAGACCTTTGATCGGTCTTTCGCGATCGCTTGCGACACTCGTCCCACGCCAGGCGTATAGACCATGGACAGCGTGTTCCGAGTGGTGAGCGGTAGCTTGCTTTCAACGCGAATCTTGCCCCCGAGATGCAGGAGGAAGATCCGATCGGAGGCGGATAGCACCCGGACATCCGGCACCTGGCCTAATCGCTTGAGGACACGTTCGCCATGCTCCTCGTTTTGGACGTCGAAGGTGATGTCCCGCACCATCTTGTCCGGCGCTGCCGACACAATGTCCACTGCTCCCAGGTTGGCTCCCTCCTCGGCCAACGTGGTCGCAACGCGGGCAAACATGCCGGGACGGTTGGCCAGCTCAAGCCTGACACTCAGACGGTAATTCGAATAGGGACCAACGTCGGTCATGCCGGCTCCTCTACGACATTTTTTCTAATCTTATCACATATTTTTGCCGGATAGAGGATCTTCCAATTGAACCCGAAAATCATCGGTCTTTGGCTTACGCCTGGATCCTCACCTGTTGACTCCACGGCGTATTGACATTGTAGTCATTTTGGATTAGGGTCAGCCCCCATTCGATTTCGTATGGTCACTGAAAAGTGTACGGGAAGGGGGTGACAATCAATGATGAAGCGGATCCTGGTCGCGATGGTGGCCGTCATGTTCCTGCTCGGTTTCAACGCGGTGTCGTTCGCGGACGAGAAGGCCGGTGGCGACAAAGGCAAGATGGCAGGGGAGATGAAGGGCGATAAGAAGGACGAGAAAAAGAAGGACGAGAAGGAGAAGGAGAAGGGCAAGAAGTAAGCTGTGCACGGCCCCAGAGGCCGCACACGTTCATTAGAGAGACATCGGCCCGCGCTCGGTTTGATCGAGTCTGCGGGCCGGTTCTTTTTCCGTCATTGACCACCACTCTGATGGGGTGGTACGGTGAGTGGCCATGTCTCAAGAGGCCATGAACCGTTCAGCCAACCGGCTCGTCCATGAGACAAGTCCCTACCTCCTCCAGCATGCCTACAACCCTGTTGACTGGTATCCCTGGGGGGAGGAAGCCCTCCGCCGCTCCCGAGCGTTGAACAAACCGATCCTCCTCTCCATCGGCTACTCCGCTTGCCATTGGTGTCACGTGATGGAACATGAGTCCTTCGAGGACGAGCGGATCGCCGCGATCATGAACGAGCACTTCATCTGCATTAAGGTGGACCGTGAGGAACGGCCTGATCTGGACGAGAT
>JBOHOI010000365.1:0-1945 GCA_050731155.1 Nitrospiraceae bacterium | reverse complement strand
GCACCCGGTGTTCGCCTTGACTGCCTTTGATCTTCTGGATGCTGAACTTGAAATCGATCGCGGACATGATGCCATCGCCGAACTGCTCATGGATGATGGCCAAGATGGCATAGCCGTAATGCGTGCAGACCTCCGTCATCCGGTACACGTGCGGCTCTTGGAGAATGCTCGGATCGTAGGAACGCACCGGCGCCTTCCGCATTTCTCTTAGGAGGTCCTCAGTCATACCGGGAACTAGTTTGACCAGCTTTCCTTCGGTCTCCTTCTTCGGTTGGGCCTGGCGGCGGAAAAGCTGCGCGACATAGACATTGCAAAGTCCTAGGGCCTCAGCCAACTCACATAGGGCTTACCTGAAGCTTCCTTGGCTGGAAGTAACTGGGTGCCAACTTCTTTTTTCTCCATGACTTGTCCCCCCCTCTCTAAGGCCCGTGCCCTGATGAGCTGCAGCCTGTCGGCATGAAGCGCCGGGGAAGCCCGGTCTTGCCCGGAGCTAGCGCGGCGCGCACAAGACGGGGTCCTGGCAACGTCGACGCCGTTGTCCGGCTGCCGAGCAGCGAGACGGCAAAGATCCGCGCCAGCGCCCCCCAGGAGATCACCCGCGTCAGCGCGCCGATCACGCAGATCATATTGTTGCCGGTGAACAGCTCGGATCCCGCGAAGATCACCAACGCGAGAGCCACACCGAAGGCAGCGCCCATCACCAGCTTCTGGGCTGCAGCGCCTTCGGCGGCAAATGGCGCGTCCACGCTGAAAATGAGCGTGATGCCGAACCCGAGATACACGCCAGCCAGTGCTGACAGGATCAGATATCCCATTGGCCTGCCTTCGAGATATGCGGCCTTGGCCTGGGACTGCTCAGCGATCCTGGTAATGTCGGACTGATGCATCAGGCGACCGCCCCGTTCAGCGAGACCTGATACTCACAACGCTGGACCGGTTGGAGCGAGACCACCCCAGCCCGGCTGAGCCGGTCAACGGCCAGAAACACTTGCGACCAGGTCATGTTGGGAAACGATGAGCAGAGGCTCTCGATCGTCTGCGGTCCCATCCCGCGTAAGGCTTCAAGGAGCAGCTCATCGGTCGAGAGGGAAGTGGTGACGTCGTTAGATATGGCGCTCATGGTGACCTCCATACAGCAAGAGGTCAGCAACTTCAGTGCCAGCGAGATATTGCTGATTTTCAGCCAGGAATGCGGCTCCAGACAAAGAGGGGAGGAAGAGACCCGACATTTTTGTCGGGAATCAGACAAAAAGGAAGGAAGGGAATTGGAGGGACTGTCGGGCTAGCCTTTTGCTCCCGGAGCGCGCACGATCAGAATGTGCTCGTTCGACGGCCGCAGTTGGAATCATCCCCCCACCCCGCATAGAGAATGGACGGGGTCAGGTTGATTGGAGTGCGCGCTCGATGTGCGCAGTGAAGGACGGTCTGGCTACCCCCCCTAAAAAAGAAAGGTGTGGACGCGCCCAGTAAGAATCATCCCGCCACCCCACCGAACAGAATCAAAAAGCAGAAATCTAATACTCTACTCGTCGGGCCAAGTTGTAGCTCGCTCGTTCGCCCGCCACGCACATCAACATGGCTCACCCTCGCCTCATTTCGCGGGTTGTGGTAGGCTTCCGGGAAATCATTTCCCAGGCATTGAGGCTCCGCTATGGAAAAGTACTACGAGCGCATTGAACGTGACGGGAATCGTACTGCTTTGGTATTTGTCCACGGAATCCTTGGCGATTACCGCGAGACATGGGGCGAATTTCCAAATTTAGTCCTCAAAGACTCATCACTCAATCATTGCGACATCATCTGTTGGGGCTATCCGAGTGACCTTCCCCCTGAAAACTACGCCATTGGCTAGGAAGCTCGACTGTGCTGTCATGGGCCGAGAGGAGGAGGCCTATGACTCGGAAACGGCATACGGAGGAGCAGATTATTGCGGTCTTGAAAGAGG
>JBOHOI010000364.1:0-1986 GCA_050731155.1 Nitrospiraceae bacterium | reverse complement strand
CTTTTCAACTGGGCCTTGCATGAGGTCCCCTCTCGATTCAGCGCCACCGTTCCGGTTAGAACTCGACACCCTTTTGTGCCTTGATCCCTTTTCTGAATGGATGTTTGACCTGCCCCATCTCGGTCACAAGATCCGCCGCCTCGATCAATTCCTTCTTTGCGCCTCGCCCCGTGATCACCACGTGCTGCATTGGCGGCCTATCACGCAGAACCGGCAACACATCCGCAAGCTTCACATAATCATGATGTAGGGCGATATTGAATTCATCGAGGATCACCATGGCATAGCTTGGATCGCGGAGGAACCCCGAGGCTGTGACCCAGGCGCGCTGGGCAAACTCAGTGTCCCGTTCGCGGTCCTGGGTCTCCCACGTGTATCCTTCGCCCATTCGAAGAAACGTGACCTGATCGCCGAAGCTCTTCAGTGCGCGTTCTTCAGCCGTATCAATCGCTCCCTTAATGAACTGCACGATCGCCACCTTTATGCCGTGGCCGATGCACCTCAGTGCCATTCCCAAGGCAGCAGTGGTCTTCCCCTTGCCTGCGCCGGTGTAGACGATGAGCAATCCCTTTTCTTGATAAGCTGCCGCGATCCGCCTGTCGACCGAGGCCTTGAGCCGCTGCATGCGCGTCTTATGCACCGCCGGGTCTGTCATCTCGTCTCCCCATGACGAATCGTATCACGGCCACCATGTTGTCGTGCGGAGGTCACCAAAGCTCGCGCGATGCTGGGCTGGCTGGCAAAATGGAGGTGGGTATAGAGGGCGAGGACATTGCCGATGGCAAGTCCGTCTTGTCCACGATCCTGGCCACGAGCATCTGTCAGGCGGCAGGCATAGGTCAGGGATTCGTTCGTCACCAGTGAAGAATAATGGAACTCATGGCCTCTGACCTTGACGGCAGATTCTCCAATCACGCAGGGGCGTGTAATCTCAATCTCCCGGTACCCGAGCGTGAGGCCAGGCCGTCGCATGACCGCCTCGGCGGGGAAAAGACCGACCATTTCGTGCAAGCGGCCTTCAAAATCCCGAATGGCCCGCGTCAGGTACATCATGCCGCCGCACTCGGCATAGATGATTCCTCCCCGTTCAGCGAATTGGCGGATCGCCGTTCGCATCGCTACGTTGCCGGCCAGTGCTTCGCCATAGAGTTCCGGGTAACCGCCGCCGAGATAGAGCAGCTCCACATCGGGCAGCCCGGTATCGTGGATCGGCGAAAATCTGACCAGTTCGCCCCCTTCTGCTTCAAGCAGCTCAAGGTTGTCAGGGTAGTAAAAACAGAATGCAGGGTCGTAGGCTACGCCGACTCGAATCGGGATGCTGGTCGCGCGCGGTGCGGACGCGTTCGTCACGGACGACGGCTCTTCCAGCTCGCTACCCAAACGAGCCAGCGCTTCGATCTGATCCAGATCCATCGTCTGGGCCGCGGCTCGGCCAAGTCGGTCATAGAACTCGCTTGATCCCTGCTCAATGGCGGTCCTCAGGCCTAGGTGCCGATCACCGATGCTCAATTCTGGATCGGGACGTAAATATCCAACCACCGAGAGATCGGTCTCGGCTTGGACAGCTTCCTTGAGCATACGGTAATGCCCCTCGCCGCTGATCCGGTTGAACAGTACGCCGGCTACCCGCAGACCCGGATCGAATCGGGCATAGCCAAAGGCCATTGCGGCTGCCGACCGGGCCATCGCGCTGCCGTCAATCACCAGCAGCACCGGAGCATTCAGTTGCTTGGCCATGTCGGCGGTGCTGCCGGTTTCACTGACCGGCGAACTGCCATCGAACAGCCCCATCATCCCTTCGATGATCGAGATATCCGCATCGGCTACCGCGCGAGTAAAGATTTCCCGGTTCACGCTCGTCCCTAGCATCCAGGTGTCCAGATTACGCGAGACCCGGCCGGTCGCAGCGCTGTGATGTCCGGGATCAATGAAGTCCGGTCCGATCTTGAAGGGCTGCACCCGGCGACCCCGAGCTTTGAGAGCAGC
>JBOHOI010000363.1:0-1987 GCA_050731155.1 Nitrospiraceae bacterium | reverse complement strand
GGAATGCCGGGCCCCGTATCCTCAATGACCAGGCAGATCTGCCCCTTGCCGGGGCCGCGTTGGCCAATCACAGAGACGTGCCCCCGCGTCTCGATGGCCTCGTAGGCGTTGAGTAACAGGTTAAAGAGGACACGCTGCATCTCCGCGATATCCACCTCGACGTGGAGGACCCCTTCCAGCCCCCGGACTTCGGTTGCCTCGACCTCGGCGCGCCGGCCCGCCCTGACCAGCAGGTCCAGAGCGGAATCGACCAGTTCCCCCAGGGCGGTAGGCTGCCGGTGCAGGGTGATCCGGGGTGGGACCCCGGACAATTTTTCGATCAGGTACTTCATCTTGCCGGCCACGTCCTCCAGGGCCCGCACCGCATCCTGCCGGAAGGCCGGATCGTCGAGGTGCCCTCTGAAATTCCGCATGGTGAGGGAAAGGGTATTGCTGAGGTTTCTGAGATCATGGGCCACCAACGAGGCCACGTGCCCAAAAGCGGCCATCTCCTGCTTCTCCCCGAGCTGCTCCAACAGCCGGCGCTCCATCTCGCGCTGCCTCCGGATATCGCGGAGGAGGAAGATCGTCGTGGCCTGGGCGCCAGGCTCGCCCGTCTGGCCTACCGAGACCGAGACCTCTCGCCGTTCGCCCGACTTGGTCCGCCCGAGGCAGTGATACCGCCGGAGCGCCCACGGGTCCACTCCCCGTGCCCTCGCAATCGCCGTGAGCTCCTCCCGAGCGATCAACTGGTCGAGTCGCCTCCCCTGAAGCTCCTCTGCCGTCCATCCGGTGATCTCTGCCATTTCATCGTTGGCCCAACGGATGGTATTCATCGCCTCGGTGATCAGGAGTCCCTCCGGGAGCCGAGCAAAAATTCCGGAATATTCCACATCGGGCAACGGATCATGACCCATCGAACGCCTTTCTGTCCCTACCCCGGACCTCATTGGCGTGCTTTGAGTTTGGCCCGATTACCTGTTGAGTTTCGCAAGATTCGGACCAAGACCGTTTCTCTCCTAATTACCCTAATTTCAAGGGCTGTCTGAGGACCACCGCCCCGAGGTGGTGTCCGTTTTCAGAACAAAGCGCGAATTCCGCTCGATCTGCCGACCAGTTTCTGGACAATTTGCAGCAAATCTGGACGGCCTGATTGAGGCGGCGCGACGCCATCGGCGCTATACCCCTGGCTTGACTCTGACACTACCCACGCCAACTCTTCTTTTCGTTGCCACTTATTAACTAATTTTGCACTTGTTTTTCTTTTTTACAATGTCGGATTTGGACCTACACGGTCGTCAGATTTAGTATTAAGCGATCCCCTTCGAAAGGCGTAGGTCCACGGTAGGAGATCTACGAATGCTCCAATGCTCTGTAAATGATAAAACCCGGGGGGGTCCCCCGGGCTCTGCATTTGCTGCTGGAGCCTCCTGCAGCGCATTCGAACCTTCTTTGAAACCAAAGCCTTTTCCCTCTCGTCACCTTCTATCCGGCCGCATCTCCCTCCTCACTTGCCCTCAAGGTCAGCAAGAGTTCCGCTCCGAGCGACAAAATGTTACATGTCAATTGGCAAGGATCGGCTCGACCCATTCGACCCGATCCTGTTCCTCCTCGGTGGACTGCCGCCAGGAATTGTTTCTTGCTGAACGGCCATCCGGGCTCATCAATACCGGGCGGAACATCGACACGATGAAGGTGGAGACGAGTTGGGCCCGGTCGCGGATGCCGCGGAGCTGCTCCAACCGCCTCAGAAGCTCCTGCTCCACGGGCTCAGCCTCCTTCATAAATCCTTCGAACTGAGCCCCACCTTGCGCAGACATCTCCTGGTGAAATTCCGTGATGTGATTCATCAGGTGATCCATGGGAATGGTGGGATCTTCCAAGATTTCCCGCAGTTCTTGCAACCGGTCGATCAGGGAAAGCGGAGCCACCGCCAGTTTGTGGAGCTTCTCCATCAAAAACTCCGTCCGGTGACGCTCCCATTCCCTCTGGTGATACATTTTCTCAG
>JBOHOI010000362.1:0-1988 GCA_050731155.1 Nitrospiraceae bacterium | reverse complement strand
CAGGACAACCCCATCTGCGCCGCTGTTCAGCGCAGCGACGTGGGCGACCGGCATTGTCAGGCCCATTGCGGCAAAGCCCTGGCGATGGCCGTGGAAACCGCAAAGCCGGCCTTTCTCAAGTGCGAGGCCAACCTCCATGTGTTCACCGTCCCCATCCTGGTGGGCGGCAAGGTCACGTTCATTCTCCAGGGAGGCAAACGCTTCATCGCCGAAGAGGAGCGGATCCCAACGGATCGGCTCACCGATCGGACCACCCTCTCTGAGGAGGCCTTCGTCGCGCTGGCCAAGGACCAACCGCCGGTCGACAACGCGCGGGTTCTGGCCGCCGCCCGGTACGTGGAACAGGCGGTCCGCTCGTTGCTCGAAAGCCGGCATACGCGCACCTCGATCGGATCGAAACTCTCTTCGTTGCTGACGCTCTTCAGCCTGGTCGCAGACCTCCAGCAGGAACCCGATCACGAGATCTTCTGCTCCACCGTCCTCAACTCGATCGGCGTCCTGTTCGACGTCAACACGGTGGGGTTCCTGGACGTGAATGGGACGAATGAGGCCGTCAGACTCAGCCAGGCGTTCGGGTATCAGAAGGAACTGCTGCGCGGCTATCGCGCGAACGCCAGAGAAGGCCTTCTGAACCAGGTCCTGACTGAACGCCGACACCTTCGGACCGAGGAATCTCGGGAAATCCTCAAGATGGGGTTGCCCGCGACGGTGCATTCGGTGGACGTATTCCCGTTGGTCACCCAGGAGGCCCGCGTCGAAGGGTTGATCCTGATTCTGGATTCCACCCTGAAGCCGGATGATGTCCAGATCCTGGAAGCGTTCTGCGCTCAAACCAGCTTGGTGTTGCACAACCGCCTGCTCCAGCATCGACTGCAAGAGGCGGCCAAACGGGATTCGGCCATGAGTCGTATCGCCCAGGAGCTTGGCTCGACCCTCGATACCGACCAGCTCTTCGACATGATTCTGGAGAGGCTGGTCTCGCTGGTGGATGCGGAAAAAGGCTCGCTCATGCTCCTCGACGAACAGGAAGGGAATCTGGCCGTCAAGGCCGTGAAGGGACTCAACGTGAAGCTGCTGGAAACGGTTCGAGTGGCCCCCCACCAGGGGATCTCCGGCAAGGTGCTGGCCACCGGAGCATCCTTACTCGTGTCCGATCTGGAGACGGACGAGCGGGTCTCTCAAAAACAACGACCCCGGTACCGGACCAAATCCTTCATCAGTCTTCCGCTGAAGCTGAATCACCGCACGATCGGGGTGCTCAACATCTCGGACAAGATCGGCGGCGAGGTGTTCTCAGTCGAGGATTTGGAGCGTCTCTCGGCCGTTGCGACGTATGCCTCAGTGGTGATTGAACGGGGCACCTACTACCGAAAATCCGAGGAGCTCAAGCGGATCTCCACGATGGATCCGCTGACCCAGCTCGCGAACCGCCGGTATTTTGAAGAACGGTTGCTCGAGGAGGTGCAGCGCGCGAAACGGCACGAGTCGCCGCTGTCGTTGGTGATGGTGGACCTCGACGACTTCAAGGCGATCAACGACAGATACGGGCATCCGGCAGGGGACGAGGCTCTCCGGATCACCGCGCGCATCATTCGTCAAACAATCCGGACGATTGACGTCGCGTGCCGGTACGGCGGCGAAGAGTTCGCCATCATCCTCCCCCAAACCGGAAAGCCGGGCGCCGCCGTCATCGCGGAACGGATCTGCGCAGAATTTCGAAAACTCGACCTGCCCGTCCAGCAGGCGGACAGGTGGCTGAAGGTCACCGGCAGCTTGGGGGTCGCCTGCTTTCCGGAAGACGCCGACAGTCCGGAAGCTCTGATCCAGCAAGCCGACACCGCCCTCTATTCCGCCAAGCTGCACGGCAAGGACCGCGTGACGGTGTTCGAGCGCCACTAGACCGGCGGTGGCGCCCTTCGCTCGTTCCGAAGATTTCCCCCCTGGCCGGCTGTTCTGCTCGAGCCCTGCCGGCGTGAATGGCCCACCCC
>JBOHOI010000361.1:0-2011 GCA_050731155.1 Nitrospiraceae bacterium | reverse complement strand
AGCCCAAACGCTGAAATCCAGGTCAGCAGATGCCGGACCGGGGCGAAGAGTTCATCAGAGGACTGCCACACAAACGTGTGCCAGGCGCCGGCGTCAAGCGAACCGTTGGTGGCCCGGCTTGCTTCCGGGAGGTGGGCGAACCCGATGATGGACCGTGTCTGCCCGCCATGCCCGTCGCTGGGAGCGTTGACCCAGCCTGGCTGGAGGAGGGTGACGAGCGGGATCAGCGCGGCATCCGCCAGGCGGGCTCCCGTCGGCAGGATTGGACAACTCATCACGATGCCTCGGCTGTCAATCAACATCGCATGGCCGGTCTTGCCAAACCGGATCGGATGGGTCAAGGGCGAGAAAAATTCCTTTGCATCAACGACGCGATGCACCACTCCGACGGCCTCGTAGCGAAGGCTATCCATCACCGGCAACGAGATCGTAAACACATAGGTGCCAACCCTGTCGTCAAACAACACGTCCTCAATGTAGGGGGTCCCGACGCCTTTGTTGTAGGCGCCTTGCCACCATGGGGTTTGGCCGTGGGCATAGGGAACGTCAGGAGTCAGACTTGCGACCAGGCTGCCGGTGCTGTCGGTCAGAAACAGAGCTTTGGTCGCGGAACGGATAACTTGAGGAAGCGGTTGGTCGGGATCATTGTTGGAGCCCGTGTAGTACTGGTGGAGCAGGGTGGCCAATTTGCTTTCCAGGACGGTTTTGACCAGGGTCCGGTCCTTGGCTTGCCAGTGCGTCGCATGTTCAACCAGGAGCGTCTGTCGTTGGTTCTGTGACAGATCCCGCAACACGTCGCGGCGCTTCTCCAGCTCGCTGATGATCACGGGATCGGTTGCGATGCGGGAGGTGCGAACCATCTCCTCGCCGACCACCAGGTCGAGCTTCCGCGCCGTTTCTGTTGCCAGTGTCTTGAAGCTCTCTCCGCTGACTTCGCGAATTTGCTGCGATCCCTGCAAAAACGCCATCACCAGCCCGACGAGCAGAGGGATCACGCCCACGAGCAGCATGGACAGGACGAGTTTGGCCTTCAGCCCCCATCGCCCGATCTTTTCCTTCTGATTCTTGCCGCGGTCCATGTCACGGTCCGCTAAGTGGGTTGTTCGGCCTGCGGAAACTGAAGTCGAAAGGTCGTGCCACGGCCGACCTCGCTTTCGACTGACAGCTTCCCGAAATGTTGTTCGACGACGGCCTTCACATTGTACAGGCCCAATCCGGTCCCCTTTCCGGGCGCCTTCGTGGTGAAGAATGGCTCGAAGATTTTCTCCAGGTGGTCCTTGGGAATGCCACAGCCCGTGTCGGAGATTGTAACACTGACGCGACCGGCTTCGCAGCGGGTGACCAGTGTGAGCGTCCCTCGTCCTTCCATCGCCTGAACGGCATTGGCGATCAGATTCACGAAGGCGTGGAGCAGCTCTTCGGGTCTGGCTCTGATGAGTGCTTTGGGCGCGTACTCTTTCACTACCGACAGGTCCTGGAAGACGATTGCATGGCGGGCGATCTTGAGGGCTTCCTCGAGCTTGAGCTTGAGGTCCACCTCAACAAATTCGTCGGCGGTGATCCGTCGGGTGTATTGGGTTAACCCTGTGCAGATCGCACTGGTACGCTTGACGGCCTGGATGATCTCTGCGGCATATTCGCGGATGATCGCTGGATCCTGCTCGTCAAGGATCCCCTCGGCAAACCCGAGCACGAGTTGAAGCGGGTTGTTGATGTCGTGAGCAATGCCCGCGACGAAGGAGCCGATCCCAGCCAGTTTATCGATGTGGAATAATTGAGCCTGCAGCTTCGATTCGTATTGAACCAGGTTCCAGAGGAGTTTCGCGGCTGCCCCGCCCAGGACCTCGACGCCCGGTCCTTTATGGTCGGCGATGAACCGCTCCATCTCCGGGTCGCCGGTCACGTCGACGAGGAGATTGACGCCATGGTCTGCAATCAGATCAGTGACCTGGTCCGTCACCTTAATGTTGAGATCCCTGGCACGCTTGATCGCAGGGGCGGCGAGGTCTTT
>JBOHOI010000360.1:0-2013 GCA_050731155.1 Nitrospiraceae bacterium | reverse complement strand
GTCGCCTTCTCGATCCTGTGATCACCAGACCCCTTGGTGGCATTGTCCGCCGTCACCGGCACCACGGCCAGCAGTACAGCGGAGATGAGCACCCCGAGAAGCAATCGAATCTTCATATTGCCTAGTCTACTACGATCCGCACTCCTTACATAGAGCCTTTCGCAAGCACGACCCGCGGGGCGGAAAACTGCACACCGAGTCTGTTATGATCCGACTACACGTCACCGGGAGGTTCCACGATGGCTGTCAAGGTCTATGGATGCAACCATATCGTCATTGAGGTGGATGATGCCAAGAAGGCCATGGAATTCTACGCCGATGTGTTCAAGCTGGAAATGCTTCGGGGCGGTGAAGGGGCCGCCTGGTGCAAGCTCGGGGAACACCAGTTCATGGCCATCTTCGAAGTCAAAGAGCTCCGTCCCGATCGCACGAAGCATTTCGGCCTCATCGTGCGCGACGAGGCACAGATTAACGAGGTCCGGGAGAAGATCACCAAGAAGTATGGGCTCAAGGTGGAGAAAGGCTTCCGCTGCGATTTCCGCGACCCCTGGGGGAACCGTATTCAGGTGGTGGACCTCCACGACGAGTCCATGGTCTGGCTCCTTCCCTACGCGGAAGTTCAAAAGGTCGGCATCAAGCTCACTGATTGACACTTCCGAACCTCCTGCAGCGTCTTCTCGACCTCCTCCGGTGCGGTGAGCATTCCGGCGCTCAGCACCAGCCCGGTGCGTACCAGAAAGTCCCTCCGGTTCATGGCTCCTCTCTGTCCACCTTGACGGCCCACTGACAATTACTTTCGAGATAACCGCTGCTTGAAGAGCTTGAGCGCCCGCGCCGCATCCACCTTTAGGGCCGCCTGAAGATTCGGGGATACCTTCTGGGAGCCTCGCAGCGACCGCCGATCAGCCGTCGTTCTCCCCATGATGGCCTGATCCTCTGTTTCTACCTCGACATGCAAGGGAACTGTGTGGACCAGCGTTGGGTCAATCGCCACCAGCACAGCCAGTGGATCGTGTAGGTGAAAGAGCGGCATTCCCTCCACCCGTTCGGCATAGGAGAGCGCCTGCCCTGTGGCATCAGCCACAAAGCGAAGAACAGGATCAGAACCGTCAGCGGCAAGGGCCTGGATCTCCTTCCGGCTCAGGGCAACCTTGGTTGTCACATCCAAGGGAACCAGGGTCATCGGCAGTCCTGACTGGAAGACGCGTTGGGCGGCGTGGGGATCAACGAAGATATTAAATTCGGCCACCGGGGTCACATTACCGGGGACAGAGATCGCACCGGCCATGCTGATCACCGAGCGCAATTGTCGCAGCGGTGCAGGGTCTGTTTCGAGCGCGAGGGCGAGATTCGTGAGGGGACCGAGCGTGATCAGCGTCAGCTCACCGGGATACTGACGCAGACACTCGCCCCACACTTCCTGGGCGGTGGGCAACACGCGAGAAAGCTTCGGTCTTGGATACCTGGGGCTTCCGTCTTGATCGCGAAAATCATCAAGTTCTCCCAGGCCATCAGCGCCGTGCACATGAGTGGCGGTCTGTAACGGTTGACAGAGGGGCCTGGCCGCTCCTTGGCCAATGAGCAGTCCTGCTGGAGGCTTCACCAGTCCGAGGACCCTGAACAGGTTCTGGGTGGCCTGCTCGACCGGCACGTTCCCGCAGACCGTGGTGATCGCGACCACCCTTAGTTCAGGCGAGCGCAACGCGAGCAGAATCGCCAGCGCATCATCCACACCGGGATCCGTATCAATGATGACGCGGCGTCCCACCACCTTCCTCCTCACCCCTAACGCTACACTGTTCGCTCGCGGCAATCATGATACTGCGTTTCGGTGGGGGAGAGCCAATCGTTACGGTGGGCTTATAGGCCGGAGCGTGGTGCCGTTGATCACAACAGAGGCACAGCCTTTCTTACGAGTGTAATTTGGGAGCCGGAATTCCTCCGGCGAAATCGGCCTTGCTTGAGCAGCTTTCTTAATACATTCGATAGCAACCTTCGGGTCAGCATCACAGC
>JBOHOI010000359.1:0-2015 GCA_050731155.1 Nitrospiraceae bacterium | reverse complement strand
CGACCAGGGAAGAGTACAAACGCCAACTGCCAGGCCGGCTTGTCGGTGTGTCGAGAGACGCCCAGGGGAAACCGGCCTATCGCCTGACCTTGCAGACCCGTGAGCAACACATCCGCCGCGACAAGGCGACGAGCAATATCTGCACTGCTCAGGTTCTGCTGGCGGTCATGGCGAGCATGTACGCGGTCTATCACGGGCCTGAGGGACTGCGACGGATCGCGGAGCGTGTTCATGGGCTGGCGCTCGTCCTTGCCCAAGGGTTGCGACGCCTCGGCTGTCAGGTTGCGTCGGAGCACTTCTTTGACACGGTTCGCGTCAGACGCAAGGAGGAGTTGGCTGACAGGACCCTGGCGCGGGCGTATGAGCGTCGGATCAACCTTCGCCGTTTTGACGATGGCTCAGTCGGCATCGCCCTGGATGAAGTCACGACGACCGCGGAGATCCAGATGCTCTTTGAGATTTTCGCCGCTGGGGGGCCAGTCCCCTTCACCGTCGAGGAGCTGGCCATCCACATGGATCTCAGCTTCCCGACAGCGTTCGCCCGCGCCAAGAAGTACCTTTCCCACCAGGTCTTTAACCGGTATCACTCGGAGCACGAGCTGCTGCGATATCTCCACCGCCTGCAGTCGCGGGACCTTTCGCTCGTGCATTCAATGATTCCGTTGGGCTCCTGCACGATGAAGCTCAACGCCACGACGGAGATGTTGCCGATCACCTGGCCGGAGTTCAGTCGCCTCCATCCGTTCGTCCCGGAGGATCAGACGCGCGGCTATCAGGAGCTCTGCACGCAGCTTGAGCGCTGGCTGGCGGAGATCACCGGCTTTGCGGCGGTCTCGCTGCAGCCGAACGCGGGGTCACAGGGCGAGTATGCGGGGCTGTTGGTCATTCGCGCCTATCACCGGCAGCGTGGGGAGAGCCACCGCGACGTCTGTCTGATTCCGGTCTCGGCCCATGGGACAAATCCAGCCAGCGCCACGATGGCCGGTCTCAAGGTCGTGCCAGTCGCCTGTGACGAGCAGGGTAATGTGGATCTGGCCGATTTAGAGGCGAAAGCGAAGCAGCACGGGCAGACCTTAGCGGCGTTGATGATCACCTACCCCTCGACCCACGGCGTGTTCGAGGAAGGCATCCGCCGGATTTGCGCGATTACCCATGCCCATGGCGGACAGGTGTACCTGGATGGGGCCAATATGAACGCGCAGGTCGGGTTATGCCGGCCCGGCGACCTCGGCGCCGATGTGTGCCATCTCAACCTGCATAAGACCTTCTGCATCCCGCACGGGGGTGGCGGTCCCGGCATGGGGCCCATTGGGGTGGCTACCCACCTCGCCCCGTTTCTACCAGGTCATCCGGTGGTGAAACAGGTGGGGGGCAAGCAGTCAATCGGGCCGATCGCCGCCACGCCCTATGGGAGTGCCAGCATCTTGCCGATCTCCTGGGCCTACATTGTGCTGATGGGGGCCGAGGGCCTGACCATGGCCAGCCAGGTCGCCATCCTGAACGCCAATTACATGGCTAAGCGGTTGGAGAAGTATTTCCCGGTGCTCTACGCGGGCAAGAAAGGGTTTGTGGCCCACGAGTTTATCCTGGACCTGCGCCAGTTCAAAGAGACATCAGGGATTGAAGGGGAGGATGTGGCCAAGCGCCTCATGGACTTCGGCTTCCACGCGCCCACCATGTCCTTCCCGGTCCCAGGGACGCTGATGATCGAGCCGACCGAGAGCGAGTCCAAGGCCGAGCTGGATCGGTTCTGCGAGGCCATGATTGCGATTCGAGGCGAAATTCAGGAGATTGTCGAAGGTCGCATGCCACGCGACAACAACGTCCTCACCAACGCCCCGCACACGGCGCAGGCCGTGACCGCCAACGAGTGGAAGCGTCCGTACAGCCGCGAGCAAGCGGCCTTCCCTGCCCCGTGGGTCCGCGACCATAAGTTCTGGCCAGCGGTCGCCCGCATCGACAATGCCTACGGCGACCGAAATCCGGTCTGCACGTGCCCGCCGATGGAGAGCTAT
>JBOHOI010000358.1:0-2084 GCA_050731155.1 Nitrospiraceae bacterium | reverse complement strand
CATTGTGCCTCTGCCGGAGTGAACTGCACGGATAGCCGTCGAGAGTCTCTCAGAAGCTGAACCTTACCTAGGTCTACTGTCCTTCTCTCGCCTCCGGGTCTTCCAATAGATGAGCTGGGCGCCGGGCTTGTAGGTGAAGTAGTACCAAACCCATTCCGACATGACGCGAAGGCGGTTGCGAAATCCGATCAGAAAGAAAATATGGACCAACGACCAGAGTAGCCACGCCAGTAACCCGGCGAAATGGAGCCGTCCGATCTCGGCCACGGCCTTCGCTCGCCCGACTGTGGTCATCGTGCCGCGATCGCGATAGACGAATGGCTGGCGTGTCCCTTCCCCCATATTGTGCTGGATCACACTCGCCACATAGCGCGCCTGCTGCATGGCAACGGGCGCGAGCGGAGGGAGCGCCTTGCCAAGCCCATCGTCACAGCAGGCCGCATCGCCGATGACAAAGATACTAGGATCGCCCGGAATGGTTAAATCCTGCCGGACGATGACACGTCCCTGCTGATCCAGCGGCACCCTCAGGGATTCCAGCAGGGGAGAAGCCCTGTTCCCAGCCGCCCAGATAACGTTCACGGTTTCAATGAACGTGTTCTCCGCATAGACGCCTTTCTCGGTTACCTCCGTGACGTTGGCATTCAACCTGACGACCACTCCCAACTCCTCTAAGAACCGTTTCGCTTTGTCGCGCAGGAGCGGAGGATAAGCCGACAAAATGGACCCGCTGCCTTCCAGCAGCATGATGGTGAAGTCTTCTGCGCGGAGCGCGGAAAAGTCTCGAACCACAGCTTCCCTGGCGATTTCAGCGAGCGCGCCGGCCAGTTCCACTCCCGTCGGTCCCCCGCCGACGATCACGAACGTGAGGTATTTCCGCGCTTCTGGCCTGTGCAGGACCCGCTCCGCCCGTTCGAACGACAGGATCAGGCGCTCGCGAATCTCCAGCGCATCAGACAGGGTTTTCAAGCCTGGTGCGAACTGCTCCCACCCATCCCGGCCAAAGTACCAGTGCCGAGATCCGGGGGCCACGATCAAATATTCAAAAGGAATCGCCTCTCCTTCCGCGAGGACAACTAGCCGGCGCTCTTTGTCGATCGCGAGCACTTCGTCCATGACCACTTGCACATTGCGCTGAGACCGCAGCACGCTGCGGAGGGGGGACGCGATGTCAGCCGGTGAGAGCGCCGCGGTTGCCACCTGGTAGAGCAACGGCTGAAACAGATGATGATTAGTCCTGTCAATGAGGACCATCTCGACGTTCGCCCGTCGCAGGGATTGGACGACCGTCAACCCACCAAACCCGCCACCGATAATGACCACGTGAGGTATCTTCATTGAGTGGCCGCCGAAAAAGTCGCTGAAGAGAGGGGCAGACCGTATCTAGCGGCGCCGCGCGATTCGTGCGTAGGCTCTGCTCTTCGGCCAATGGGGCTCTGCAACATCACATAGGCAAGCTGTTGGAAGACTGAGCCTTAGCGGGAACGTTCCTTCAGAGCTTCCAAGCGAGTCCTGTCCAATGTCACGAAGACTGCCTTCTCCTGCGTGACCGTCACCGTCCCAGGTGGCTGGCCTTTCACTTTCCGGACGTACTTTCTCCTCGTGTAGATCACCTCGCCCTTGCCGCTCTTCTTCAGGTCACTGTAGAGCAGCGCGAGCATGGTGGCGTCACGGATCGTTTCAGGCGGCAGATCAGACCCTTTCTCCAGCCGCACCACGACATGCGAGCCTGGCATCCCGTGGGCGTGGAGCCAGAGGTCGTCGCTCTTCGCCAGCCCGAACGTCAACTCCTCATTTTCGCGGGCGTTGCGGCCCACGTAGATCGGCAGCCCATCGGTAGAGGTGAATCGGCGGAACGGGCCAGCCCGTTCCGCCTGCCGCGGCCGTGCTTGCTG
Organism: Nitrospiraceae bacterium; assembly: GCA_050731155.1. Taxonomy (GTDB): domain Bacteria; phylum Nitrospirota; class Nitrospiria; order Nitrospirales; family Nitrospiraceae; genus NS-7. Next base: position 189 of record JBOHOI010000358.1, on the reverse strand, counting down.
GGCAGCCCCTGTTCGATGCGGCACGGTCCGTTTGGTTTTTTCCGGGTGGCTGGCCGCCGGTTCCCAGGTCCCGCGCTGGATCGCGGTGAGTTCCGTTCGCAGGATGTCCAACTCCCGTTCGGCGGTTTCCAGCCGCGGCCGGATCTCTCGATCAGCCGCGAGAAACTTGCGATGCTTCTTGAAATAGTC
>JBOHOI010000357.1:0-2106 GCA_050731155.1 Nitrospiraceae bacterium | reverse complement strand
CCCCAGTACCAGGGACCCGGAATCATCTCCTCCCATCGCATCATGACCGGCCCTCTTCGTCCGTCATGCCCAGTTCATGGCTCTCCACCCACCTCCGCTGGACCAGCCGGACGCGGCGGGCGACCGCGAGTACCGAGAGGGTCGTTGCGATGCCCCCAGTCGGGACACCGTTTCGCTGCCTCAACGTGCGCCAGTTTTTGCGAGTGCATCGAAACTCGGAGGCTCACGGCGAGGCAAGGTCGTCTGCCCCCGTCCGCTCGGCGTGACTTTCATAATCAGGGAGAAGACGCTGGTACTGGATAGACATCAATGGAGAGGAAATCATGAAATCAGCAGAGGCCCGATTGCACGCGATCGGAATGTTCCAGACCACAGCGACCCTCAAGAGGGCCTTCACATCAGGATCGTGTGGCATCGGCTTGAGGGGATCCCAGAAAAAGATCAAAAAGTCGACCTCCCCGTCTGCGATCTTGGCTCCGATCTGCTGATCGCCACCAAGCGCGCCGCTCTTGAGTTTGAGTATCTTGAGGTCGAGTTCCTGCTCCAGAAGCTTGCCCGTTGCCTCCGTAGCGTACAGTTCGTGCCGGGTGAGGAGCTCTCTGTTGAACTCTGCCCACTCCAGCAAGTCTTGCTTCTTGTTGTCGTGCGCGATCAGAGCGATCCGCTTGTTTCGTCCGGTGAGAAGCCTCTGGTATGCCATACCGCTTCATGACTCCTTTTCAGAGCCCTTCTACGCCTCGATCTTCGTTCCGAGCAGGTCCAGGAATTTTCGGATCCACTCGGGGTGTCCAGGCCAGGCTGCCGCTGTCACGAGATTGTCATCCACATACGCGTTGGAGTAGGTCTGATTCACCTCGCCCCACTTGGCACCCGCACGAATTAGTTCCGGCTTGACGGCCGGGTAGGCTGTGCAGAGCTTGCCCTTTACCACATCGGCCGCAGTCAGCACCTGCAACCCATGACAGATCGAAGCGATCGGCTTGTTGGCCTTCGCAAAGTGTCGGACGATGTCCAATACCTTCTCGTTCAGGCGAAGGTATTCCGGCGCACGCCCTCCTGGAATGACCAGGGCGTCATAGTTATTTGGCTTGACGCCTTCAAAGGCCGCGTTGATCGCAAAGTTGTGACCCCGCTTCTCGCTGTAGGTTTGATCTCCTTCGAAGTCGTGCACGGCTGTCCGCACGCTTTCGCCCGCCTTCTTGCCGGGGCAGACCACGTGGACCGTGTGCCCCACCATCGTCAACATCTGGAAGGGGACCATCGCCTCGTAATCCTCCACAAAGTCACCCACGATCATGAGAATCTTCTTCGCCCCCATCGTGTTCCTCCTCTCCCTTAGGAACGTCCGTATCGCCCCGTGAAAGCTGTGTCAGCTTTCTGGATTGCGATCGCCTGCCTACCGGGACACCCAATGTCCTTCACCTGTTCACAGTGAACCTGTGAACCCACATGAAGGCGAGGCTACCAGAAGGGTCAGCGAGCTGCAAGCATTTCAGGAGACACGAGCGCGATGCCACCGGAGTGTGGCCGGATATGCGGCTACGATCGCGAAGCCGAGCGACTGCCGATTTGCTGAAAGGCCACAACGGCACCCACGGCGATTGCCGAGGCCGCCAGGAAGATCGAGGGATAGCCGAGGTACTCCGCGACGATCCCGAATGTGAACGAGGCGACCGTGCTCCCTAGCAACAGCGCGGTCGTGTAGGCGCCGAGGGCCACGCCCCGCTCCTCCGGGCCGGCGAGGTCGATCACATACGCGCTGAGGGCTGGGAAGAGCAGGCCGTGAGCCATCCCGTTCAGCGTCCCGACCACAACCAGACCGACCGGGCCGGCAAGCCAGACCAGGCCGAGGCAGCCCAGCGCCGACAGCAGGAGGGCGGGAAGGATCACTCTTCGCCGCCCCCAACGATCGGAAAGTTTGCCGAAGGTCAGGCGGATGGCGATGGCTGCCACGCTGTAGGCGATGTAGAATTCGCCGATGCGGGAAAGCCCAACCTGCATGGCATAGGTGGGCAGGAACACGAACACCGTCCCCGACATGAGACCGAACACAGACGACAGAACGATCGGCCACAGGATCCTGGTTGATGGAACCAGGGATGAGAG
>JBOHOI010000356.1:0-2151 GCA_050731155.1 Nitrospiraceae bacterium | reverse complement strand
ACGCGAGCTTACTGGACAGGAGAAGCTAGCGACGAGGCTCGGTCTTCGGCCCGTCGGCGCGGTTCACCTCGCTTCGCAGCGAGGAAAACCAACAACCCGCGGTGCATCGCCCCCCTCGGCGTCGAGTTACGCGCCCCCAGGCAAGATCTGGCTCAATACCAGGTGGGCTTTGCCTCCCAATCCCGGAGCTCGTCCGCGGAGATTGGCCGGCCGACGGTCCTCCAACGCCGTCCTTGCTGTCTGGCAACTCCGACAGTCTTTTCTCCCGCTCGGCGGAGGCAGAATCGGACGGCGCAGCGTGATCAGGTCCCCGTTCTGAGGTATTGGTACAAGGTCTCCCGGCTGATGCCGAACGCTCGGGCCAGCTTCGCTTTCTGCTCCCCGGCAGCTGCCCGCTGGCACAGTTCCGCCACCTGTTCCGGTGAAAGCGCCTTCTTGCGGCCATGGTAGGCCCCGCGTTGCTTGGCAAGCGCAATACCTTCCTGCTGCCGCTCGCGGATCAGAGCGCGCTCGAACTCGGCGAATGCACCCATGACCGACAACATCAGGTTCGCCATCGGCGAGTCCTCGCCGGTGAAGGTCAGGCTTTCCTTGACGAACTCGATGCGCACGCCTCGCTTGGTCAGTTTCTGTACCAAGCGACGCAAATCATCCAGATTGCGCGCCAAGCGATCCATGCTGGAGACTACCACTGTATCGCCGGCGCGAACGAAGGACAGAAGCGCATCGAGTTCCGGCCGCTGGGTGTCCTTGCACGACGCCTTGTCCGTGAACACTCTGCCCACTACAAGCTGCTCTAGTTGTCGTTCCGGGTGCTGGTTGAAACTGCTGACCCGGACATAACCGATGCGTTGACCCTGCAAGATACCCCCAAAGCTGGAAATGCCGGGAAGCAATCTATGACCTTTCCCGGCATGTGTCAAGAAACCGCGCTACTGACTCTATCCTGACGTTATTGGGTACTCCTTGGCCACATCAGGATAGGGTCTAGCTCAAATTGACACACTTTGGCCTGCCTTGTAGGATGATGATTCCTTAGTTACGGGAGCATCCGGGCTCGCGCCCGGCTCTTATGGACAGTCCAAGTCGTCGAAGCGATTTATCTTCGTTCCAGCCTTCCAGAGGGAAGGTGCGTCATGCGGTTTTCGTCATATCCTGGTTCAACGACTACCCGCATCAAGCGAGATTTCAGTTCCCCTGCCCCGACTCCGCCGGTAAATCGGGAGACCAGCAATGGAAATCCTGATCCTGCTCCTGATCGGCCTGATTGTCCTCAATGGCGTCTTTGCGATGTCCGAAATCGCGCTAGTCACCGCACGCAAAGCACGCCTCATGAAACTTGCGGCCGATGGGGATAGCGCCGCCTCTGTCGCCCTCAAACTCGGCGAAGACCCAACCAAGTTCCTGTCAACCATTCAAATCGGCATCACCTCGATTGGCCTCTTGAACGGCATCGTGGGCGAAGCCGTACTGGCAGACCCGCTTTCGCAATGGCTGCAATCGTTCGGTGCGGCGGAGACAAGCGCGAATATCGCCGCAACCGCCGTCGTTGTGATTGTCGTGACGTACGTCTCGATCGTGGTGGGTGAACTGGTGCCTAAGCGGCTTGGCCAGATCAGTCCTGAGCCTATCGCTCGTTTGGTTGCCCGCCCAATGCAAGCACTGGCAGTCATCACCCGCCCCTTCGTCGCGTTGCTCTCGGTCTCAACGCATACCCTGCTCAGACTGATGGGGGTAAAGCAGAGCAGCCAGGCCAGCGTGACGGAAGAAGAAATTCACGCCATGCTGGAAGAAGGCTCAGAAGCCGGCGTCATCGAACAGCATCAGCACGAGATGGTGCGCAACGTATTCCGTTTGGACGACCGCCAGCTTGGCTCACTGATGATTCCGCGCTCAGACGTGGTGTTTGTCGACATCAAGTTACCCCATGAAGAAAACCTACGTCGCCTAATCGAGTCCGAGCACTCGCGATTCCCAGTCTGTGACGGCGGCCTCGACAAAGTGCTGGGAGTTCTCCATGCCAAACAGGTTCTGGCATGCATGGCAAAAGGCCAGACGCCCGACTATTCCGCCAACCTGCATGCCAGCGTCTATGTGCCAGAGACATTGACTGGCATGGAACTACTGGAGCAATTCCGCGCCAACAGCATG
>JBOHOI010000355.1:0-2200 GCA_050731155.1 Nitrospiraceae bacterium | reverse complement strand
ATCCAGGTCCGGTATTGTCCCCAGAGGTCCACGGCGGGGGCCCAGATCCATTTCAGCATCCAGGCAAGACCGACGACGTTCAGCAGGCCGATCTGGGCCAGGCTCACGCCGTGGATACGGAAGTAGACCGGAAAGGTGTCTATGAGGAGACCAAAAGGAAACCCTTCGGCGAAGTACAGCACCCCCACCCAGAAGAGTTTTTCACGGGTGGTCATGAACCTGGATGCAAGGCGGAACCGGCCGTCTTCAGGAAAAGAGGGAGGCTGTCGGTACGACGATTATGACGGCCAGTCATGCCGGCAGTTTGCGCTGCAGATACAGAATGAACAGCATGAGGACCGGCAACGGGGCAAAGAGGAACGGAACCAGCCAGAGCCAGGCGTTTTTGGCGCGCACCCGCGACTGGTCGATCATCCACACGAAGACCCAGATGACCAGGCCGGTGTAGTTCAAGGTGAGCCAGCGGGTCGTGTGGACCTTCAGATTACTCGAGGCGGCTCCTGGACTCTGGATCAGAAACCACACGAGGAAGATCGCGAAGGCGGCGAGTAACCCGATGACGATCCGTTTGCTCCACACGTACATGTCAACCTCCCTCATCCGGTTCAGTGCATCGCGCCGCGGTGGGCGGGTGAGAGGGAAGATAGGCGACACGCGTCGAATTGTCAAACAATGGGCGGCTGCCTGCGCATCAGCGGGAAGCTTGACTCGTTGTGACAGCCGGTCCATGATGCGCCGGCGCCGGGCCCCGCCGTATCGCCCGGCTTCGCTCTATCGAACAAGCGATGGGACAAGCAAACGATGAGCAATGCAGGTCTGGCTCTCGTGGCGGTGCTGCTGGCGGCCTGTGCGGGGCTGGCGGGGACAAACCCGACGACGCAGGACTATGAGGCGTTCTTGGTCGCGTCGCTGAGCCGGGCGCTTGATCAGATGGAGCAGGCCGAGACGAGGCGTGACCGGGAGGTGATCCGTCATCTGCTTCGGACCAAAGGCCAACAGGTCATCGACGTCCTTATTCGTTCGAACACCGTGCGACACAATTACGGGTTCTTCAGCATCTTTGAAACCCATGTCGTGGATCTTCGCGTGCATGTGGTGGGGATAGGAAACCGCTTCGTTCCGATCGAAGACGTGGAGCTGATCACCAGGAAGTTCGGACAACTCATGCTTTAATCAGCCTGCCCGATTTGCCCCTGAAAACTCTCCCCGCTTGTTGATAACTGCGACCTGACTGCGTCTCCGACCGCTCCAATGGCCGGAATTTGAATTTCACAGGTTGTTCCCGGCTATCCACAATATGTTGTATATTTCTCTCTTGACAAACCCCAGATTTAGGCCTATAGTCCCCCCCGTTTTTTCCTACCGGCTTACTAGTTGTCTGGCGATGAGAGGGAACGTGATGGCCGTCCCTGGTTTTCACAAGCTCCCGGATACCCAGCCTGACAACCAGTTTTCATTAGAAAATTCAATAGCATAAGTGGATGCCTCGTTTCACTCAGCATCCGCTTTGTCTCTGTATGCCTGGGTTTCGCAGCGCCATCGCCGGAGCCGAAGTTCCGGAGTGCTGAACAGCGAAGGAGGGTTGACGTGAGGATCGAGCGCCGATTCACGCGGAAGGGAAAGAGCCCCTACGAGGGCATGCAGTTCGTGAAGCGTTCTTCTGAGATCAAAAACCCAGACGGCTCCACCGTCTTCAAATTGGACAACATTGATGTCCCTGGCCGGTGGACCCAACTCGCGGTGGATATCCTTGCACAGAAATATTTTCGCAAGGCCGGTATCCTCCAGGTCGGGACGGACGGGAAAGTTCTCACCGGACCGGACGGCAAGCCGGTGCTGGGCGCCGAACGCGACGCGCGCCAGGTGTTCCACCGGATGGCCGGCTGCTGGAGCAACTGGGGCAAGAAATTCGGTTATTTCACGACGAAAGAGGACGCCTCGGCGTTCTACGACGAAGTCTGCCACATGCTGGCCCGTCAGATGGCGGCGCCGAACTCGCCGCAATGGTTCAACACCGGCCTTTTCTACGCGTATGGTCTGACCGGACCGGCTCAGGGGCATTACTACGTCGATCCCGGTTCCCGCGAGGTCGTCCGGGCGAAGAATGCGTTCGAGCGCCCGCAGGTGCATGCCTGTCAACCCTATCACGCCCTCGTCTCCACCCCGCAGGGTCCGGTGCCAATCGGCGACATTGTGACGA
>JBOHOI010000354.1:0-2244 GCA_050731155.1 Nitrospiraceae bacterium | reverse complement strand
AGCTTCCGAAGGACGTCGAAGAGGTCGTGAACTACGTCCGGGCGATGAATTACGGCCTTGAGCGGCTGCGGACACTCCCGCTCTCACTCCGGCTCGTCCGCGAGATTCACGCCGAGCTTCTGCGCGAGGTGCGCGGCGGCCACCGCCAGCCGGGAGCGTTCCGTACGTCCCAGAACTGGATCGGGCCGGCCAATGCCCCGCTCCGGGAGGCGACCTTTGTGCCGCCGCCTGTCCACGAGATGCATCAGGCCCTGGACGACTTCGAGCGGTTCCTGCATCAGAAGGCCGACCTGCCGGTGCTGATTCACTGTGGACTCGCCCATGCGCAGTTCGAGACCATTCACCCGTTCCTGGACGGGAACGGCCGCGTAGGCCGCCTCCTCATCACCTTCCTACTGGTCCATCGCGGCGTGCTTCATCGCCCATTGCTGTACGTGAGTCACTACCTCAAGCGGCATCGCAGCGAGTACTATGACCGCCTGATGGCCATCCGCGGGGATGGCGACTGGGAAGGTTGGTTGAAGTTCTTCCTGCGAGGGGTAGCGGAGACCGCAGAGGAGGCCAGTGCCACCGCGTGGAAGATTGTCAATCTGCGGGAGCGACACAGCGCGCTTGTCCAAGAGCGGGGCTTGCACCTGAGCGGGCTTCAGTTGTTGGACCTCCTCTTCGAGCGACCCCTGGTGAATGTGAAGCTGGTGAAGGAGCACCTGAAGGTTGCCTTCGTCACTGCCAGCAAACTGATCGAGCAGTTCGAGGGGCTCGGTGTGCTCAAAGAGACCACAGGTGGGCAGCGGAACCGGCGCTTTTGCTACGCCCCCTATCTGGCCCTATTCGAGGAGGAGGAGCCTGGACCCGGTCCAACCGTTCCCGTCCAGAGAACGGAGGACGCCCCATGAGTCGAGCGGCATGTCAAATTCCCTGTGGATGCTGGCCATGCTTGCCCTCCTCTCTCTGACCCCTGCCGCCATCGCAGGCGTCATCCGCAGGCTACCATGAATCCTCCTAAAGAAGCGAAGATCAATTGGGAGACGCATACCGGGGCGGAGCTGGAACTCTTCCTCTTCAAAGGTGCGCGACGGCTCTCTTACTGTACTGTATCCCGGCACAAGATGCTATCCGCTTGCCGACCGCGTGGATGTGGTGCCGCTCGTGGCTCTTGCTAAGGGCGGCGTGGAAGTCCTGCGCTGCTCCGGAGTGGTCCGTCCGCGCTAAATTCGCCCCTTGACCATTCACGATAGAGCTACTAAACTAGCGTGATGCACATTCGTGGAGGGACATCAGATGAAAGTGGCCAATACAGTTGACCTGAAGAACAAGACCAATAAACTGCTCCGGGAGGTGATGAAGGGAGAACCAATCATCATCACCTATCGAGGCAAGCCCGCTGCCTCGCTCCTCCCACTCAACGAGGAAGGCCTCGAGGATTTCATTCTGGAGAACAGTCCGCGAATCAGGAAGCTGGTCGCACTCGCCGAAAAAGCGCGCCGGGCTGGTGCGGTGATCTCCCTGGAGGAGTACCAGGCCGCCTCAAGGCGTTAAGTGAGCGCCTTTTCAGTTCAGCTCACAAAACATGCCGGGGCAGATCTTGACGGGATTCCCGAGGATATCCGGCTCCGGATCGTGGGGCAGCTTGCTGCCCTGGCAGCCAATACCCTTTCTTCACGGCAGGCAAAAAAGAGGCTGAAAGGCTTCGAATTTCCCCTGTATCGGCTCCGGGTCGGCGACTATAGAGTCCTCTATCGCATCGACGCGAGGCTCATCACCGTCATGAGAGTCATCGATCGTAAGGACCTTGATCGGATCGCCAAGCGCCTGAAACTCTCCCCACCGCCTGCCAAGTTATGAGGGTGCGATGTCCAATGTCTGCCAAGATAATGGCCGCAGGTGCGCGCCGATGTTCGCCGCCTGCATGACCTCGACGAAACCTACGGTTGAGAGCTGAAAGGGCTCGATGGCGAAAGGTAAAGCCAAGAAGAAGGACACCGCTGCTAATCTGGGCTTCGAAGCCAAGCTGTGGGCCGCCGCCGACGCCCTGCGCAACAACATGGATGCGGCCGAGTACAAGCACGTCGTCCTCGGCCTGATTTTCCTCAAGTACATCTCCGACGCCTTCGAAGCAAAGCACGCCGAGCTCGAGTCTCAGAAGGCCCAAGGTGCGGACCCCGAGGACCCCGACGAGTACAGCGCCGCCGGCATCTTCTGGGTGCCGAAGGAAGCTCGCTGGCAGCAACTCAAGGCCAACGC
>JBOHOI010000353.1:0-2259 GCA_050731155.1 Nitrospiraceae bacterium | reverse complement strand
CTTCGGCCACCTGATGGACCTCGACCTTCAGCCCAGAAAATTCCTGTTGAATCTCCTGGGCCAACGTAAGAGCAAGCTGCTCCGACAAACACCCGCCATGGACAAAGACTTCCAAGACAGCCATGTCCCTAGTCTGCCGGAAGGCTTCCCCAGCATCTGTGAGCCGGCTTACACAACCCTGCCAGGCAGGGCTGTCCGGCTAGTTGATTGCCCTTGGGAAGCGAGAAGCAGAAAGGTGCCCGCTACGAACTGCTCTGTGGCGTCAGCTTACGTGCGCGGCACCGCACCAAGCCGTAGATGGCAAGATTGACCGCCAGCACCACCGCCCCCAAGACAATCTGAACCTCACGCGTCAGGCCTGCCGGGTAGAGCAGAGGAAAGACATAGTGCTCGATGAAGTCGGAGCTGTAGGCGCTCTTGCCACCTTGCATGCGCAGCCAGATTTCGAGCGGGGTGAGCGGGCAAATCCAGCCGCCGAATTCCACGGCGGCCCCCCACGCGACGGCCGGCAGATGGAGCCATCGCACGCGCCTCCACCGCAGCGCCAGCAGACCGCCGAACAGCACGAAGACCACGAAGGCCAAGTGGACGATGACGACGAGGTCGGCGAGGATTCGATACAGCATTGGAGGCTTGAGTCTGGAGGAAAACGAGGGATGGTGCAACCTGAGAATTTAGAACAGCCGAGGTGTGGGTTCGTGAGCGGTTGGTTCTGGATAGGTCAACAGGCCGTTCTCGATTTTCGCGAAGGGTGGGAGTTGATGCGGGTGGGCCCCAGCCGTGGAGAGAATGTGCTGGATGGTCCAGCCGCGGGTCACGAGTGCATCGGCGATCAGGGACCGGTGGCACCGCCAGGGGACTGCTTCCGCGCACATAATGGCAGTTGGTCTTTTCTTGCCATAGGCCATCAGCTCCTCTAAAGCTCTCCAGAATTCGTCGGTCTGCATGTAGTCCGCATAGCCTCGGAAGCCGGCACTTCGCCACCCTAGATTGACGGAATCAGACCGGCTCTTCCGACGACCGCCGAGTGCCGGCAGATGTTGATACTGCAGGTCGGCTTTCACCAGGCTCTCGGCCAGCGCGCCGGTATTGAACTGGGGATTGCGACGAGAATAGGGGAGAGTGCGGACATCCACCAGAAGTCGGATGCCACGTACCTGTAAGAGTTCGATGAACTCTTCAATGCGCCTGGTGGAATGGCCGATAGTCCAAAGGGAGCGGGCCATGGAGGCAGAGCTTATCATATATGTGGAAAAGACCAGCTTGAGGCCTGGCGACCGCGCAACAGGTTAAAATTAGTAATGATTTATTTATGCTCTATAGTTATAGTTTAACGCAAGTGGACAAGCGCACCTGTGCGCCCTCTTCTCCACCAGCTAGTGGGGTTTGTCTGTAGTGACAGAGCCGCTATCAAACACCGTCTTTGGCTGGCCGGCGCTTGCCGTGGCGACCTGCATTTTCGTCCTTTCCTACGCGGTCATTATCGCTGATAAGTTCAACCGTGCGATCGTGGCGCTCTTGGGCGCAACGCTGGCTGTGGGGCTCGGCGTGCTCACCCAGGAGCAAGCGATCCGGGGAGTGGATTTCAACACCATCGGGCTCCTGACCGGTATGATGGTGTTGGTCGGTGTCACGAAGGACAGCGGGATCTTCCAATTCCTGGCGATCAAAGCAGCGAAAATGGCCAAAGGCAGCCCATGGGGCATCCTGGTCATGCTCTCAATCATCACCGCGGTCCTGTCGGCCTTCCTCGATAATGTCACGACTGTCCTCCTAGTGGCTCCCGTCACGCTTCTGATCGCCGACGAGTTGCAGATCAACCCCTATCCGCTGCTGTTTGCGGAGATCAATGCATCGAATTCCGGCGGCATGGCAACCCTGATTGGGGATCCGCCGAACATCATGATCGGGTCGGCCACGCATCTGACGTTCAATGATTTCATCATACATCTCACCCCACTGAGCCTTGTCGTGTTTACCGTGACCCTGGTCCCACTCTGGTTTCTCTACGGCCGACACATGAGTGTCTCGCCGCAGGCCAGGGAGCGGGTGATGGCCTTCAACGAGTATGCAGCGATCCGGGATGTCAGGCTCCTGAAGCAATCCCTGGTCGTGTTCGGTCTCGTGATCGTGGGATTCGTGCTTGCCCACCCTCTGCACCTCGAACCGGCGACGATCGCCATGGGCGGAGCTGCCTTGCTGCTCCTGCTCGTCACGGTCGGGTCCGATCCGGAGTCGGCGAGTCACAAGCTGCATGAG
>JBOHOI010000352.1:0-2265 GCA_050731155.1 Nitrospiraceae bacterium | reverse complement strand
GGACACATGTTCTTTAAGACCGACGTTGTGCGGAAGCCACCGTTGACCGCCATCGGGGCTTTTGTACACCGCGTCCCCCATGGTGCCGCTATAGACCGTGGCGGGGAATTGCGGATCAATCGCCAGGGTGGTCACGCGCCGGGCGCTGAATGTCGGCAACCGGTACCAGGTGACGCCGCTGTCCCGTGTTTTATAGACAGCTTCGTTCGTCGCCACATAGACAATGTTGGATTTGGTCGGATGGAGTGCGATCGCGACGACGGAATCGCTTTGCTTGCCGCAAGCAGGCAGGGTTGTCAGGAAGACCAGAACCGCAAGTCGTGCGAGGGCCGAGAATAGGAAGTTCGATGTCATCGTTCGCGTAGACGGCACGGGAGTGTGTCGGAGGCCACTCTGCCTTCGGAGGCTTTTTCAGTATCCTCAGAGTCGTTGCCTGAAGCGCTCCGCATAGCCGGTCAGCTCGACATAACCCTGGCCTGCCACCGCGGTGCCGCGGAACATCCCGCCGGCGTCAATGGCTCCTTCCCAGTACGTGACCTGGGTGCTTCGACTGGTCATCAGTTCCTGATCGGACAACTGTGGCGCCAGGTCCAACGAGAGGGCCAGCGTCGGGGCGACAATCCGCCATCGGCTGGGGTAGCGGGCTCTGCTCGCGTGGCTCGTCCAATGGTTCACCACTTCGATCTGCAGGTCATCTGCTGAGAAATGATGCGATCGCCCGTCCGGGAAGACCAGCGTTCCGCTCGATGCAGGGTCGGCGGTACCATCAGCTCGGCGAAGGCGGTAGAACATCAACTCGTGCCGGTTGTCAAGTTGCACGCAGAACCAATCCCATCCGACCAAATCCTCCGCAAGGTCTGCGGAGCCGAACTCGTGATCCATCCAACTCAGCCCTGTGACCGCCTGGGGCTCTCCATTGATGAAAAGAGTCCCGGTAGTTGCCAGCCTGGTCAGCGAGTAGTAATGGGAGGCCTGCCCCGGCGCGTTCCCCTTTCGGCTGACGCCCCGATCGCCATGGACGACCGGTGGCTTCTCTGGGGCCAGCGTGAGGTCAATCGAGAAGTCCTCGGCCGAGGCCTTGAGATGATGCGGATCGTGCTGTGCAGAGGGCGTCTCTGCGAGCCAGTGATCGATCCAGACGCGCAGCCGTCCGGCCTCGGCGCCAGCCTTGCCAATGCCGGCCCGGCTCGCCTTTTCGGCGTACCGGAACCGTCCTTTGTCCAGGTCCGACAGAGCGAAATGGGCCAGGTAGAGATGCCGGATCGCCCAGCGCGAGGGGTTGGCTCTGACCTGCTCCTGGTCAAGGCCCCTTCGGAAAAACGTCAACTGATAGCCGAAGCGTCGGCCGCTTTCCGTCGAGAGATGGCCGGTGTAGTACCACCACTCGGTACGGAACTCGTCATGGGATCCATGGTCGTGCGGGAAGCGATAGTGGTATCCGGGACTTGCTAGGCGAAAGCTGGCATCAGAGGCAGCGGGAGGGACGCCGAGGTCTCCTGCCTCCGGATCTGTCGCCAGGAGCGTCGCGAAGAGGAGTATGAGAGTGACCGAAGAGATGCGTCGGCATCCCTTGCGCATGATCTCGTTCACAGCTCCTGCTTTGGAAGACTGGCTGATCAATGGCCTCCTTCTCACGGTGAACAGGCTTATAGCACGCCGGCCTCAAAGGCGCAATTCTCCTCTCCTGGCAAGGGTTTTCTCGATATCGCTCGTCACGGATGATGACCCCGGTGAAGTTGACAAGCCTCGCGAGCTTCGGCTATCGTGAGACATGCAAATCCAGCCGGATCGCGCTCCTCAAGATAAAGACCAACAAGACGAAGGCGCGGTCCTCCGCGTGCCGGAGCGCATTCCGGTGTTCCCTCTTCCCAACATCGTGTTTTTCCCTAAGATCTATTTACCCCTGCACATCTTCGAGCCTCGGTACCGCGAGATGGTGACCGACGCTGCCGCGCGAGGGCAGTGTATCGGAATGGCACTCTTGAAGGAAGGCTGGGAGCACGAGTATTACGGCAATCCTCCGATCTTCGAGATCGGGTGCGTCGGACGGCTGGTCAGCGTCCAGCGATTGCTTGACGGCCGCTTCAACATACTCCTGCAAGGCCTGCACCGGTGTGAAATGCGCGAGCAGTTCTATGACAAGAGCTATCGCCAGGCCAGCGTCGTGCTCAAGCCGTACGGGCCGGAGACCGATCTTGAGCCATCTCTCCGATCGGATCTCATCCGTGTTCTGGACGAGTATCTGTGTCAGCGAGAGGATAGCCA
>JBOHOI010000351.1:0-2269 GCA_050731155.1 Nitrospiraceae bacterium | reverse complement strand
CGCACGAGCCGGAAACCATCTACGTCGTCCCCATCAAGAGCGACTCCGAGCATTATCCGCCCGAGGGTAAGCTGCGCGTCTACCGCAGCCGCACGGGCGGACACGAGTGGGAAGCGCTCACGAAAGGGCTGCCGCAGAGCGACTGCTACGTGAACGTGCTGCGGGACGCGATGGCCGTTGACTCGCTCGATTCGTGCGGCGTGTACTTCGGCACCACCGGCGGACAGGTGTACGCATCGGCCGACAGCGGCGCCACATGGGCGCCCATCGTCCGGGATCTTCCGGCCGTCCTGTCCGTCGAGGTCCAGACAGTGCCATGATCCGCGTTGTGCTCCCGCAACATCTGCGGACGCTGGCGCGGGTCGACGGAGAGGTGCAGCTCCACCTTGACGGCCCGGTGACGCAGCGCTCGGTGCTCGACGCGCTCGAAGCCCGCTATCCGGTGCTGCGCGGGACGATCCGCGACCACGTGACGCAGCAGCGCCGGCCGTTCTTGCGGTTCTTCGCCTGCGAGCAGGATCTGTCCCATGAGCCGCCGGATGCGCTGCTGCCCGAGGCGGTCGCGATGGGGGATGAGCCGTTTCTGGTCGTGGGGGCCATCGCCGGGGGCTAGCGTTCACCGGAGCGGTGCGGATTCGCCTGGAACTGAATCACCTCGGCCTGAGAAATTACCGCGGCTCTACCGGATAGCCTGCCTGTCGCCAGGCCTCAAGCCCTCCCCGCAGCGCTGCCACCTCGTGAAAGCCGCTCGCCTTGGCCGCGGCCGCCACCCGGGCGGCCGTTTTCTCCTCGGGTCAGGTTCAGTAAAAGACCAGATGTTTCGCTGCCGGAAGCTGATCGAGGCGCGACTCGAAATCAGTGACGGGAAGACAGATCGCCCCGCGGATGTGGGCCCGGGCATAGACCGATTCCTTCCGGACATCCACGAGGATCAGCGCATCCCCTCGATCGAGCCGCGCCTTCACCTCCTCCGCCGTCAAGCGGAGAATCTCCGATGTCTCCATCCAGTCCTCCTTCGCTCCTTTCTTTCAAAGGACGGAACCCCTTCCAAGACTCTCTATCCTCCGCCTCATCCCTTACGCCTCATTGCAAAATAGTTGACACCCTATAGGGCCACAGGGGTACACTACAACTTCCTGAGAGACGAGTCACTCATTTGTCACCTCTCGTTCGTGGGGAAAGCCTGTGCGAATCACGTTTCGGATTGTCCTCTCGATCATTGCCGTCGTCAGCGCCATTGCCTTCCTGTTGACTCTCTGGCAGGTCCACCAGGAGAAGGAAGGGTTAAGACGGGATCTCGAGCGTCGCACCTCACTGCTCGCCGAGAGCCTCCGGGAGACGATTGAGCCTTTGGTGAAGCAGCCTCAAGCCGCACGCCTTCAGCAAATTGTGGAGCATTTCGGGAACCGGGAGCGACTGGCTGGAGTGGCTGTGTACGACTCTAAGGACCAACTCATCGCCATCACACCGGCGCTGACTCCCCAGCTCCCAACGATACCCCCGTTGATCGGTGATGCCATGAATGCAGATCGCGGCACGGGAGGTTTTGTCCAAATTGGGAACACGAGGATGTATCTCTATGCCCTCCCCCTCCATCGCGAAGCTGTTGTCAGCGGCGCCCTGGTCATCTTCTATGATGCGACGTACCTCCAGGATCAGCTCTCCCAAATCTGGAAAAATAACTTCGTCGGCTTTCTGGTCCAGGCGCTCTTGATCTCCCTCACCACGCTCTTTGTTGTCCGTTGGAGCATGGTCGGGTCGATCACCAAGATGGCGGACTGGATGAAGAGGCTCCGCACCGATAAGACCGCCGAGCCACTTCACTTCCCTGACGGGGACATCTTCGAGCCATTGACAAGAGAAGTCGCCCAGATGGCGAGAAGCGTCCTGGCGGCACGGGCGTCCGCCGAGGAGGAAGCAAGGCTGAGACAGGCCGGGGAATCTGTCTGGACCCCCGCGCGACTCAAAGAACACTTACGCACCCTCCTTTCGGAGAAATCCCTCTATGTCATCTCCAACCGCGAGCCGTACGTGCATATCAGAAAAGGGACGCAGATTGAGTGTGTGGTTCCCCCGAGCGGCTTGGTGACGGCTCTGGAGCCAGTGCTCAAGGTCTGCGGAGGCATGTGGATTGCCCACGGGAGCGGCGATGCAGACCGTGAAGTCGTGGATAACCAGGGAAAGCTCCGCGTGCCGATAGAGGAACCGCAATATGTCCTGAAGCGGGTCTGGCTCACCAAGGAGGAAGAAAAGGGTTACTATTACGGAT
>JBOHOI010000350.1:0-2302 GCA_050731155.1 Nitrospiraceae bacterium | reverse complement strand
GTCAGAACGTGATCAGGATCGTGCCTCCTCTCATGATCACCCAGCGTGAAGCCGATGTGGCGCTGGAAATTATCGATTCCGTGCTCACGGATGTGGAGAGTGGCTGACAACGTATGGCGGAGATCGGTGGGCTCCGGGAGCGCAGCCGCTCGACTGGTGCTGACATTGCTGCTCATCGGCGCGCTGGATGCGGCGTCGGCGGTCAGTGCCGCGGACAAGATCACCGGGAGCCTTGTCGTGCGAGATGCCCTGACCATGCCGGGACGTCCGGTCATGCTCCAGGCGCGGTTGGTGCAAGACCGTCTCCTACGGCAGGCCGGAATCGGAGGCGAACAGCTCGAATTTGCGGTGGCGGGGAAAAAGGTCGGGACCGCGATGACGGGAGGCGACGGCCGGGCGTTGCTGGAATATATCCCCAGGATGCCAGGCAATCGGGTGATCACGGTCAAACTTATCCCGAGCAAACGGGTCGAGAGTCCTGAGGCGACCGCCACCCTCGCCTGCTGGGAACGGCGCCGTCCCATCCTGCTGGTGGAGGCGGCAACCCTCGTGGAGGTGCCCAGTGCCCCGTCGCTCCCGTTCCCTTCCTTGCCCCTGGAGAGCGCTCGTCCTGCTGGTCTCACTCCTGCCCCTGATGCGGCCGACGAGCTGAAGCGGCTGGCCGAGTTTTTCTACAATGTGATCTATCTCTCCTCGTCCGACCGTCAGGAGATCGGCAAGAGGGAAGACCTTCGGGAATGGCTCAAGCAGCACCGATTTCCGACCGGGTTGTCGCTCACGGTCAATCCGGGCGAGACAGCCTTGTCGGCGAAGATTGAGGAGATGAAGGCCGAGGGCTGGGACAACCTGAAGGCCGGGATCGGGCGAACACGCGAGTTCGCCGAAGTATTAGTCGAGCATCGGATGGAAGTGGTCATCGTGCCAGAACCGGAACGCGGCGACTTGCCGAAAAAAGCCAAAGTGGCCAAAGACTGGAAGGAGGCCAGAAAGAAGCTCCAGGGCTGAGAGCGTCGCCCGAGGCCGAATCCACTCAATCCATTCCTAACGACGCCCTGTCCTTCAACCAGCGAGTCTCGACCGGTGTTGGTTCGCCCGCCCCACTGGCGTAGTGGTACTCAACAATCGCGTGGCCTGCGTGTAGGTGCTCGTGTACGTGCGGCCGTTGATGACGAGCGTATCGGTCTGACTGCTCAGGCTCAACGGATCATTGGGGTTGGTCAAGGTCACCGCCCGCGTCGTGGTCAGGGTCGAGGTCAGCCCCAGCGGCGTCTGCACCGTGAGGGACTTCAAGAGCGGCGCCTGCATGCCGAAGCGCGGGTCCGGACCTTCGACCGGCGTCGTGATGGTCCCATCCGGCGCCGTGATCGTGCCGTTCGTGTTCGCCCTGTGGCTTGACGGCCAACGTGCAGGCTGGTACCGTAGATATCATCCATCACCATTGGAAGTAGCGTTTTATGGCCCAGGCAGTCAAGACTGACCATCGCTATGTCCATAAAGATCCGTCGATCTGCGGGGGTGACCCCGTGATTGTCGGAACCCGTGTTCCTGTCCGGCTGATCTACCAACGTCTCCGAGTCGGCGACACGGTCGAGGCTATCCAGCGAGCCTACCCGCATCTCACCCTCGCGCAAATCCACGATGCGCTCAGTTACGCCTATGATCATCTCACCGAGATCGAGGAGGAAATCCAGCGTGAGGACGAGGCGTATCGCCAGGGGAAGGCCGCCCAATCCCAATAACCCTCTTCCTGGATGAGAATGTCGATGCCGACCTCGCTCCGCAGTTGCGGGAGCAGGGCATTGATGCCCTCAGCGTCTACGATCTGCACCAACAAGGGTGGACTGACGCCGCCCTGTTAGCCTACGCCGCCAGCCAGAACCGTGTCCTACTGACCCACAATATTCGCCACTTCGTCACCCTCCACCGCCAGTACCTGGCCGAAGGCCATTCTCATGCCGGTATCCTCGTGACCAATGAGCGGTACATTGGCCAGTTACTCGACCGTCTGCAGGCCCTGATCCAGGTCGTGACGGCTGAGGAGATGACCAAGACCCTGCGGTTTCTCTAGGGGGTCGCGGTGGCGGCTGCGCATGATGATAGGAAGGGGGGCAAAGGAATGAGGCACTATGGCACTGTCCGCAGGCGGTAGGCTCTACCCTTCACTCATTTCAGCATCTTCGGCTGGTGGACGGGACACCATCTCCGGGCCACGCACGTGCAGGTGGAAGAACGACTCGATGGGACCATGCGCATCACATACAACAGCCGGCCGCTCGCCTCTCAGGTCATCGCCGCTCGGCCG
>JBOHOI010000349.1:0-2307 GCA_050731155.1 Nitrospiraceae bacterium | reverse complement strand
CGAGGCTGACCACAAGTCCATCAAGAGCGTGCAGATTTTCAAGGAAGACAAGGCTGTTCAGCCGACCGAGACGGAGGCCGCGGTTGTTTCAGATGAAACGAGCCCTGTCGCGTCGCAAAGGAGAGCCCTTTAGGTCTGGTTCAGCAACGAACCGAACTCTGCCTCTGTGAGCACTGTAATGCCCAGCCGTTTGGCCTGTTCCAGCTTGGAGCCGGGATCTATCCCAGCGACGACATAGTCCGTCTGTTTACTGAGGCTGGATGCCACGCGACCCCCTAACTGCTCCACGCGCCGCTTGGCTTCCTCCCGACTGAACCCCTTGAGTCCGCCGGTGAACACGAAGGTCTTTCCTTCAAGAAGTCGTTGCCCCTGAGACTCCCGCTGAGCTGCCGTTGTAATCTGTAGCCCCAGCGCACGCAGGCGGTCGATCACCCGTCGGTTACGTTCCTCCCTGAAGAACGACTCCAGGCTGGCCGCGATCTCCGGTCCAATCTCATGAACGCTTTCGAAGGTATCCCTGTCGGCCCCCATGATGTCGTCCAGGGTACCGAATCTGCGCGCGAGCACCTGCGCGATGTGCTGACCGACCTGCCGGATGCCCAAGCCGACCAAGAATCGTTCGAGAGAGGCTTGCTTGCTGCGCTCGATGGCCTCAAGCAGGAGGGAAGCCGATCGGTCGGCGAATCCGTCCAGGGTTAGGAGCTGTTCCTTCGTGAGTGTATACAGGTCAGCTAAGTCCCGAACCAGCCCGCGCTCGATCATCTGGGCGACCGTCTTTTTGCCCAACCCGTCGATGTTGAGGGCGGTCTTGGACGCAAAATGCTCCAGTTCGCCCTTCAATTGGGCCGGGCAGGCCGTCTGACCGGAGCAGTAATAATAGGCTCCTTCACGGGCAACGGCTGAACCACAGACAGGACATCGCTCTGGCATGCGAAACGGCTCAGCCCGTTGCTTGCCTGGAATGATCACGCGCTCCGCGATGGCTGGAATGACGTCTCCGGCCCGCTCCACCTTGACTGTATCGCCGACCCGGATGTCCTTCCTTGCGACCTCATCGGCGTTGTGTAGTGTCGCCCGGCTGATCGTGACGCCTCCCACATCGACTGGTTTGAGCAGCGCCAGCGGCGTCAGCGTACCGGTGCGGCCGACCGAGACCACGATGTCCTGCACCTGCGTGATCTCCTTGCGAGGGGTGAACTTATAGGCGATGGCCCAACGCGGACTTCTGGATTTCTCGCCGAGGGCTTCCTGCCAGTCGCGCCGGTTGACTCTCACGACCACACCATCGATCTCAAAGGGCAACTGCTCACGGCCTGCCTCGGCCTCAGCGTGAAACGCGATGACCTCTTCGATGCTCTCGCATCGTCGCCGCTGCATCGGGATTGGCAGTCCCCAGCGGGCCAGGCATTCCAGTTCATCCCAGTGAGTGGGTGGGAGGGTCCCTGATTGAGCCATGATTTCATAACAGGCGATGACCAAGGGCCGTTCCGCGGTGATGCGGGAATCCAGTTGACGCAGTGAGCCGGAGGCGGCGTTCCGTGGATTGGCAAAGGCTTCCTCCCCTCGCTCGGTGATGCGCCGGTTGAGCGCTTGGAAGTCGTCCAGTCTCATATAGACTTCGCCACGTGCGACTAGATGGGACGGCAGATCAGCATTGGTTTGAAGCTGGAGGGGAAGCGATCTGAGCGTCCGGAGGTTGATGGTGACATCCTCGCCGGTCATCCCGTCCCCCCTGGTGGCGCCACGGGTAAACGTGCCGTTTTCATAGATCAGCTCGACCGACAGGCCGTCGTATTTCGGTTCCACGGTGTATTGAATCACGGCTGTGTCCGGCTCTTCGTCCAGCTCCCGGCCCAATTCCCGACGGACACGTTTGTCGAAGGCCAGCACCTCTTCCGCGTCAGTGACGGAGTCAAGACTCAGCATCGGCCTGACATGCTGGGTCTTTTTCAATTCATCCAGCGGCGGAGCCCCGACCCGCTGCGTGGGAGAATCTGGTGTAATGAGGTCCGGGTAGGCTGTCTCCAGGGCTGTCAGTTCCCGGAACAGATGGTCGTATTCCTGATCCGAGATCTCCGGGCGATTCTTAACATAATAGAGATGGTCATGGCGGCGAATTTCTTTCCGCAGATCGTCAATGCGTTTCTGCGCGTCCGTGCGGCTTTGCTGTGGTTCACTGTCGGCTCGGTGACTGGCTTGGTGAGTCATCGGTGTCTGTCAGTGGGAGGGCCTATCGGATGTACCGGGCCGCGTAGCTCCTGATCTCGTGGCCGTTCAGGACGTGAAACCGACGGAGCCGATCAACAG
>JBOHOI010000348.1:0-2327 GCA_050731155.1 Nitrospiraceae bacterium | reverse complement strand
TGGCCCGTTCCGAATTCGTCGCCCCATGGATACCGACGTTCGCTCTCACCGCGGCCAGCCTTTTCCCATTCGGCCTCGGTGGGCAGACGCTTGCCGGCCCACTTACAGTAGGCCACTGCGTCGCTCCACGACATCCCCATGGCCGGCAGCTCCGGTTTCATAATTTTCGAGATATCATCCTCAAAGACAGGAACAAAGGGCTTGCCGCGCTTCGTCATCCGCACGAAGCGGTCGTACTCGGCCTGAGTCACCTCTTTTTTGTCGATGTAGTAGGCCTTCAGGTAGAGCTGATGTTCCGGCGTCTCGTCTGGGTCACCCTCTGAACTCCCCATAGTAAAGGGTCCTTCGGGGATCTGGACCATTTCACGACCCTCATCGCCGACGATCGTCTTGTATATCGAGAAGTCCCTTGGCGTGGTCACGGCAACGG
Source organism: Nitrospiraceae bacterium (assembly GCA_050731155.1). Lineage (GTDB taxonomy): Bacteria > Nitrospirota > Nitrospiria > Nitrospirales > Nitrospiraceae > NS-7. Next base: position 1,897 of record JBOHOI010000348.1, on the reverse strand, counting down.
CCTGGCGCTCGGTCTTAATCGAGGCAACCAATTCACGCTGCTGCTTGGACTTGTACGACTCATACACCAGCCCCACGATCATGAGGATAAACGATGCAAATACAAAGATGATGGATCCGATCAGCACGCCTCTATTTTCCATAATCCCTCATCGAGAGAGCAACCGGCGCCATCTCCAACGACCGGCGTCAAGGCTGCAGGTCTTTTTGCGCGGCCTGCCGTTTGCGCTCGGCCCACATATCCAACAACATGGAGAGCTGCACACCCAAAAATCCGCCCATTGCGGCTCCGGCCCCGGCCCCAAACGAAATCCTCTCCTGGCCAGCCAGAGTCCAGGCGAGCGCGCCGCCCAGGAGCGTGCCGACCAGAATGCTGGTCAAAAACTGACGCCCCCCGAAGATGCCGACACCCACTCCGAGGGCAATCCCGACACCGGCCGCCACTGGAAGAGTTTCAGGGCCTGTGAGCAGCCCGATCATGGTTCCGACCGTGCCCATCACGATGGCACCTAACGCTATGTCAAAGATCTTCCGCACAGAATACTGAGATGTCTGCACATTAGGAAGCGCCAAGACCCTATCCTCCTCACTGTCCGTCACGAGAGGAAACGGCAATTGGCCCAAAGTCAACTTCGACGCTAGGCCCTCCCTGGATCGAAATCCCCCACGCCTGTTCCGCCGGTTCGTGCTGATGGATTCGCTTGAAATCCTCGTACGCGTTCACCCGCTCCTCCACCCACTGCCCGATCGGCTGCAGGCCGGTCCGAAGCACGATTTCCGAGGCGCTAAAGAGTCCCCCTTCGGTCGTGGTCCCCTTCGCTTTCACTCCACTCCACACATACTTGGTCGCGACCGGAATGACCATGAGATCGGTGTCCAGCGAGACGAACAGGGCCGCAACCAAGTCGGTCTCCGCCGGTGCCATCTTCAGCCGCCACCGCCAAGTCACGATTGGCGTCGCCTTCGGATCCCAGGCGACTCTCTTATACACTCGTTGATCGGCTCTCCTGGCTGAGAGGAACACCGTTTCCTGCTCTGACTGTACCGTATAAGCCTGCCTGGCTTTACTCTCGCTCCGCTGGGCCTTCCAGCCTTTTGGAAACCCATCCCCGTCTTTGGCACGGAAGTCTTCCAGGACCACAAGCCCGGACGACTGAGCCAGAAGCGATACCTCGGTCAGCGAGATTACGATGAGGGCGCCGGCCATCAGGCTCGGACCAACGAACACCGAAATCGTTTTCAGGCCCATGCGCTGCTCGTCCCCTGTGGAAGGGCTACAGCTCCTGCGAAGGAGACGGGACCAGCGCCAGATGCTCCTCCGTGGCGAGCTCCCTCTGCGGAACTGGTTGGTGTCCACGGCGACTGATCCAGAACAGGAGTAGGACCGTCATCCAGAACACGACCATGTTGAGGGTCACCATCTTGGCGGCAAACCCCAGCGAGGGAGTGAAGGCCCAGGGCGAAAGGTCCGGCATCAGCTCATTGACATGCCAGGAGAGGCGCCCCGACGACCGAATATAACCCATGAGGCCCATGACCCAGGTAAACGCGGCTGCCAGCCCAAACAGCGCCACTATGCCTCGCACCGAGATCTTGCCCCATTCGATCGGGCCATGCACCTTGGCCCCACGCATCATCGCACGGTTGATCAGAACCCCGACCACCAGAACCGTCAGAGTTGTGACAGCCTGCGGGGAGGAAAGCCCAACGCGGACGTTGGCCGGCAGATAAAAGCCGTAGATCGCCAGCCAGACGATATTCAGCATTCCCATCGCAAAGAGCATGGCCAGGCCGATGTTCCCGGCCCTGACCCATGGCACGACCATGGTCCGGTTCGCCCGCCTGTAGAGGATGTAGCTCAACATGGTGAGGCAGATCATGACATTGATCGCCCCGTT
>JBOHOI010000347.1:0-2337 GCA_050731155.1 Nitrospiraceae bacterium | reverse complement strand
GACGGGACATACCGTGCTGGGGTAGATCAGAGTCCTTTTGAGAGGTCGGCCAGCTTGACAGAGAGAATGTTCTTTTCGTTCTTGATGGTCTCGATCACGCCGGTCGGCAGGGGCACATCCAGCCCAATGATCAACAACGCATTTCCGCCTCGCTCCTCGCGGGAGCACTGCATGCGGGCGATGTTGATCTGATGCTCCCCCAACACTTGGCCGACAGCACCGATCACCCCTGGCCGGTCCACATTCAGAATGAGCAGCAAGTGTCCCTCAGGAAGGACTTCAACCTGGAAATTGTCGATTTCAATAATGCGTGGGTCTTTGCGGTTGTGCAGCGTGCCGGCGACGCGGTGGGTCTTCTTCCCCGCTTCGACCCGGACTCTGATGACGCTGGTGAAGTCCCCGGCATCACTGCTCTTCACCTCTTTCACCTCGATGCCGCGCTCCTTGGCAAGGACCGGGGCATTAACATAGTTCACCGCGTTCTCCAGGATGGGGGTTAAGAGCCCCTTCAGGACCGCCAGCGTCAGCGGGGCCACCGTCAACCCGGCCACCTCGCCGTTGTACTCCACCGTGACTCGTTCCAGTCCTCCCTCGTAAAGCTGGGCCTGGAGGAGTCCGATCTTTTCCGCCAGCGTCAGGTAGGGCTGCAGTCGAGGCAGCAACTCAGGCGGAACCGATGGAACATTCACGGCGCCCCGCGCAATCCCTTTCGTGAAGTAGTCCACGATCTGTTCCGCAATGCCGACTGCGACATTCTCCTGAGCCTCGCCGGTCGCGGCGCCGATGTGGGGGGTGCAGATAAAATTCTCCAACGTCAGGAGGGGGTGGCCCGGTGCGACTGGCTCCTCTTCAAAGACGTCGAACGCCGCCGCGGCCACTCTCTTCGTCTTGAGCGCTTCATAGAGGTCCCCTTCGTGGACGATCCCGCCGCGTGCACAGTTGACGATCATCACGCCCGGCTTCATCTGCGCAATGGCAGCGGCGTTGATCAGCGACGTGGTCTCGGCTGTGAGGGGGGTGTGCACCGAGATGATGTCTGCGCGCCGGAAGAGCTCGGCCAGCTCGACAACCTCAACCCCCATCTTGCGCGTCCGTTCCTCTGCCAGGTATGGATCGTAGGCGATCACGTTCATGGACATCCCCTGGGCCAGCTTCGCCAGGTAGCCGCCGATCTGCCCGATTCCCACGACGCCGAGGGTCTTGTTATACAGCTCCACTCCCATGAACCGCTCTTTCTCCCACTTGTCGCTTTTCATGGAGGCGGTCGCTTGGGGAATCCACCGGGTCATCGAAAAGATCATCGCTATCGTGTGCTCGGCCGTCGTGACCGTATTGCCGCCCGGGGTGTTCATCACCACGATGCCTCGCCTGGTGGCAGCTTGCGTGTCAACATTGTCCAAGCCGGAGCCGGCTCGGCCGACGACTTTCAGACGGTCGGCCGCTGCAATCAACTCAGCCGTCACCTTCGTGGCCGATCGAACGATGAGTGCATCATACTGCTTAATGTCCTTGATCAACTCCTCCTTGGGGAGCTTGGTTTTCACATCCACAGCGAAGCCGGCCTTCTCGAGAATCTCGATGCCTTGCTTCGACAGGCTGTCGGTGACCAAGACCTTCATCGCACTGCTCTTGTCTCCGTCGTCACGCTGCCTACGACTTGACCATGAGCAATTCCTGGGCCTTGGCGACCCCGCTTCCCAGCTTGACGGAATGTCCCAGACCCTTCAGCACCATTTCGATCGCCGCCAGCGTCGTGATGACATCGAAGGTGTCCATATAGCCCATGTGGGAGACTCGGAAGATCTTTCCTTTCAGGTGATCCTGTCCGCCGGCGGCTGTCATGCCGTACTGCACTCTCAAATTTCTATAGATGGCCTGACCGTCCACGCCATCTGGCGCGGAGATCGCGGTCAAAGCGTCGCTGGGCGACTCCTTGGGAAAAAGGGAAAGCCCTGCCGCTTTGACTCCCTCGCGCATCGCATGAGCCAGGCGCGCCTGGCGGCTGAACACAGGTTCCAGCCCCTCCGCCTTCAACATCCGCAGGACTTCCTGTAGCCCCAGGATCATGGAGACCGCTGGTGTGTAGGCAGTCTGATTCTTGACCTGAGACTCCCGTTCCTTCTTGAAATTAAAGTAGAAGGCCCCATTCTTGGCCTTGTCGGCCAGTTGCCAGGCTTTCTCGCTCACGCTGACGAACGCCAAGCCGGGTGGCAGCATCAAGGCCTTCTGCGAGCCTGTCACGACCACATCCAAACCCCAGGCATCGGTCTTGATGTCGAACACGCCCAACGCCGTGATGGCATCCACGACCAGAATGGTGCCCGCATAGGGCTTGAC
>JBOHOI010000346.1:0-2347 GCA_050731155.1 Nitrospiraceae bacterium | reverse complement strand
CGCGCTGAAAGTCCAACACAAAGCGGGTCGTGCTCAATCCCACGTTGAGCCGTTCACGTTCGGCTTGGAGCTGCTTTTCGCCCATGATCCGCGCGGATCGCGTGGTCTCGATCCGCTTGAAATCCGTCTGCACGCGGCGGACCGCCTCTCGGACACCGACGATAACTTGCTGCCGGACGCTTTGCAGCGTGGCCTGCGCGTTCCGGGCCTCGAGCTGGCGCTTGTTGTACTGGCTGACGGCTGAGCGGTTCCCCAGGGGGATGCTCAAAACCAATCCTCCTCCATAGTTGAAGAAGTCGCCGGAGACGTTCCTGTTGAACATGTCGCCGCCATCTCGCCCCAGGCCAGCCAGGCCGGAGGTGCCCTGGAAAGAGAGGTTAGGGAGGAGCTGGTTCTTGGCAAACTTGGCGTTGAGATCGCTGGTCTCGATGTTCTTGTTTCCCTGGAGAATTTCCGGGCGCCGCTCCATGGCGACATCGATGGCTTCCTGGAGGCTGATCGGCTCAAGGGTCTTGACCGGTTGATCGACCGGGACCAGCCGCACGTCCTGCCGGAGTTCCTCCTCGGACGGGTTTAACAGGCGACGCAGTTGGTCTTCCTGGTCGCGAATCGCCTTCTCTGCAATCAAGACTTGCTCAACGCGGGAGGCGACGGCTGCCTCAGCCTGGAGGACATCCACGATGGCCATGACGCCGGCTTTCGCCTTGGCCCGGTTGCTGGCCAGCAACTCCTCGGCGGCCTTCAGCGCGGCCTTGGCCACATTCAGGTTCTCATTAGCAAAGACCAACTCCCAAAAGGTCTGCTCCACGGTGGCGATGACCGTCAGCACACGGTCCAAAAATACATGCTCCTCCACCTTGGCGTTGTTCTGGGCGATCTGGATGAAGGTCCGGTTGATGTCCGTGCCGAAGTTGCGCAGCAACGGCTGGGTCAGGGTGAGGGCCAAGCCTGACTGATAGCCGGGATTGAACAGGAATTGGGGACTCCCTCCGACAAATGTGCGTGAGGGACTGAAGTTCAGATCGTAGTTGGCTCCGGTGAGCAGGTTTTGTGTCACGTCAACGGTCACCTGGGAACTGTTCTGATCGAAGGAGGCCGGCTCATCTCCGACACCGGCGACGTTCCCACCAAACCCGAGGATCGGCCGGTTCAGCGGCGAAACCGACCGGTTATACTGGCCATTGAGGCTCAACAGCGGGTCGAACTTGGCCTGCTCGAACACGATATCGGTGAGCCGGCTCTCCTTGGTCTGGCGGCTGATGGAAATGTCCAGGTTATTCTGGAGCGCGCGCAGGACGATGTCTACCAGAGAGACGGCTTTCTTTGGAACCGCCTCTGTCCCTTCGGGCAGGTCAGCGCCCGCGACGTAAGCCAGCGGGAGCAGGAGAGCGATCGCGAGGACTGCGCCCATCCATGGGAACGGCCAATGAGACCGACCTAGTGTCAACATGATGGTCCCCCTTGCTATGTGGCTGTGATTGGGTGATACTATATCGCGAGGCTTGGGCGGCTGTCACTGACTATCTATGAAAGACACATGATGAAACGGGCCCTCATCCTCTCGGTGGTAATGCTGCTGTTCCACGCTCCGGCATGGGGCCAAGCGGTCTCCGGCGTCCGCGGTATCAGCGGCGGAGTTGGAGCCCTGCACAGTCTCACCGGCCCGACGGGCAGTTTCTACACCGATGTTCAAGGCACCCAGGGTTACCTGTACAGCGCTGGGACTTTTGAATCTTTCAACTTCCGGACCCCCAACGGGCCCGCCTGGAGCGGGAGCATGATGACGCTCGGCCCGCGCTTGGCCGTGGGCCTGGTCGCGGGTGCAAACCAGGCCTTCTTCTCCGGTGGGACGGGAACCGTGCAACTGTTCTCATCGCCCACGGTTATCCCGTCTCCCCCTCGGGAACTCCCGCCACTTCCGGAGATCCAGTCGTCCATATTGGACGAAATCCCGTAAGAACCTGCCAGAGCCTATTTATCACCAATCCGTACCTGCCTGTCGTGGACGGCACACCCACTTCCTTTAACGACGACCGGTCGCAAATGCGGGAGACGTCGCAAGAACTCATTCGGGCGAAATCGGCTGCACCTTTCTATTAGCTGCCTCGACACAGCCTTTCGTTTTTTTGCCTCGTCACTTTTCACCTGCAGGCGGTGGCTCACCATCAGGAACCTGAAAAACTCACGCATGTTTCGATAAACGGCGAAATTCTTGACAAAAAGGCAATGACTCACTTAAAGGGTAAAGCGGTCTTTGCCTTTAGTAGTTGGCCCAGCATTTCCTGAATAAAGTCAGCATTGTAGGGAAGATTGTGTTTGTAATCGGCCTCTGCCAGATATCCCGGCA
>JBOHOI010000345.1:0-2367 GCA_050731155.1 Nitrospiraceae bacterium | reverse complement strand
CCTCCCGGAAGCAAGCCGGGCCACCAACGGTTCGCTTGACGCCGGCGCCTGGCACACGTTTGTGTGGCAGTCCTCTGATGAACTCTTCGCCCCGGTCCGGCATCTGCTGACCTGGATTTCAGCGTTCGGGCTGGTCGCCGTCGGACTCCTTGCCGGCCTTGGCTATTTCGCCGCGAGCCGCATCGTGACCCCGGTTCGTCGGCTGCAGGAAGCCGCTCGGCTTATTGGGCGCGGTGAGCTGCGCGAGCCGATCAAGATACAGACTGGCGATGAGATTGAGGATCTGGCGGTCGAGATCAACCGCATGAACACCCAACTCGAAGCGGCTTTTGCCGGATTGACCGATCAGGTCGAGCGAAAGACCCAGGAAGTGCGGTATCTCCAGAAAGCCACGGACGAGATTTTAGATAGCGTTCCAGATCCAATTATCATGTTGGACCAGAAGGAGCAGGTCCAGTACTTCAACCAGGCCTCCAAGGCAGCTTTCAACCTGCAGCAGCAGGACATGAAAGCCGCAAGTCTCTTCGAGTTGCTCCGCATCGACGAACCGTCTCGGGACAAACTCCGGAATGAGCTGCAGGCACTGGGCAACCATGCCGATGATGAACCCGAGCCCCTGTCCCCCGCTCGCCCCCGCGCGGTCGGTCCGGATGTGCGAGACCCTCTCGTCCCCCAGCTCACCTCACCAACCAGCGCGGACCGGAAAGAACTCCACATCGGGAAGAGTATTTATCAATATGAGTGGTTCCGGATCAGCACGCCTCCCGGTGAAGCGCCACGGATCGGGCTCGTGTTACGCGACGCGACCGAAGAAGCCCGACTGCAAGACCAGCTCATCCACACGGAGAAGCTGGCCAGCCTTGGGGTGCTGAGCGCCGGAATCGGGCACGAACTGAACAATCCTCTTTTTGGAGTCCTGGGTTTAGGGGAGGCGATCCAGGATGAGACCGATCTCAACCAGGTCAAGGCCCACGCGAAAGACATCATCCGGCACGGCAAGCGGATGGCTGCCATCATTCAAGACTTTACCGGCCTAGCCCGCGCAGAGGTCAAAGGGCGCTCCGTGCAGGTGGATCTCAACGCCGAGCTGAGCCAGGCTCTCAAACTCGCCCAATTGACCAGCGAAGGCGCCAGCCTGGAGATTCGGACGGACTATCGTCCTCTTCCCACCATCCATGCGAGACCTGAGGAGCTTCGACAAGCCTTTACAAATGTGATCATGAATGCGGTCCAAGCGATGAAGGGAACCGGCGTGCTCTTCGTGACCACCGGAGTAACCGACGGCATGATTGAGGTGAGAATCCGGGATTCCGGTCCGGGAATTCCGAGGCCGTACCTGAGCAAGGTCTTCGATCCCTTTTTCACGACCAAGAAGCAGGGTGAAGGGACAGGGCTCGGCTTAACCACCGCGCGCCGGATCGTCATGAAATGTGCGGGGCACATTCAGATCCAGAGCGAGGAAGGCCGGGGGACACTCTGCCTGATCACCTTTCCGGTGGCAGGACCCTCGCCGGGGAGGGAAGAACCCACATGAAGACCGCGAGAAGACCGATGGCGTTGTGGGTTTCTGCCAGTGTGATCATGGCCGCGGTCGGATTCTGGGGTCTGTCCTTAGCAGCAAGAGACTCAGGCGGCGCGGGCAAGATCGCTCCGGAGAAGGTGGCGGAGTATGTGCATGCCGTGATCGAAGCGGATCGCACGATCTATACGACCCATGTGGTCGACCGGATGCAAGAAAAAGGGATTACCTCCGCGGTCGAGCATTGGGAGCAACAAAACGCGCTGCCACTCCCGGCTCAGTTCCTGCAGTACTCGGGGCGCGTTGCGGCAGAGAAGGGCAGCGGCATTCGCTACCGGCTGATCAGTCTGTGGCCCATCTATCAACGGAACGCGCCGGCCACCGAATTCGAACGAAAAGGCCTGGAGGCCGTGCTCTCTCACCCGCAACGCCCATTTACCGGGACGGTCACCAGCGGCCAGAAACAGTTTTTCCAGGCCATTTATGCCGACACGGCCGTCGCCAAGGCCTGTGTGACCTGCCATAACGCCCATCCGTTGAGCCCTAAACGGGATTTCAAACTGAACGATGTCATGGGCGGAATCGTCATCACTATCCCCCTGCAGTAACGACCTAGCCGACACCTGTTGCGTGGTGCGGCTGCTAATCCGATCACCACAGCTCCTGCTTGGGGCCATTGCGCATCGCGTGTCCCCAACTCTTGCGCGGGGGGCTCTAATTGACTATAGTCTGACACGTGGTCCTGACGGCAGGGTGCGAGGACCTCCCTCCAGGCGTGAGTGACTGCATGACGGCCTAAAAGAGTGGACGAGACACCGCTTCTCTCGTTCATCGTAAGCCATGCGCCC
>JBOHOI010000344.1:0-2401 GCA_050731155.1 Nitrospiraceae bacterium | reverse complement strand
AGGTGGCCGAGTCCGGAAATGCATCCAACGCTTCAGCCAGCGTAGACACCGCAAGCCAGAGGCCACGAACCTGTTGAGCGGGAACTCGAGGACCGATCAGTTCTTCCTCCTCGTCTTCGCCGAGCGGGAGATCCTGCTCCAAGAACGCGGTCAACCGCCGCCATTCCTCCAACCCCTTGGTGATCCCGAGCCGTCGACTGGCCAAGTCCCAGAGATCGGGACGGGGCACTTCGCAAGATGGGCAAAGAACCGCATAACGGATAAACGGCGAGGACAGCAGGCTGATAACCTGGTCTCTTCGAAACCCCGAGACCCGGATGTCCATGAGCTGGATCACAGATTTGATGAACGGCCAGTCTCCCAGCGGTCGCCCCATCGTGGAAGTGAACGGAATGCCGTGTTCGTCGAACACGCGCGGGATGATCGTCTCATAACCGGAAAGCGTACGAGCCACAAGGCCGATGTCCCGAAACGAGTACCCACGTTCCTCCACTAATCTGAGAATATCCTTGGCCACGATCGTCACTTCATCCAGCCGTCCGGAAACGGACAGGATACGGCAAGCCGGACCAAGAGCGGCGGCCCGCTCTCCCCCATCTCCAGACCCGTGAGAAAGATCGAAGAGCGCGGCCAAGGGGTGACGCGAAGGGTGTGGGGCAAGCGTGACGGCATCTGACTTTTGCGTGACCAACCCGTGAATATACCGTTCGAAGAAACGTTCAGCAAAGGCATAGGCCTGGTGGCCCTTCACCAATGGAAAGAACAGAGTACCGGGGTAGGAGCGCGCCACCGCCTGAAAGAGATCAAGTTGAACCTGAGTAAGATCGTAGAAGCCGTAGTAGAGAACCCGCTGTTGGCGGTCGAGGAAAGCCGATTGCGTGACGTGCACCGCGGCTTGAGCAGCCAGGTCATCCTGATCGTAGGCCCCGATCCGCTCCTTCTCGTCGAGAAAGCTCCGGTACAGTTTGAGGAGGGATCGAACCAGTTGGTCCGTGTTGACTTGGCTCTGACTCAGTGCTTCAACGGCGCGCTCCTCGTCGACCTGAGCATCCTTCAAATCCCGCAGTGTGGCAAGGAGTGCCCCCCAGGCTCCCGGCATCTCGGTCAGATTGGACCAGCATGAGTCATGGGCTTCAACGCGAAGGAGATGATGGACGAGTTCTCGAAAGAAAATTTCCCGACGGAGATCGGCAGCATCAAACGAGTTGGCCTCTTTCAGCAGACGGACGGCGAACTGAGAAAACGTCAAGAAGTGGACGTCCAGGAGCGCGCAGCCCTGCTCAATGCAGAAAAGCCATTGGAGACGCCGTCGGAGGGGATTGGAAGGAACAACGATAGACAGTGGAGCGAGCGGATCAGAGGCTTTGAGGTGACGAACTTCCTCGACAAGGGCCTGTTCAAGGTCAGGATGAAAGGGACCGGTGACGATCTTGAGCATTACGGCAACAGGTTAAGGTTGAGGTTCAGCAAGGATACAAAATCCTCTGAACTTTACTCAACCTCAGCCTTAACCTCAACCTTCTTCGTCACCCCGTTTCCGGACCCATGAGTTCGCCATTGCAGTCAATGCATGCCCAGTCCCCGTCCACGAAGGTCATGGGTTCTCCGCAGATCGGGCAATCCGGTGGCGGACCCTTGTCAATCACGGGCAAGGGCGGGAGCTCAATGTCGAGTTCGTCTTCATGGTTACTCATGGGAATTCGTCTCTCGTCGCTCGTGAAGCGTATCTTGGGAGCCTGTTTGCGAACGACGCTTCACCCTTCACGATTCACGCTTCGGGCGTTTCACGCTGCACGGGTTAGGTGTCTCGCGGTCTCATTTTCAACGCGAGTGCCTTCTCAGCGCTCTGACGACTCGGCACTCCGATGAAGGTCAGCCGTCCGTCAATGATCGTCGCCGGCACGGCTCGAATCGAGTGCCGTTCCGCCAATTCCTGCCCGTCCGGTGAGTTAATGTCCACTTCCCGATAGCTAAAGCTATACTTCACCCGCAGCTCCTTCCAGAGGCTCTTCGCCGAAGGACAAGCCCCGCAGGTGGGCGAATAGAGTAAGGTAATGTTCGGCATAGAATAGGCTCCGTGAAACCTGGTGGAATCTTAACACTGCCTCAAAATTCAGCGCAAGAGCCTGATTCAATAGCTACTTGGTCTCACTATTTGATGGTGAGCTATTTGATGCTGTACCTGACTGATCCGGCTCTTGTTGCCAGACATACTCAGGCTGAAGCATTGGCTGGTACTGTGGCGGAATGGGCAAAGGGAACGTCAGCACTTCATACGCGCCTGCGAGGGTCCGTGCTATGGACATGCCGAACCCATCAATGGGCCCTCGGAGTGCGCCAGTCGCCCAGCCTTCATTGCGCCCAACCAGATAGATCTGTTTTGGCAGTTCAACCCAGCCCG
>JBOHOI010000343.1:0-2414 GCA_050731155.1 Nitrospiraceae bacterium | reverse complement strand
TGGTGAAACCGCCGGAGCGTCGCTCGTCTCTCATCCACAGACCCATGTGATCCTCTTTACCGGCAGCTACGAGGTAGGCCTCCGGATTAAGCAAGAAGTGGCCAAGCATGCGCACAAGGTCTGTACGATCGAGACCGGTGGGAAGAATGCTGTACTCGTCATGGAGGATGCGAACCTGGATATGGCGGTCACGGCCAGCGTTCTGTCCGCATTCAAAACCTCGGGCCAGCGGTGCGTAACGGCCGGCCGTCTGCTTGTGGACAGCCGGACCATGGACCGGTTCAGGGACCGCTTTGTCGCCGTTGCTCGCCGAGTCACGGTCGGCGAGCCGATGGATGAAGCCGTCTTCTATGGCACCATGATTAATCAGCAGGGAGTGGAGAAGGGCCGTCGCTTCAACGAGATGGCGAAGAAGGAAGGATTTGAGATCCTCTTGGATCGGAACGTCGAGCCGCCGCCGACACCAGATGGGTACTGGCTCAAGCCGTTCGTCTATACGGGTGCCTGGCGGAGCGACAGCGTCTGTCTGACCGAAGAAGCCTTCAGCCCTCACGTGGCGATCGTGCCGGTGCGAGGGGTTGAGGAGGCAGTGGCAGTCTATAACGACACGAAGTATGGCCTGTCCGGGTCCATCATCACCGAGGACTACCGGAAGGCCAAATATGCCGAGGAACACATGAAGTGCGGGATCTTCTACTGGAACCTGCCCTGCATTGGAGCCGGTGTGCGGTTGCCGTTCGGGGGAGTCAAGCAGTCGGGCAACCTGATCCCGTCCGCTGCGGGATTGATTCCGGTCCTCACGCACCCCAAAGCGGTCACCTATAATCTGGACACCCAGATCGTCATGGCGCAGGGGCTGAGCGCGGCAGTCAAATGACCGTGAAGCGTGAATCGTGAAGCGTCGCTCGCAAATCTTTCGCAGACGAGATACGCTTCACGAGATACGATTCAGGCTACGAAGAGATGCGGAAACCCCACGAAATTGTCGTTGACCGCGCACTCTTGGTCTATTTGCTCCGATTGGCCGAGCCCTATGGGATCAACGGGGACGTGAAGCTCCAGCAGTTGGCCTTTCTCTGCGAGTTGCAGATGTTCGGGAAGCGCCTGAAGGGCTTCCACTTCGAGTTCTTCCGGTATGCCTACGGAGCCTTCAGCAAGGATCTTGACAATGACCTGCTGTCATTGCGGCGCAAAGAGCGCATCGAGAATTTCAGCCTGTCGGACAAAGCAGACGAGGCCATCAAACTCTTGCTGGAATCTGTGGAGGAGGTCGCTGCCAATTCGCGGGTGATCGAAATCCTCCGGGCGGTGGTGGGAACGTATGGACCCCAGGACAGCAGCGACATGATGAAATCGGTGGAGGCAGTGGAGCTGAGTACGCCTGATCAGCCCTTCCTCAAGCTACCCATCAGGGACATCTCATTTCACTCAACGCTCTTAGTGCCGAGCCGGATCGAAGTCGAGAGCGAGTTCACGCTTTCCCCAACGGTGCTGGCGAAGCTCAACCAGGCGCTGGGCTATTGAACGCGTGAAGCGTGAAGCGTTAATCGTGGGACGTTAGGCGGAGCATGGGGTAGGAAGGTCGCCTCACGCCTCACCCCTCACGGTTTCTAGTCCGTACAGCTCTCTAAATTTCTTTTCCAGGTAGGTGAGGAGCGGCTCAGGAGTTACGGGGCCACTTGGAGGAGCAAGGCTCATGAAAGAGTTAGTCTTGCCGGAGATCGAAGCCTATGCCGAGGAACACTCGGCTGCCGAGTCGGAAGTCTGCCGGGCGCTACGGGATGAGACCTATCGCACCATGGAGATTCCGCACATGGTGGTGGGTCCGCTGGAAGGCGCGTTTCTGAAACTGATGACCCAGCTTGTGAAGGCCAGGCGGGTGCTCGAGATTGGGATGTTCGCCGGCTACAGTGCACTCTCAATGGCAGAAGTGCTGCCGGACGATGGCCGTCTGATTACCTGCGAAATTGATCCGGCGTCGGCGGCAGTGGCCAGGAAATATTTCGCGAAGAGCCCGCATGGCCACAAGATCGAGGTCAGGATGGGGCCAGCACTGGTAACCCTTCGGGACGTAGCTGGCCCGTTTGATTTAATTTTCATTGATGCGGACAAGGTAAACTATGTCAATTACTATCAGAGGTCGGTCGAGTTGATCGCAGTCAGCGGCGTCATTTTGATCGACAACGTGCTCTGGTCAGGAGACGTGCTCCTCCAACCTCCGCCGGACCGCTCCACCGCAGTCATCCAAGAACTCAACCGTCTTGTAGTGTCAGATCAACGAGTCACAGCCGTGCTCGTAACCATCCGAGACGGGGTGTTCGTGATCAAGCCGAAAGCTAACCCTACGCCTTTAGGTCCGCTTCCCACGACACATGGGCCGGGCACCATTGCCAGATACCCAAGCTGATGATGCG
>JBOHOI010000342.1:0-2447 GCA_050731155.1 Nitrospiraceae bacterium | reverse complement strand
GGTCCTGCTTAGACGAGCGTAGGCTTCCATGCTCCACTGTGGTTTCGGCCAATAGAGATGGACAACGCCTTGCTCCTCCCATCCGCCTTGGATCACGGGATCAGCCAGCACGCCGAGCAACTCTGCCGCATCGACGGCAGTGCGAATCTGGACATCGATCCATCCCTCTGAGTTCATGACGGGCTGGAGTTGACGCACTCTCCCCCTTCCAGTAAGGTCGGCGCTATGCTCCAAAGCCGGCCCATGACGCCTATGACGAAAGCCCACGCGCTGACACGCCTGGTGGCCAAACTCGACCGTGTGATCGCCTTAGCTACCGCTGCTAGTTCAAAATTCAGCCGCTGGCGTCTCATCCTGTTCATCGTCGGAACGATCTGCACGGTAGCCGTCTATAAAATGGGCTGGTATCAAGCCGGCAATGGGGCGCTCGTCGCGTTTGTCGCTCTGTTTTTGATTGTGGCCGTCTATCATAACAGGCTCGAAAGTCGCTTGCATCGCCTTCGTCTCTGGAAACAGATCAAGCTCGTGCACTTGGCACGTCTCCGGCTGGATTGGCCTCATATTCCCGCTCGACCGTCGAGCGCTCCCGATCACCATCCGTACGCCAAAGACTTGGACCTTGTCGGCCCTCACTCGCTCCTCCATCTGCTCGACACCACCGTCTCCTCCCACGGACAGGCGCGGCTGGCGTCGTGGTTGCTTGAGCAACCGCCTCAACCGGACCAGTGGCGCATGCGCCGGCACCTCGTGCAGGAACTCATTCCGCGATCGCTCTTTCGCGATCGGCTGGGGCTCGAGGCGCAGCTCATCGGCGAACAGGAAATCAACGGACGACGACTGGAAGCCGTCCTGCAGCATGCAGTCGGATTCCCACATCTCACAGCCGTCTTAGCGATTCAAACTCTGCTTGCCGTCGCCACCATCGGACTCGGGCTGGGTGCGCTGCTCGACTGGCTTCCGAATTATTGGATGTGGTCCTTCGCGGCCTATGTGTTGATCTATTTCTGGACCGATCAGGGGGAAGAGTTATTGGAGCATGCTGTGGGCGTGCACTTCGAGCTGGAAAAACTGGGAGCCGTGCTTGGCTTTGTCGAACGGCACACCCAGCCCCGCCACGAAGCGCTCGCCGGCCTGTGGGCGCCGCTGCTCGTACCAGGCGTCAATCCACCCCGACTCGTCCGGCAAGCGGCTCACATCCTGCACGCGATCAGTGTCAAAGCCCATCCGGTCATCCATCTGATCGTCAACGCATTCTGCCCCTGGGACCTGTGGTTCACCTATCGGCTCCAACGGATTCAAGCTCAGGTAGCCGCCCACCTGCCGACCTGGCTGGATCGACTGGCCGAGGTCGAGGCTGCTTCGGCACTCGCCACATTTGCCGCGCTCCATCCATCGTATCACTGGCCGGACCCGCTCACCACCGATCCCCTGCGTAACGGAGCGCAGGCCAGGCTATCAGCCAAAGCCATCGCCCACCCGCTGATCCCTGAGACGAACCGAGTCGCAAACGATCTTGCCCTCGAAACATTGGGAACGATACTCTTGGTAACTGGGTCCAACATGTCAGGGAAAAGCACCTTCCTCCGAACTCTGGGTATCAATTTGTGCCTCGCCCAGGCAGGCGCCCCCGTCTGCGCCAATCTCTTCGAGTGGACTTGGGCGCGCCTCTCCACCTGTATCCGCGTAGATGACTCGCTCGAAGCGGGCCTGTCCTTTTTCTATGCCGAGGTGAAACGCCTCAAGAGTTTGCTCGATGCGACAACGGACCGATCCAACGCACCCGTGGTCTTCTTGATCGATGAAATCTTCAAAGGCACCAACAATCGCGAACGGTTGATCGGGAGCCGTTCCTACATTTCCGCTCTCTCACAGGGCAATGGCTTTGGCTTAGTCACCACCCACGATCTGGAATTAACCGATCTCGACAAGACGGTACCCGGATTGCGGAACGCCCACTTTCAGGAAACGGTGGCAGCCGGCGCGCTGCAATTCGACTACAAGCTACGATCCGGTCCCTGCCCCACGACGAACGCGCTGCGGATTATGGAAATGGAGGGACTGCCGGTGCCTCCACCTCAACCCTGACCTTTGCGATCTTTTTATTCCCTTCCTGCTGTGCTATGACTCTGCGCACGATTCGGGCGCATTCACCTGCTTGAGGAGCGCCATGACCATCCAACCTTGGATCACCTGCCTGCAAAGCGGAATACTGATCCGTTATCTCGAAGCTCGCTATCCCGAACAGGTATCGAAAGTTGATCTCCAACGGGTTATGGGGGCAGCCGATTCGTTCCAGGAAATTCAGGATGCCCGTGCGTTCATGACTGATGCAAGTAATTGGGTCCCCGTTTCGGTCTTTCGCGAGTTGATCAAGGCCTGTGAGCTGGCATCCGGCGAGAAAGATTTCACCTATCTAGCCGCTCTGGCCTACTACGAAACTGTCAAGA
>JBOHOI010000341.1:0-2474 GCA_050731155.1 Nitrospiraceae bacterium | reverse complement strand
GGGAGATCGCTCCTGTGGGGAAGGGTTCGGTCCTGCGATTTCAGCATGGCAACTGGAGAAAAAACAGTGATTTCTTCGCCAGCTGCAATTCGACATGGGGCGAGCTGATGTACCGCCTCAAGGACTACGTCGAGGGCAAGTCTCCTGGCCCTCGCTGGAAGAGTTAGGGAGAGACGAGGGCGCGCAGGGTGCGGGCGTTCTCGACGGCGTAGCCGTGCACGTCGTTGTTGAAGTAGGCGTGGACGGCCTTACCGGCATTTAGATGCTGGCGCATCTGTGTGGCCCATGAGTGAAGCTGCTCATCGCCGTACTTGGATGCGAAGAGCTCCTTGGGCCCGTGGAAACGGTAATAGATCAGGGCGGCGGTGACCTCCTCCACATAGGGGTAGCGGGATGAATGGGCGATACAGAGAGTGGCTCCGGCGTCACGCAGAAGGTCATAGCTCGCCTCGGTAAACCACGAGCGGTGCCGGAACTCGAAGACCGGGCGAACGCGGGGCGTCTTTCGATCCAGTTTCACGAGGCTGAGAAAACGTTCGAGTCGGTCAAGATCGGCCTGGAGGCTCGGCGGAAACTGAAAGAGGATCGGGCCCAGGCGATCCCCGAGCACGCGGACGCTGGCCAGGAATTTCTCCCAGGCTTCCCCGACACCCTCGAGTCGCTTGACATGAGTGATGAACCGGCTTGCCTTGACGGCAAAGTGAAAGTCTTTGAGCACAATCTCGGACCATCTGGCGCAGGTCTCTGGCTTGGGCAGATGGTAAAAGGAGTAGTTCACCTCGACCGCGTTAAAGGACCGTGAGTAAAACGCCAGCCGCTCGTAGGTGGATTTGACCTTTTCAGGATAAAAGATTTTATCCCACCCGCTGTAGCTCCACCCCGCCGTCCCCACATATAACTTGCCAGCCTCTCCTGACTTGTCCCTCCTACTTGCTTCCATCGGGTTCCCCCCATGCCCCCAGGCGGTGGGTGGTCCAAACCAAAGATACCGGACTTCTTGAGCATCTACCAGCTACGAGATTTGGGTCCAGGAATTGCATTTATGTTAGGCGATCTAGTCCCAAGTATACTGCGAGAACAATTGCTAGAAGGGAGGCCATGAAGATGAAGAAGAATGTACTCGTCGCGCTGGCCGTATTCTGGAGTGTCGTGTTATGCCAGGCGGTTGTGGCCGACCAGGCCGCGGAGAAAGCAGCTGTCGAGGCGGCCACCCAATGGGTCGCCCTTGTGGACCAAGGGAAGTACGCCCAGAGCTGGGACAATGCTGCCGGCTATTTTAAGGGCGCGGTGAAGAAGGACCAGTGGGAAGCTTCCCTTTCGGCTGGCAGAAAGCCCCTCGGCAGGATTATCTCCAGGAAGCTAAAGGCAAAGCAATATACGACCACTCTACCCGGTGCGCCCGATGGCCAGTATGTCGTTATTCAATACGAGACATCCTTTGAAAGGAAATCATCTGCCATTGAAACAATAACTCCGATGCGCGAGAAAGACGGGAAGTGGCGAGTCGCGGGATACTATATACGGTAGAGACCGGCCATCACAACATCGGCTTCCGCCGCTGCCACCAGAGACCGACGTGGCGTTAGTCGGAGAGTTCGCGGTCGAGGATCTCGTGCAGGAAGCGATCGATCGAGACGGGATAGAACTTGACGTCTGGTGAGAGGATCAGGCCGGTGTCCCAGATCTCGCGCCGCGCCAGTTCGTCGAGGATCCGCTCGATGCGCGCTTCCGGGTCCCCCTCGGCGGGACGGATAGTGAGTTCCTCGCTCTCGATGACCGCGTGCCGGCGAGCGGGGTAGCGGAAGGCAAACACCCGCCCCACCAGCGTCCGGTCCATCAGCTCGGAGTCCCCGAACACCTCCCCGTAGGTCTGCCCCTCGCCTCCCGGCCGGACCACCAGACGCGGCGAGACGCGGATCGTGCCCCGCACCTCGACGGCGCCCCGTTCCATCTCTACGTCTGGCCCCACCAGGATGTAGGGCAGCACGTGGTACCCGACCACGATGCCGGTGATGGGCCTCCGCAAGACTCGCGTCCGCTCAAAGATTCCACGGAGGAACATTGGATCATACGGACGGTCAAACATACGATTCCGCGATCCCCAGCGAGAAGTCCAGGATGCCAACCGGGATGGTCCTGGGCGAGAACAAGGAGACGTCAATTGGCATTATGCATAGCTTTCCGAAACGCGTCAAGGGTATCGCCACGAGAGATTGCGGAATGTCTGCGGGTGCATTATGCTATCGTCAGTCGGAAGGGACCTGGATCCGCGGAGAGGGGCGCGTACGCCGGAGATACCTTGCTGGCGATGCCTAGAGAAAGGCGTGTGGGTTTCCGAGACTTAGCCGCCCTCGTGTTGTTGCTCGCCTTCGTGTTCGTTTTTGGGATGACCGTTATGTTGCTCTTCGGCTTCACGATCGCGCCACTGCTGCTCGGTGCACCTGGCCGGCCGGTTTCCCATGGCATCGAGATCT
>JBOHOI010000340.1:0-2485 GCA_050731155.1 Nitrospiraceae bacterium | reverse complement strand
TCTCAAGATGGGAGCGTACGGGTTCCTACGCTTCACGCTGCCCATGCTCCCCGATGCGACGGTCGCGTTCACGCCGATCATGGTTGGCCTCTCGCTCATCGCCATTCTGTACGGCGCCTACATGGCGCTGGCCCAAGCCGACCTCAAAAAACTGATCGCCTACTCCAGCGTCAGCCACATGGGGTTCGTCACCCTCGGCATTTTCGCGCTCAATGCCCAAGGGATCGAGGGCGCGCTCATGCAGATGATCAACCACGGGATCACCACCGGCGCGCTGTTCCTCTGCGTCGGGATCATCTACGAACGGACGCACAGCCGCATGATCGCCGACAATATCGGGCTGGCCAATCCGATGCCGCGCTTCGCCACCTGTCTGGTGATTTTCGCCCTCTCCTCCCTGGGACTGCCCGGCACAAACAGTTTTGTGGGAGAGTTTCTGGTCCTGATCGGCACCTTTCTCTGGAACAAGGTCGCGGCGGCGGTTGCCTCGCTCGGCGTCATCCTGGCCGCGGCCTATCTCCTTTGGATGGTCCAACGGGTGGCCTTCGGGCTGCCGGCCGGCCACAGTGCTTCCCGACTATTTGACCTCAACTGGCGCGAGATGGCCATCCTGATTCCGTTGATCGTCCTCGTGTTCTGGATCGGGTTCTTCCCGAATCCCTTGCTGAAGGTCATGCACGCCAGCGTGGATCACCTCATCGAGCAGGAGGATCAGGAGGACCGTGGGATCGCGGAACGCGGAACGATGAATGCTGAATTGCAAAGTCTAGATGGCAGTCCATCATTCATCACCCATCATTCATCGTTCATCATTCATCGTTAAAGCCCGTGACGCTTCCTCTGTCTGATCTCGCAGCCGTGCTCCCCGAGCTGATCGTCGTGGCGGCGGCTTGCCTCGTCCTGGGGCTGGACCCCATCACGCCCCCGTCCAAGAAGACCTGGCTGGCCTGGCTGAGTCTGGGATCGATCGTCCTGTGTATCGCCGTCACCGCCTCGCAGATGGGGACGCGGGTGTCTGCGTTCAGCGACCTCGTGGTCCTGGACCCCTACGCGTGCTTCTGGAAACTCCTGCTGTACCTCGTGAGCGGGTTGACCATTCTCTTGTCATTGGGCTATCTGAAGGCGGAGCGAATCAACCTGGGGGAGTATTACGGTTTTCTGCTCCTTGCTCTGTCCGGCATGATGATCATGGTCTCGGCGGTTGACCTGTTGACGATCTATCTGGGCACTGAGTTGATGTCGCTCTGCCTCTACGTGCTGGCCGGATTCAAGCGGTTCGAAGCTCGGTCGCTCGAAGCTTCGGCCAAATATTTTGTCTTGGGCTCTTTCTCGTCCGGCATCCTGCTCTATGGGATCTCGCTCCTGTTCGGCGCAGCCGGCAGCACGCGTCTCTCGGCCATCGCTGCAGCGGTCGGCGCTCGTGGGCTCAACGACCCGGCCCTTGTCCTGGCGATGATCC
Source organism: Nitrospiraceae bacterium (assembly GCA_050731155.1). Lineage (GTDB taxonomy): Bacteria > Nitrospirota > Nitrospiria > Nitrospirales > Nitrospiraceae > NS-7. Next base: position 1,026 of record JBOHOI010000340.1, on the reverse strand, counting down.
TGCTGGTGGTGGGATTCGGCTTCAAGATCTCGGTCGTCCCGTTTCATATGTGGACCCCGGATGTGTACGAAGGGGCGCCCACGTCGGTCACCGCATTCATGGCGGTGGCGTCCAAGGCAGCCAGCTTCGGCGCGTTCCTGCGCGTCTTTCTGGAAGGGCTCGGTGGGCTCAAGGCCAACTGGTACGGTCTGTTCCTCGCGGTCTGCATCGCCACGCTGGTGCTGGGGAACGTCGTCGCGATCGTGCAGACCAACATCAAACGGATGCTGGCTTATTCCAGCATCGCGCATGCCGGCTATGCGCTCATCGGAGTCGTGGTGGCCGGACAGGCCGACGCGGATGAAGCGGTCCGATCCTCCGGGCTGTCCAGCGTGATGCTGTACCTGGCGGTCTATGCCTTCATGACGCTGGGCGCGTTTGCGGTGGTCGCCATGCTCCGGAAGGGAGTCTTGGAGGGGGAGGAGATCGAGGACTTCACCGGTCTGGCCAAGCGGCAACCGATTGCGGCGTTTCTGATGTTGGTGTTCATGGTGTCATTGGCCGGCATTCCGCCGACAGCCGGCTTCATCGGCAAGTTTTATCTGTTCCTCGCCGCCGTGAACGCCGGGCTTGCCTGGCTCGCAGTGATCGCGGTGCTCTTCGCGGCAGTCTCGGCCTATTACTATCTCCGCGTGGTGATGGTCATGTACATGCGGGAGCTGGACACCGCGGCCAGCCTCACGCCTCGATTCGCCTCGTCGCCGGCCATGACCGTCGTCCTCGCCTGCGCAGTCGCCGGCGTGGTCATCCTCGGTCTCTACCCCGACCCGCTCGTCTCTCTCACGACTTCCGCGGTGCTCATTCTCAAGTAATCCATCGCCAGACGTGGCCTTATTCCCCCTATGCTTGGCATTCCAGGCTCGTTACATTCTCGCCTTTTCCTGGCGCCAAATCCCCTTCGGCGGTAGAATTGCACGGTTGATTGGAGAGGACCAGGACCGGGTGGCTTGCCAGTCAAGTGGGCGTAAGGAACCCTCCGACGAGCGG
>JBOHOI010000339.1:0-2494 GCA_050731155.1 Nitrospiraceae bacterium | reverse complement strand
CTGTTGGATCTCCGCATGCCGGAGATGGACGGGATTGCAGTGCTCAGGGAGATCCGGGCGATCGATCCCGTCGCAGCCGTGATGATCCTGGCGGGAGGGGTGACGGACGTCCAAGAGAATCAAGCGCGGGAGCTCAGGGTCACTGATTTCCTACGGAAGGGGCTCTCGCTGAACGTCCTGGTGGGGGCCGTGGATCGGGTGGCGCAGCAGCCGGCTACGGCTCAGTCGGTGCCGCTTCCGGCACGGGGACCTGTGTCCTTGGCTCAGAACGGAGACTCCATTCTGGTGGTGGATGACGACCCGCTGATCCTGGATCTGTTGGTTCAGTTCTTGACTTTACGAGGCTATCGGGTCCGCGCGGCCAAGAATGGGCGGGACGCACTGGCTCTGGTTCGGCAAGAATCGCCCCAGATGATCCTTCTGGACATCATCATGCCTGGCATGAACGGGGTGGAGGTGTTGCGCGAGCTGCGGGCACAGGAATTTGCGGGCAGCGTCGTGGCGCTGACTGGCGCTCAGAGCGAGGAGTTGCTGCAGGAAGCCTGGAACCTCGGCTTGCAAGAGGTTGTCGGCAAGCCAATTGATCTCGATCGGCTTTTGCTTGTGATCCAGCTCGGGTTCGTTCTTGCCGAATGTTGATCGCTAGGCCGAGATAGGTTCAGGCTCTGTCCTGAACGAGCGGCCGGATTTGTCCAAGTTCTCCGAACAATTGACGGTGAAGTTGCTCCGTTCCATCCTCTTGTCGGTCCTTATCCTCACTGATTCGGTCACTCTACTGGGGCTTCCTGTTGCCGTCAGCCGCGAGGCCTTCGCCGGCGCTGAAGGGGTCGGACTCTCTGATGCGCGACAGATCGAGCTCCTGGCCCACGACCTCTCGGTCGAACTGATCCCTGCCCAGCACCGCCTTCGCGCGACCGATCGGGTGACGCTCAAGGTTCTGACTCCGAACCTTCAACAGGTCTCGCTCTCTCTGAACGCCACGTTGCGGGTGAACTCGATTCATGCGATGGATGACCGGGAGCGGCACCGGATTTCCTTTACGACGGATAAGGGCGAGGGACAGGGGAAGGACGACGGCGTCCAGTGGGTGGTAGTCCAATTGCCCGGCCCGGCCACGCGCGATCAGGTTGTCAGACTGGAGTGGAACTATGAGGGTACGATTCACGATCCACCCAGGGAGCCCCGCCACCTCCGATTTGTCACCCCGAGCGAGACCGCCGGGCACATTGGCAGCGAGGGTGTGTACCTGAGCGGAGAAACCCACTGGTATCCGGATCTACCCGGAGCGCTGCCGACGTTTCGAGTCCGGGCGACGACTCCTGCAGGCTGGGAGGCAGTGACCCACGGGAAGCGAAATAACCGGGTTGCCAGCGACCAGACGGTCACGGCCGACTGGGAGGTCGCGGCCAAGACCGAGGCCCTCACGCTGGTTGCGAACCGCTTTGTCACCACACAACGAGACTGGCACGATCAAGGCGGAAGGACGGTCCAGGTCGCCACCTACCTGTTTCCGGATGACGCGCACCTCGCCGATGAATACCTGGACGCGTCGGTCCAGTATTTAGACGCCTATACCAAATTGTTGGGTCCCTATCCCTTTCCCAAGTTCGCGGTTGTGGAAAATTTCTTCGCCAGCGGGCTCGGCATGCCCTCATTCACCCTCTTGGGAAGCGGGGTGGTGAAACGGCATTATGTTCAGCCCTATGCCCTCGGCCACGAGATTGTCCATTCGTGGATTGGCAACTCGGTGTTCAATGATGTCGAGACGGGCAACTGGGTCGAGGGACTGACCACCTACCTAGCCAACTATTATTACGACGAGCTGGTCGGAAAGCCTCAGCAGGCCCGCGAGCAGCGCAGGATGATGCTGCTAGGGTATGCAGTCTATGTCGAGCCGGATGGAGACTACCCGGTCGGGCAGTTCCGTCGTAAAAGCGACCAGAAAGACAATGCGATCGGCTACCAAAAATCCGCCATGATTTTTCACATGCTCCGGCACGAGATTGGGGAGGCGGCGTTCTGGGGCGGGATCCGGAAATTGACGACCAACTACGCTGGCGTGCATGCCACCTGGCGCGATCTCGAGCGGGTCTTCAGCGAGGCTGGCGGTAAGGACCTGCGGTGGTTCTTCGCCCAGTGGGTAGAGCGGTCTGGCGCTCCCAGCCTGAGCATCGAGGAAGCCAAGGTACGGGCCGAGACTTCTGCTGCGGAGGGAGCCAGTCGGTTTGTCATCAATGCCCGGCTCAGGCAAACGCAAGAGGAGGGGAAGGCCCAGCCGTACCGACTTCGTCTGCGCATGCTGGTGACCATGGAGGGAGGCGACGTTCACACGACCGCGCTCGAAGTGCAATCCATTCACCAGACGTTTACCCTGACGGTACCGGCCCAGCCACGCATGCTCCAGATTGATCCTGACTTTGAGGCGTTCCGACGGCTCACTCGTGAGCACCTTCCGCCCATGCTGAACTTGTATGTGACGGACCGGCAGCGGTCT
>JBOHOI010000338.1:0-2578 GCA_050731155.1 Nitrospiraceae bacterium | reverse complement strand
GTGAGCGGCCATACGGAGAAGATGGCCAAGGGGGTTGTCGCGGGGGCGCAGGCGGTGCCGGGGACGACCGTGGTCCTCAAGCCTGTGGGAAAAGTGACGGCGGCCGACCTGTTTTCGGCGGATGCCCTCATCGTCGGGTCCCCCGTGTACTGGTCCAACATGGCCGGCCAGGTCAAGACGTTCTTCGACGACTGGCAGCTTAAGTTTGGGGTCTTTCCGGAGTTCAAGATGCGGGACAAGGTGGGCGCGGCCTTCACCACCGGCGGGCAGGCGGCAGGCGGCAAGGAGCTCACGATGCTCACGATCCTGGCCGCAATGCTGGGCAATCAGATGATTGTGGTCAGCGGCGGCGGCGCCTTTGGCGCTTCAGCCACCACCGAGGGGGACAGTCCCGGCATCGACGACAAGGAATTGACGGGCGCCCAAGAGCTGGGCCGGCGGGTGGCCGAGGTGACCGGGAGGGTCAAGCGGGGAAGGGGGGAGTAAGCTCCGGTCTCAGCTCGCCGTCCTTTCCAACTCCTCCACCATGCTTCGAATGGTGTTGAATCCCCCTTGCCAGAACGTCTCCGCGCGCATATCCACGCCCACTTGGGCCAGGATCGCCTCCGGGCTCTTCGAGCCCCCGGCTGCCAGCAAGTCCAGGTATTTGGGCACGAACGCGGAGCCCTGCTGTTTGTAGCTGTCATACAGCGCCAGCACCAGGAGATTGCCGAAACTGTACGCGTAGCAGTAAAACGGGCTGCCGAAGAGATGCGGAATGGTCAGCCACTCCCACCGAAACTCATCCGCAACCGCCACGGCCTTGCCGAACTGCTGGCGCAGAGTCGACAGATAGACCTCCGAGAGATCCTGGACGGTTGCGCCGTTGGCAACCATCTCGTGGGCCGTCTTCTCGAACAGGACGAAGTAGGCCTGGCGGAGCACGGTGGCGTAGATGTCATCGAGCTGGGCCAGCAGCAAGCCCTGCTTGACCGCCTTGTCGGTCTCTTGGGCCATCAGGGTATCGGACAGGACACGTTCACCGAAGACCGAGGCGGTCTCGGCCAGCGGCAGCGTGGAATGGAAGGTAAAGACGGAATGATCCGAGGCCATCATCCCGTGAACCGCATGGCCCAGCTCGTGCGCCAAGGTGGCGACATCCCGCGCCTCTCCGGTGTAGCTCAGCAGGACATAGGGCGTGAATTCCGGGACCACGCTGTAACAGTAGGCTCCGCTCAGCTTGCCCGGCCGGATCCGCGCGTCGATGTGGCGCTCGTCGAAGACCCGTTGGGCCAGCTCCGCCAGGCGCGGGGAAAACGCCCGGTAGGCGCCGAGAACCATGCGCACCGCATCCGGGTATCGATAGCGTTTCCGCTCCGTCCGGTGCGGGGTGTACAGGTGGTACCGGTTCATCGGCTTGATCCTGCAAAGACGGCCCTTGATCCGGAAGTACTCCTGGAAGATTTCTGCATTCTTGAAGCAGACGGACAGCAGCGCATCGACCGCCTCATCCGGCACGTCGTTGCCGAGATTTCTCGCCATGATCGGCGTCGAGAATCGACGAAGCTCCAGGTTCTCGCCCTTCCACTCGTTGACCAAGGTCGTATAGATCTCGCCGATCAGGTCATGATGGCCGGCGAACACCCGGAACAACTCCTGGTAGGCCTGCTCCCGCACCCGTGGTTTGGAGCTTCGGAGATAGCGCGAGAGCTCTTCGCGGGTCAGGGTCTTTCGTACGCCGTTGACCGTGAGCGTAAACGTGAAGCCGTTCGTGAGCACGTCATAGAGGGTGTTGATCGCGTCGCGACCCGTCACGTTCTTGATGTTGATGATCTTCTCTTCGGGTTCCGATAGCGTGTGGTCCTTGAACCGGCGGATCGTTTCGAGATGGTACCGGAAATCTCCAGATGCTTCGAGCAGCCGGGTCGCGCTTTCCTCATCCACCTTCTGCCACCAGAGGTCGAAGAACAGGACGCGGTTCTGCAACGACGTCAGCCGCTCTTCCACTTTGTTCTTGAACGCGCGTGCCTGGGAGTTCTTGGTGTCCTCGGAGAACCAGAGGTAGGCATAAGCCCCCAATTTGGCCGACAGCGCCGCGATGTCCTCGCTGAGACGCATCACCTCAAGAAAGGCCTGGCTGGTCATCTGGGGGTTCAGGCGGTCCCGAAACGACTCGAACTGGGAGACTTTGCTGTCCAGATCCTTCACCAGGGGGTCAAAATCGTCCGCCGGGTTTCTCAGCAAATGGGACAGGTCCCATCGCTCCGGCATGCTTCCTGAGCGGCGGCTCGGGGACGAAGGCTTCATACTCGACCGTTTTTTGACGGCGTGTCTCATGGCACAACCTTCCTGCCTTTATACAAGACTCTGTGATCATACCATTGAACCTCGAGCGGGACTAAAATTAATGTTTGTTAATACTTTCAATCTGTTATGAGCATAGAACGGGAGACGATCAGGAGGGGAGCATCGGCTCCCCCGAGAGGAAGCCCAGGGCACCGACCCGTTGACAGACGGGGTAGTGATGCTAAAATCCCCCAACATGGCGAGGGCCAGGCGGTGACAGAGAACGAGATCAACCGAGCGGTGCAGTACGTGA
>JBOHOI010000337.1:0-2593 GCA_050731155.1 Nitrospiraceae bacterium | reverse complement strand
GGTTATACCTTGATGGAACGCACGCGGAAGTCGACGATATCCCGTACCCACCTCCAGAACTTTTCTTGTTCCTCGATGGACACACCGGACCGCATCTGACTTTTCCATCCCCTCATCACCTCTCCATCCACCGCCAGGAGTCGGATCCGTTTCCGGGGAATGTAGCTCCGCCAATTTTGCGCGACCTTGGGGCTGAGGTAGATGATCCTGAGCGTGATGTTCCGGGAGAGATACTCGAGCGGATCGAGATTGATCTTTTCGTACAGGATCTGCGCCCCGCCCCTGACGCCGGGCATGTTCGAATCGGGGACGCCGTCGGTCACCAGCATCAAGGTGATGGGTGCGAGAACCAGGTTCCTCTCCTTGGTGATCCGCGCGACTTCCTGGAAGAAGGGGTTGAATTCCGTGTAGGCGTCGTTGGGGGTAAACAGTTTCCGAAGGTCCGCCTCGATCTGTGCGATGCTCTTGCCCTGGAAGTTGTGGATCGGCTGGAAGCTTTTCGGCTCATTCAGGCTCTTGCCCCCGACACTGCCGACAAACATATTCGTGGGTTTGTCCAGTCCGCCGAGCCCGTTCAAGTGGCCATAGATATAGTGGGCCAGGAATGTGACGGCGTTATCGTAATACCCGGAGTTCTTGAATGACTGGCTGGCATCGACCCCGATGAAGAGGGTCGTGTGCGGCTTGTGCTGCTCACCAGCTTGCAACATACACCCGGCGGCCGCTAGCAGCAGGATCGCGGCCACGACGATCGAAGCCGTGACGGTGGAACGGAGGCGATTCATGCGACTTTCTTCACTTCTAGGCGCCGTGAGGACAGGAGCGCCCTGAGCTCCAGGGCCTCTCTGAGGCTCTTGAACGGGAGGTTGAAGACCGGTTTCGACATGAGCAGGATCATGGCGAAGTTGAGAGCCGCGCCGACCACGTGGAGGACCGGCAGCGTCAGATACTCCACCAGCTCGGTCGCCTTTTCATGCAGCCACTCGATCTCCGTCTTAAAATCATCGAGGGGGGCCCGCCACCAGCGCACCACGACGCCTGGAATCTCAGACAGACCCTTTCCCCCGGTCTCCATCGGCTGACGGGAGATGAAGGCGAGCACGATGGGAGTGCCGTACTGGCCGAACAGAAACCAGGTCATGCCGCGGATGCCGATCCATCCGAATGTGGCCAACGACAGCGTGAAGAAAATCCCCGGCCGGAACTGTTCAGATGTCTGCTGTGCGATCCAGGGCGTGATCGCATCCACCAGCTCGCGGTACAGGAACATCACCTCAAAGACCATCACGAACACCTCGATCAGAATCATTTGCACCATGAACTTGAACTCTCGGTTCTTGATGGCCTCCGCCAGCGCCTGGATGCAAGCAAAGCTTCCCGTGATCAGAAAAAACAGGAAGAGGAAAAGACCCGGTAGGGCGTATGGAGAAACGTCTGCGCCCGTAATTCCGGCCAGCACCTCCGTCACGGTCGGCATCAGGGTGTAGGTGAAGACCGTCGATTCGAGGAGGCACCAGAACAACAGCAAGAAAAACGCCACCCACGGCACGCCGGGCTGGAAGTAGCTCTGGGTCATCATCCCGGTCATCGTGAAGGGAAACATGATGACCTGGCGGATAGTTTCCAGGACCAATCTCAAGGCGAGCTGGGCCAACGTGAAGAGCCAGCCCATGATGACGATGACAAACCTGCCCAGCCCCACCCAGTACGTCCACGTGGCCAGTGCGGAATCCCACCATGCGAGCAGCAACATCTTCAGCAAGTCCACCCGGCCTGAGCGGAAGGGCACCGTATAGACCGACAGCATGGTGCACCAGATCCCACTGATCGCCAGCAGGGTCGGGAAGAGAAGCAGAAGGTACCCGACTACAGTCGACCCGACCGAGGAGTGATCCAGGACCAATCCAATGAGCATCTTCTGCACCCCGGGGATCCAGGAGACGGGTGCGGCGAGAAAATCGAGGAGATCCTGCGTCTGCGCTGGCACCATGGAGGTAATGGGGTTCGCCATCGACATCCCTTTCTCTGATCTGTTGGGCGACCGAAATGCGACGGGCAGGTGGCTGCCCGGCTGTTTTGTCCCAAGTAGCCCAGGTAAAGCAAAGGCGGTGCCTGACCATCCCCCGTTACAAGTATGGGCGCAACTTCAAATATTCGCGAAATATATTAAGCGGTTGCAAGAGAGCTTCCAAGTTGGTAGCAATGGTGGAAAGGGAGCGGGATTGACAGACCGGAGCGTGGCACTGACGATAATTGTACAACTCATGCCCTGAGGAATATTCCTTGGTGAGCGGGCCTCGTCACAAGCTCGTGCTAACTATTCGATTTCTTGTGGGAATGACCGAGAACCTTGTCCGAAATGGGGGATAGAGCAGTTTGATGATCGGGCCTGTGACAGCTCGGAACGGAGACGACTTGTCACTTGGGCGGGGGACTGGTGAGCAGCACGCCGACCTTCCCGGCGAACAGGGTCATGCTGAGCACGAGTAACCCGATGCTGACCCAGGTCGCAATGTGGACGGGGAGTGAGGTCAGGTTGAACTGCCAGACCAGCGTGGCGACGAGGACCAACCCGACCGTGCCGAGGCTCAGG
>JBOHOI010000336.1:0-2608 GCA_050731155.1 Nitrospiraceae bacterium | reverse complement strand
CGTCCAGGGCGATCGAGACGAATCGGTCCCGCTTCACCAAAGCCGCCGGCTGTTCGATGCGATTCGCGCCGAGAAGCGCCTGGAACTCGTGAACGGCGCGGACCATAGGTATTCCAGACCCGAGGACTTTCAGACGATGACCGGGCTGCTGGCTGACTGGTTGACCACGCATCTTTAAAAATGCCGTTAGGTCTGTTTTGTCCGTTAGGTCGGTTAGGTTCGTTGACTGACTCAACGGAATAAACGGACTCAACTGAACAACGAGGCCCGACAATGCCCGGCACCCACGACTTGCGCGAGGAACAACTGGAGGTGCTGAAAATCCTCTACCCCTGGTACAAGGAGGAGATCTTCCGGCGCCGCGAGCAAATGATGCGGCTGACCGCCTTCGCGAGCGCGTTCCTGGTTTTGCTGTTGATCACGATGCTGGCCGTCCCGTCCAATCCCCGCCCTCACTTCACCATGGCGCTCTTTGCCATCAGCGGCGTGGCGCTGTTTTCGGCGATCTTCTCCTACCTGATTCTCCAGCAGCGCAATCGCCACCGGTTAGCCAAACAAGCGCTGATCGAAATCGAACGGGTCCTGGGGCTCTACGAGGAGGGGCTGTACTCGGTGGAGAAGGCGCTGTACCCGGAGGAGTGGCAGACGGCCTGGGCCGGAGACCGCAGCGTGACGGTCTATCTGACCGTGCTCACTGCACTGACTGTGCTTGTCATTGCCGCTGTCCTTGTCCGGCCGTGAAACAGTGACGAGTCACCAGACTCATCACTCGTCACTTATCCCCTGTTGCAGATTTCGCGCAGCGGAAGCCGGTATAACTGTTCTGCGTGGTCGGGGGCAGCTTGAAGCGCCCGTACGTGAGCAGGTACTTGGGTAGCTCGGACCAGGACCCCCCGCGCAGCACCTTGAACTGCCCCTCCTCCGGCCCGGTCGGATTGCGCGCGGGAGTTTCCACGTAATAGTCGGCCTTATACCAGTCCTGCACCCATTCCCAGACGTTCCCGGCCATGTCAAAGAGGCCGAACGGACTCTTGCCCTTCTCGTACCGACCCACCGGCATCAAGGCCTGACTATAGCTGAACCGCGCTCCTACGGCGAAGTTCGCCACTTCTGTGGTGGGGGCGTGATTGCCCCACGGAAACTGCCGTTCGTCTGTGCCCCGTGCCGCTTTCTCCCACTCGGCCTCGGTCGGCAGACGCTTCGCGGCCCAGCGGCAGTACGCATCAGCGTCATTCCAGTCCACCCCGATCACCGGCCGATCGCCGTGAACGGCGAGGTTGACCATGTCCCATAGCCACGGCGGCGTGCGGCCGGTCGCAGCCAGAAATCTCGCGTAGCGGCTGGTGGTCACCTCGTAGAGATCCATGTGGTACGCATCCAGCCAGACCATGTGGCGGGGGCGCTCGTCATCCAGCCCGATCGTGCCGTCCACGCCCATGGCGAACTCTCCCGCTGCAATCATCACCATGGGCGCATCCTCTCCCTTGATGGCCTCGGGCTCCTTCTGCAGCTTCCGCAACCGCTCGAGCTGCGCATCAGCGGGAATCACCCAGAGCATGAATTTTAAGACGGCTAGCATGATCAAACAGACCTGCCAACGTTGCCACATCTCAACTCTCACTCGGGGTGGTCTGGGTGATCCTCACTGCGCCCTTTAACTTGATGTTCTTATCCTCACATCAAGAGGGATGGCCTGACTGCCCTTTACTGCGCGCGTCCAGCGAGCACTTTCCGAAGTGCGCGATGCGCGAGCACGAAGGGCAGTCGGGCCGTCCCTTCTCTGCATTTCTGACCGTGCGCGCTCTGCAATCACAGGGATCACCCATGCCGCCCCTAATACAACCGTCCACCCACCACCCAATGGCGGTCGTCCGGGACGTCGATCAGGAGACGGCTGAGGTTCAGCTCGGCCAACTGCGCCGCGACCTCGTCCTCCGTAAAAGCCGCCAGCAGTGAATGATAGAAGTCTCGCCGGAGAATCGCCGGCTCGCCGGCCGCATACTGATCCACGATCGCCTGCGCCGCCTCCGGCGACTCGGGACGCAGCAGGTCCATCACCAGGACAAACGAGCCGGGCCTGACCAGCTTCTTGAGCGTGAACCAGAACTGCAGGGGGTTCGCGAGGTGGTGCACGAGGCTATTGGACATGGCGGCGTCAGCCGGCTCCGGGAGGGCAAACGTCTGGACGCGCTCGCAGCGCAGCGAGATCCGGTCGGTGAGCCCGGCGGCCCGCACCGCCTCCTCGGCGAGCCGGATCATGGCCGGAGAGCCGTCCACGCCGGTCACCCGGCATCCGGGCAGCGCACGGACGAACCGGATCGGGATATCGGCCGGACCGCAGCCGAGGTCCAGCACGTGGCCCTCCGTCAAGTCCGGGTAGTACGTACGGAACCGGTCGACGAAGCCTTGGTTCTCCTCCTCGAAGTCCGCCTTGGCATAGGCCAGGGCCTGCTCGGGATCATTCATCAACTCAGGTTCGAGCACGCGTGGCATCATCGAATTCGCCAGAAAGGTTAAGGCTGAGGTTGAGGCTGAGGCTAAGGACGTTCGATGTTCGATGTTGGCTGCCCCGACAACTTTGAACTTGGAAATTCGAACTGCTTCAGGC
>JBOHOI010000335.1:0-2624 GCA_050731155.1 Nitrospiraceae bacterium | reverse complement strand
AAAGGAGCGGTCCTGGGCGTCAAAAAAGTCCCTCGAGCCGAGGTCAGCCGATACGGCATCGTGGCCAACCGACGAATGGCTCCTGGGCTTCATCGGGTGCTGGACTTGGTTGAAAAACCCGCTCCGGCCGATGCACCATCCCAGTATGCGGTGATCGGACGGTATGTGCTATCGCCAGACATCTTTCCGATTCTCCGCAGAACCGCACCAGGGAAGAATGGTGAGATTCAACTGACTGATGCGCTACGCGTGCTTGCCCAGAAAGCCCCGATGTACGCTCATGAGGTTCGCGGAAAGCGCCACGATGCGGGGGACAAGCTCGGATTCCTGCAAGCCACCGTCGAATTCGCGCTGAAGAATCCCACCCTTGGGCCTCCCTTCGCCAAGTATCTGAAAGAGCTGCGCCGGTCGCTGGATGCGCGTCATTCCTAAATGACCAATGATGCGAGTCCAAAGCCGGGCGCACCAACACCGCCCAGAGAGGCTGTCGTGCTGAACCTTCAGGATCAGTTTGAGAGGGCGTGATTCCGATGGCGGAACCGACCGAACGCGAGCCACAAGACCTTCAGACCATCGAGACTCCGGAGCAACTCCCCCTCCTCCCGGTCAGGGATATCGTCGTCTTTCCCTATATGGTGCTGCCGCTGTTCGTGGGCCGAGAGATGTCCATCAAAGCGATCGAGGCGGCCTTGGCAGGGAACCGCATGATTTTCCTGGCCACCCAAAAGGCGCTCGATGTTGAAAATCCAAAGCCCGAGGACATCCACAAGGTCGGCACCATCGGCATCATCATGCGCATGCTCAAGCTCCCGGATGAACGGATCAAGATCCTCGTCCAAGGAACCGCCAAAGGCAAGGTGGTCGAGTACATCCAGACGGAACCCTACTATTCAGTCCGCATCACCAAGATCGTCGAAGCCAAACCGCCCGTGGCGCCGCTCGAGGCCGAGGCAGTGATGCGGACAGTGAAGGAACAGATCGAACGGATCATCAGCCTGGGCAAGGTGCTGATGCCGGACGTGATGGTGGTGATCGAAAACATGGAGGACCCTGGTCGATTGGCGGACATGGTCGTCTCGAACCTGGGACTCAAGGTGGAGGTGACGCAGGACGTCCTGGAACTGACGGATCCCATCATTCGGCTGAAGCGGGTCAGTGAGATTCTTGCCAAAGAGATCGAAGTCCTCTCCATGCAGCAGAAAATCCAGGCTCAAGCCAAGGGAGAAATGGACAAAACCCAGCGAGAGTATTTCCTCCGGGAGCAACTTAAGGCCATTCAGAAAGAACTGGGCGAACTGGATGAACGGGCTGAGGAGGTCGCCGAGTTTCGCAACCGCATCAAAGACGCCAAGATGCCGGACAAGGTCTTGAAGGAATGCGAAAAGCAGCTCAAGCGTTTGGAGAAGATGCACCCGGACACCGCCGAGTCGGCTACGGTCAGGACCTATCTGGAATGGATGGTCGAACTGCCCTGGGGTAAGAAGTCCACGGACAACCTGGACATCAAGGCCGCTGCGAAGGTGCTGAACGAGGACCATTATGACCTGGAAAAGGTCAAGGAGCGCATCCTCGAGTACCTGGCCGTCCGGAAATTGAAAGACAAAATGAAAGGACCGATCCTCTGCTTCGTGGGCCCGCCCGGCGTTGGAAAAACCTCACTCGGCAAATCGATCGCGCGCGCGCTGGGACGGGAATTCGTGCGTATCAGTCTCGGGGGTGTCCGTGACGAGGCCGAGATCCGGGGTCACCGCCGCACTTACGTGGGCGCGCTGCCAGGACGCATCATCCAGGGTATCAAACAGGCCGGCACGAACAACCCTGTGTTCATGATGGACGAGGTAGACAAGGTCGGAATGGACTTCCGCGGAGATCCGTCAGCCGCTTTGCTGGAGGTCCTGGACCCCGAGCAGAACCACGCCTTCAGCGACCATTACCTTGGCGTTCCCTTTGATCTCACACAAGTGATGTTCATCACCACCGCGAATCTCATGGATCCGATTCTCCCCGCTCTGAGGGATCGGATGGAGATCATTGAAATCCCGGGATACACGGAAGAAGAAAAGCTCGGCATCGCCCGACGGTATCTCATCCCGCGCCAACTCAAGGAGCACGGCATCACGGACAAACACTTCCGGCTCGCCGAGCCGACCCTCCGCCAGATCGTGTCGCACTATACGAGGGAGGCGGGCGTCCGGAACCTCGAGCGCGAGATCGCCAACGTGATGCGGAAGGTAGCCAAGAAGGTGGCCGAGGGGAAGGTACAGTGCTACACGATCACGCCCGCCAACCTGCACTCGTACCTCGGCGTGCCCAAATTCCTCCCGGAGGCCGAGCAGGAGAAAGATGAAATCGGCGTGGCCACCGGGCTGGCATGGACCGAGGCCGGAGGGGATGTCCTTTATATCGAGGCGACGGTCATGAAGGGGAAAGGCCAACTCACGCTGACCGGACACCTCGGCGACGTGATGAAAGAGTCGGCCCAAGCCGCGCTCAGCTACGTGCGCTCCCGCGAGAAACTGCTGGGCATCAATCCGGACATGTTTTCAAAGAACGATCTCCACATCCATGTGCCTGCGGGAGCGATTCCCAAGGACGGCCCCTCGGCCGGCATCACGATGGCCACG
>JBOHOI010000334.1:0-2629 GCA_050731155.1 Nitrospiraceae bacterium | reverse complement strand
TTCAGCTGGAGAGTCTGTGGCTTGGCGAATCAGGTAAGCAGCGTGTCGGGTTGAATCGTTTCTCAGTGTGCCTAGGAACGGCGAAAAGTTGCGCCGCTTCAGGCCGGGATGGCAATTGCCTTAGCCTTTGCCTGTGTGTGAGGAAGAGGGTGGGCCTTTTGACATGTTGAAACCCCTAGGGCTATACTTCCCGTGTGCCGCTGATCAGAACGGAGAAACAGAAAGAAAGCCTCTCTAAATTCCTGTATGACGTCGCCAAGATCGTGCTGGCTAGTGCAGTCATAGCTCCGGTGGTCAATCTGTCCGTCTTTTCGTATATGACCATGATCGGTGGCTTGCTGACCGAGATGCTGTTCTTCTGCTTGGCTTACATTCTTGACGGAAAGGAGCTTAGACTGTGAACCCGCTAGAGCTCATTTATGTCATACTGGCGGTCCTTGGACTGGCCCTATTGGCCTACATCCAATTGGACAAGCAGCAATTCAAAGACAAGTAGATGAGACCTCCAGTTTAGCCTTTCCCGCTAGCGATCAGCTCTGGTCTTCCCTACGCCTTCCACTCTTAGAGAGAAAACGGTGACCCTATGAGCCGCATGATTCACATCCAAATTCCTAAGGAGAAGATAGTCGATTTCTGCCGTCAAAATCATATCCGTAAGCTTTCTCTATTCGGCTCTGTCCTGCGTGACGACTTTCGCGCGGACAGTGATGTCGATGTCCTGGTGGAGTTTGAGCCGGATGCGCCACATTCGCTGTTCGACCTGGTCCGTATGCAGGGTGAATTAGCGGAGTTGTTGGGACACAAGGTCGACCTTATTGAAGGGACCGCTTTGCGGAATCCGTTCCGGCGCTACGAAATCATGCGCACCCAACAGGTGATCTTTGGGGCCTGAGTCACGGGATGCTGCCTACCTCTGGGACATGCTTGACGCCGCGCGCAGCATTCGGAGATTTACGGCTGGCACCTCGTTGGACCAGTACCAGTAGAATGAAGTCATGAAACTGGCTGTTGAGCGCCAGCTCGAGGTAATCGGAGAGGCTGCGCGTCGCGTTTCGGATGCCTTCAAGCAGGCGCATCCCGAGATTCCCTGGCAGCCGATCATCGCCCAGCGACATGTTCTGGCTCATGAGTATGGCGAGGTTAATCACATCCGGATTTGGCGGGTGGTGACGACTCACATTCCCGCTCTGATTTCATTGCTTGAACCTCTGATTCCTCCGTTGCCACCTGAGAATCCCTGAGCCTACCTGCATAGATCAACCCACCAACCGACCCAATAGGAGCCTGCGCCAGGCTGCTGGTTGGTGCGCCAGGCAGGACTTGACCCTGCGACCTCCGGGTAGGAGGGCTAGGCATGCGGAGCTAAGGGATAAGTCCGATTTCCCATTCCCTCAATCCGCCGCAGCCCCTTCGACCAGCCCCGCTTGGCAGGCGTCACGCAATTGTTCGTGCGTGACCAGGCCGCGTACTCGCCTCAGACATATCACACAGGACTCTGTTTTCACCAATGAAGCCCGTCACACCCCGCACACTCAATGTCGTCTCTGAGAACAGGTTCAGCACGCGGTGGCGGAGAACCGACGGGCGTCTGTGCTGGTGGATAATCGGTCAGAGGAAAGAGACGGTTCCCCTCGGGAACAGATGCACCTTTAGAGGGAAGCCCCTACGTTGGAGGCATTGCGCTTGCTGGCCGTCAGCGGTATCAAAGCAATAAAGTGATTGTTTTTCGGACAGTCACCGCAAGGAGGCCACCATGCTGAAATCCGCCCTCACAGGAGGATCCTGCTTCTCGCCTACTCCATCCTGTTCACCATGATGTGTGTGGTCGCGACGATGTGGGGCATGATGACGCCCATCCGCTGGAGTGAGTGCGCGTGGAGAGGGAAACCGCCTCTCCCGTGATTTCCCGTGATTCAGCCGGCAGCGGAGATGGAAGGGTATGAATTTCACCGAGAGCCGCGTTGCGATGGGCTCGTCCCATGAATCGGGATCTCTCGGCAGATCGGCAGTTCTCTATGTCTGGACCCGGCACTGTCCACAGTGTGGCCGGTGGCTCAGCAAGGCGAACGTGCAGGAGCCGTGGGTGTGTGAGTGCGGATGGACGAGCGCATGAGTTGTGAATGACTCCACGGGACAAAGTTCCATCCCAGGACCTCCCCCCTTTGTTCTTGAATCTATCAGGCTCGTGATCCAGCACGCCCGCGCGCACTTACTTCAGCCAGGCCCAACTGTCCGACCAGCTCGCCGGTGCGTTGTGATTTCCGGGGAGAACGACGAGAGAACGCAACGAAGTTTTTCCCAGACTGGGCCATTTCCCTCGGACAGACGGCTCGGTGTGTCAGGATCGATGCTCGCCTTGGGGCCAGGCACTACCGGTGAGTTAGTAGATGGTTGGAGAAACAGGTACACCGCGGGGCAGGTTGAACTGCGAGAATTGTCTTCTACCGGCCTGTCAGCCCTAGTTCTTTGCGGATTTCTTTACAGAGGTCGTTGCTGAGCTCGATGTGCCTCGGAACGCTGACGGGATAGCTACTCTTCGGGCCGATATACAGATCGTGCTTGGCCTCATGTTTTTTAAGCTTACAGCCAGCTTTTTCTAATTCCCTGATAAAGTCGCGCCGCTTCAAGC
>JBOHOI010000333.1:0-2653 GCA_050731155.1 Nitrospiraceae bacterium | reverse complement strand
AAACTGGACCGGGAGCCAGAACCCGGGGCCGGACACACGGTCCCCCAAGGTGTCAGTGCCTCACGCTCCACCAAGGCCATCAGCATCAGACATCGATGCGTGCAATCAGTACGCCCGGTCTTCGGCTGGTGACAAGACGACCGAGGTGGTCAAGGATGCCTTGATCGGCGGCGCCCTCGGCGCCGGCGTCGGGGCGGCCGGAGGCGCGATCGCGGAAGGTGGCAAGGGGGCTGGAAAAGGGGCCGCCATTGGCGGGATCGTAGGGGCGGCTGCGGGAACCCTGTATGGCCTGAATGAGACCAAGCAGAATGACGCCCGGTACGTGTCGGCCTATCGAGCTTGTATGAAGAACAGAGGCTACACGGGGTAAAGCCAAGAAAATCGAGTCATAGATTCAAGGAACGTGGCGGACCCAGCCTCCTTTTCAGGTTGCACCGGAGCCCCAGGGGTAGACACGTCAGAAATCGCTGACGCCAAAACCCCCCAGCATGAACGGACTGTTGCTGGGTGACTTGGGGAAAGCTGTGGGTCTGCCACGCCATTCCATCAGGCAATAGTCCGAGGTCATCGTCTGTGGGCCAACCTTCTCTGAGCCATCCCGCAATGCAGGAGCGCCGGGTGTCATAGAGGTACAACCCAAGCCCAGAAGGACCATGGCGAGGCAGCGCACCGACTTGTTGCTCCCCTTGCAGGTCGCGTTGGCGATCCAGTCGTCCCCTGCGTTCCCCGATACCTGGTCCCTCCCACACACTGTTTGTTGTTCCCTCCTCTGGAGTCGCTCCCCACATCTCGCGAGACCGAGCCGTCCCGTGACCAACGCCGCCTCCCCCCTGCCCAAGACACCATCGCCATCGCATGCCGTTTCCTGCATATGGTCGGCTGTCCGGCCCATCGTTCAACCCGACCCGCTGGAGATGAACCTCTATAGCAACCTGGGTATTGGGGGTCGATCTCAAGAGGCAGCCTCGGCTGAGTTACCGAGCGACTCCGTCCAATGATGCGACGGGACCGGCCCCCGATGTGACACTGAGCGGTGCGGAGATTTTTCGGCTTGCACGGAGGAAATGCCATGACTCAGCACAATCGACGCTCTTGGATCCTGACCTTTGTCACCGTGCCGGTTTTGGTCTTTGCTCCCCTCGCCGCCGAGGCGGGTGGAGTCGGCCTCGCACTCGCCGAACTGTGTAAAAAGACCGATTGTGAGATTGCCGTCGTCTGTCTCTACCCAAAGATCACCGGGGTCATGCTCTTCTCGAACATCACGCCGGGAGGAACTGTGGCCGTTAAGGGCTGCGGCTTCGGGAGCACGAATGGGTCATTGAGGCTTGCGTTAGTAGACTTCAAGGGGGCGCCTAAGGGTGTGTGGCTCACGAACCTCGTGTGGACCAACACGTTCGTAGGCGGGACGATCCCCACGGATGTCTTCCATGTGAAGGACCAGTCAGCCAAACTCCTGATCGTGACTAAGGGCAATCTAAAGAGTAATGAGTATCCTGTCAACTTCAGGGCGACGCAGGAGGTCAAGCTGCTCCCACAAAGCGATGTCAAGTATTGGTGTTCGACTGAGGCCGACGAGGACTGGTGCAATGGAAGCCTGGTGTCCAACTCGCCGTTCTGTTCCCACCTGTTTGGAGGCAGCAACGCGTCTGCAGCCGGGCGACACTACACCTGTCACGATTGGATCGGCGATGACAAGGGCACCGACGAATTCCAAGCCACGCTCAAGAATGGTTGGGTCTTCCATTCTCATGATTGGTGGGAGTACACGGCGCGTGACGGGGTTGAAGGTGAGTGCAGCCAGGTGCACTCCACCGGCTTCACACCTGGCGGCAGCTGGACGAAGGTGCTGGTCGATTGGATTACCTGCAATTACCGTGGTCTTGTGATGTACGACATTCTCATGGATATCGTCGGGCCCGCTGGCGTTCCACATAAGTAGACGCCCCGCGGCCGAAGAGGAGGTTGCTCATGTTCTCAAGAGTCCGCATCGCAAGCTTCACAGTTGGCGCCTTCCTGCTAGGCCTCATGGCCCAGGGTGTGACTACCCTGCCCGTTCATGCCGGGGGAGTTCCTGCGCCGCAGGTGCTCAAGGTGGACCAGATGACCAGGCGCCAGTTCAGGGAGCAGCTCAAGACACTGCCGGATGCCACGGTGATTGAGTTGAGAGGCGAACGGACCACCGCGGGAGAGATCCGGGCCAAAATGCGGCTGCCGGCTGATGTGGCCACGACGAGGGCCCAGGCGGTGGCGGCCCAACTCAAGGCGAATACCAGCCAAGCCACGGCAAGGTTCGAGGGTCGCCGGACTCAGTTCCTCCAGCAACAGCAGGCGAAGCTCCAGGCCGACAACGCCAAGGCTATGGCCGAGCTGGCCCTCCTGCGCCAGGAGGCGGCCATCCAACAGGAGGCGGCCCAGCTCCTCCAGCGCTCGAAGACTGCCTCCCCACAAGAGCGGGCGCAGATCCAGCAGCGGGCCAGCCAGCTCCTACAGCAACTCCAGCAAATGGGCCGCTGACTTCTGTTTCCATTTGCCCTCATCTGCCATGAAGTGCTACAGTCTCGCCCATGAGCCGTCAGGGTGGCGCGAAGGAGCCTGATCAACCCCCGGTCCATGGCCGCGGCGCAGCGGCGAATCCGCCCAACAGGTTTGAAAC
>JBOHOI010000332.1:0-2656 GCA_050731155.1 Nitrospiraceae bacterium | reverse complement strand
GGCAGCGGGGATTCCGTCAGCCATTTTGCGCTGGCCCTGCACCTATCCTCCGGATGCTATCGTCGGGCGAATGCTGTCTGGAATGGGAGTTCCGGACCTGCGTGGGGGGCTGGGGACTTCTACCTTTTACACCCAGGACCAAGGCGTGAAGTCTGGGGAAAGCGAACGCGTCGTAAGTCTCCCACGGGACGGAATGGGCACGGTCACGACGCATCTCATCGGTCCACGCGATTCCAAGACGGGGTCGGACTTCACCTGTGGCATCACGATCCATCTGGAGCCGTCCGCGAGGAAAATCACGATACGGTCAGAGGGTCACCCCGAGTTGCTTGAGGTCCGGGAAGAGGGGTGGAGCGATTGGCTGAAGGTGAGGTTCAAGACCGGGCTGCTTCAATCGGTCCGCGGGATGGTGCGCTTTTACCTGATACGGACAGCCCCGGTGTTCGAGCTGTACGCCTCGCCCATCAACTTTGACCCTGACGCACCGGCGTTCCCGATCAGCTCGCCCCCGGAATATGCTAAGGAGCTGTCGCGAAAGGAGGGCACGTTCTACACGACCGGCATAGTCGAGGATCACGGCGGGTTAAATAACATGCGCTTCAACGAAACCGCATATCTCACACAGTGCGATGATGTCCTGCGCGAGCGTGAAAGGATGATGCTGTATGAGTTGGAACGGCTCAAGGAAGGATTGCTTTTTTGCCTGTTCGACACACCCGACCGCGTGCAGCACATGTTCTGGCGTTTCCGGGAGAGCGGGCATCCAGCGAATCGGGGAGACGCGGCCCAGTGGATGACCCACGCCATCGAAGAGCATTACCGGGCTTGTGACGTGATTGTCGGGAAGGCGTTGCAGTTTTCCGACGACCAGACGATGGTCATCGTGCTCAGCGACCATGGCATGAGCGGGTTCCAGCGCGGCGTCAACCTGAATACGTGGCTGTATGACCATGACCTGCTCGCGTTGAAGAACGGAGTCAAGCCGGGCGAGGAAGCTGAGGATTTTTTCCGGAGCGTGGACTGGAGCCGCACGAAAGCCTACGCGCTGGGGCTGGGGGGCATTTATCTGAACCTCAAGGCGCGGGAGGCAAGGGGGATAGTGGAGGCGGATGAGGCCGAGATGGTGAAGGCCGGCATCGTCAAGGGACTGACCGGTCTGGGCGATCCAGTCCGGGGAACGCGGGCGATACGGACCGTCGTGACACGCGAACAGGTGTACGCAGGACCGTATGCTCAGGAGTCGCCTGATGTATTGGTGAATTTCTCCCCGGGATACCGGGTTTCCTGGGCCACGGCTCTTGGCGGAGTGCCCGAAGGACATTTTCACGACAATGAGAAGAAGTGGAGTGGCGACCATGCTATCGACCCGGCACTGGTCCCCGGGGTGCTGTTCATGAATCGAGCGTTTCGCGCGGAGGGAGCGAGTCTCCTGGATGTGGGCCCCACGATTCTTTCGGCTCTTGGTGTCCCCAAAGGCCCCTCGATGGAGGGAGAATCGCTCCTCGGATGAGAATCCTCGTCATCGGCCTGGATGGGGCCGCTCCAGAGCTCTTATTTGGCGACGAGCGGCTGACAAACGTCCGCCGGCTCATGGAACATGGTTGCTACGGACGGCTAACGGGCGTCATCCCGCCAACCTCGGTCCCCGCCTGGATGTGCATGGCAACCAGCCAGGACCCCGGTTCGTTGGGCGTCTACGGCTTGCGCAACCGACTGGACTACTCGTACAGCGGCCTAAAGACTGTTACCTCGATGTCCGTCCAGGGCCTCGCCATCTGGGATCAGGTGGCGCGTGAGGGGAAGCGCGCGAACATCATCGGTGTGCCTCCGTCGTATCCGCCGCGGCGAGTCAACGGGATCTGCGTGGGATGCTTCATGACATCCGACGCGCAGAAAGACACCTACACATGGCCAGCGAATGTGAAGGAGCAGATTGCGAGCTTGGTCGGTGAATACCCGGTGGACGTAAAGGACTTCCGCAGCGACAAGAAAGACCGGCTCAAGGACGAGATCTATGCCATGAGCCGAAAGCACTTCGCCGTGATCCACCACTTTCTGCAGAACTCCGAGTGGGAGTATTTCCAGTTTGTCGAGATCGGACTTGACCGCCTGCACCACGGGTTCTGGCAATTTCACGATCCGCAACATGTGCGCTATGAGGCTGGCAATCCATACCAGGAAGTCATCCGCGACTATTATGTGTATCTGGACCATGAGCTGGGAAAGATCCTCGATGCCACCGACGAGGACACCGCTATCCTGGTAGTCTCCGACCATGGGGCGCGACGGCTTGATGGGGGCTTCCGCGTCAACGAATGGCTCATCAGAGAAGGACTGATGATGCTCAACGAGTATCCGGAAGAGGTCACGCCATTCGACAGGCTCAGCGTGAATTGGGACAGGACCAAGGTCTGGAGCGATGGGGGACACTGCGCGCCGGTCTTCTTCAACGTGAAGGGACGCGAGCCGAGTGGCGCAATCCATGCGGCCGATTACGAGAAGTTCCGCGAGGAGATCAAGGTCAGATTCGAGGCCATTCGAGACGACGAGGGACGACACCTGGGGATCCGCGTCCTCAGGCCGGAGGAGCTATACAGGGCCGTACGTAATGTACCGCCTGACCTGATCGTTCATTTCGGAGGGCTCTCCTGGCGAT
>JBOHOI010000331.1:0-2684 GCA_050731155.1 Nitrospiraceae bacterium | reverse complement strand
CTGTTACCCGGCATAGGTTGGGCCGAGGCCATCGCTTTAGGTGCCATTGTCTCCCCGCCGGACGCCGTGTCGGCGACGGCCATTGGGAAGCGGCTACGCATCCCTCGTCGGCTGGTCACGATCCTGGAAGGCGAGAGTCTGGTCAATGACGCCACGGCACTGGTCCTGTACCGGGCTGCCGTCACCGCGGCAGTCAGTGGGACCTTTGTCCTCAGTGAGACCCTTCTCCAGTTTGTGATGGCGGCGACGATCGGTGTGCTGGTCGGGCTGGCAGTCGGTGCGGTCACGCGGTGGGTGCTGAGCTTGATGTCCGACAGCTTCACGGAGATTGCCGTCACGCTCCTTGCGCCCTATGTGGCGTGGGTGCTTGCCGAGCATGCCCACTCCTCGGCTGTGCTCGCGTGCGTAGCGGGAGGCCTGTATCTTCGGCAGCATTTCAGCGAGATCGTAGCGCCGCTGACGCGAATCCAAGCGCGTGCTGTGTGGGATCTCCTCGTGTTCGTGTTGAACGGGGTGATTTTTATCCTTATCGGTCTTCAGCTCGGGGCGCTCCGTGAAGCGGTGCCGTCCGGTCGATTCGGATCGCTGATTCTCACAGGGGGATTGGTGAGTGCCACGGCCATTCTCGTGCGCCTCGTGTGGGTGCCGCTGGCAGCGGTATCTCCTCGACTCTTTAGCCCGTCGCTGCGGGCGCGCGACCCGATGCCGCCCTGGTCTCACGTCTTCCTCGTGGGATGGACCGGGATGCGGGGGATCGTCACGCTTGCAGCGGCGCTGGCCTTGCCGGTGACGACCGTCGCCGGCGCGCCGTTCCCGTATCGCGCCGAGATCATTTTGCTCAGCTTCTCTGTGATTCTCGCGACGCTGGTGCTGCAAGGCCTGTCCCTCGCGCCCCTGATCCGGACACTGAAGATCGAAGAGGGTCGAGGGCTTGAACAGGAAGAGATGAAAGCGCGCGAGCACGCCACGACCGCGGCGTTGTCCCGCCTAGATGAGCTTGCGGGTGAGGATTGGCCCATGAAAGAACATCTTGAGCGGCTGCGGATCCATTATGGGCGACATTTGCAGCGCTACGCCAGATCGGGGACCATAGATGAGGAGTGCACGCTCGAAGCCGCCGAGGCCTTCCGGCGTCTACGGCATGAGACCTTGACGACCGAGCGCCTGGCATTGATCAGCCTGCGAAATGACGGCACCATCAGCGATGAACTGCTCCACCGTCTCGAACACGAATTGGACGTCGAAGCGCTCCGCCTTGGGCTCGGCGAGCGACGAGCCAAGACGTGAAGTCTTGAGCCTTACTTCAGTACGGTCGCATATGAGACACTGCACCCTTGCCGTTCTGTCTTTGGCTCTGGATAACCTCCCAATACACCGGAGGATCTCAGCCGTTAAAAATTTGCTTGAGAACAGGTCTGTTCTGGGCGCATCCTTGTCTGAGTTAAAGCCGAACCAGCCTCAAATTACTCCTCTGATGCAGTGAGCAGATAGAGCACGAGTAAGGCTGCCTGGTACCGTACCTGTCTTTTCTCTTAAGGTGATCGTTGATAGAAGGAGCTCCTCATGAATCTCAAACTGGAAGGCAAGCGAGCTTTGGTCACGGGGGTCAGCAAAGGAATCGGGGAAGGCATTGCCAAGACACTCGCGCACGAAAGCGTGGCGGTCGTCATGCATGGTGCGAATGAGGAAGTGAACCGCATCGCGCGAGAGATTTCAGCCAGCGGCGACAAGGCTAGCGTCGCCTTCGGCGATCTGGGCACAGACGAAGGAGCCGAACATGTCGCTGACCGTGCCATGGTCGCATATGGCGGCGTCGAAATCTTGATCCATCAGGCTGCAGTCTTTCCCAAGCATGGCTGGCTCAGTGCGACGCCCAAGGATTGGAGCGACCTTTACAACAAGAACGTCGTGTCGCTCGTTCGGATGGTTCGGTTGATGGCACCGCAAATGCGCGATCGTGGCTGGGGTCGCATCATCCAGATTTCAGGTGGAGTTGGAGCTGAACCGCAAGTGAACCTCGCCGACTTTGCCGCGACCCAGGCGGCGAATGTGAATCTGACGATGAGTCTCACCCATGAACTGGCGCACAGCGGCATCACCGTGAACGCGATCAGTCCCGGACCGATCGTCACACCGGATTCGGAAACCGTCTGGCGCGATGTGGCCGAGAAGCGTGGATGGGACGCTGATTGGAAAGGCATCGAACGACGCTTGTGCCAGGAAATGCTCTATAGCCCGACAGGTCGGCTCGGTCGTGTGGAGGATGTGGCGAATCTCGTCGCGTTTATCGCAAGTCCATTGGCAGACTTCATCAATGGGGCAAGCCTGCGTGTTGATGGTGGGTTTATGGCCGCGGTAACACACTTCGCTATGCACTAGAGGACAGGGGGCAGCGCTACAGGTATGATTGAATGCAATGAGAGGAGAACTGTCATGAAGGAGCAAGCCAAAGATCAACCGGTACTCAATCATATTCAGAGCCTCGCCTCAGAAGAGCATAGGCTCTGCGGACTCAGCATTTGAGTAACATGGGCTTCCTGTTCATGAGAAGTCTATCTTGGAGGTTCTTATGGCTCCCGAGCGAACCTTGACTGTTCCTACGAACACAGATGTGTGGCCTAGTCTGCCCCTGGAGGCGTGGCGAGATACCTACGCCACTCTTCATATGTGGATGCAGGTCATCG
>JBOHOI010000330.1:0-2694 GCA_050731155.1 Nitrospiraceae bacterium | reverse complement strand
GTTCGCGTCGATGTTCGCGCACGATATCCAGAACCCGCTGGCCGGTATCAAAAAGACACTGGAGTGGCTCGGCCATCGACAGGAACTGCAGGCGAAACCGGTGAGCAAGTTTTTCGAGGAACTTCATTTTACCACCGAACTGCTGCTCGGAATGATCAATGACATGCTGGATGTGTACCAGGAAAGCTACGCGGGTCTGCCCCTGGTCTCCTCCCCCTTCTCGGTGGCCGCCCTATTGCAGGAGGTCGCGCATTTGTTCAGGTTGGAGGCCGAATCTAAAGACGTGACCATCAGGTTCAGTTTGCCCGAGGAGGAGGTCACCTTCGTCGGAGACCGGCGCCGCTTCCAGCGGGTCGGGATCAATCTCGTGCACAATGCGCTGAAGTACTCTCCACCGAAAGGGGTCATCACTCTTTCGGCCCGGACAGAACGAGAGGCGAAGCCGGATATCGCGTTCGCTGCTCCGGGTGCTCCAGTCTTGGTGATTGAGATCGAGGACGAAGGCCCCGGCCTGGACAGCAACGAGCTGCCGCACCTTTTCGAGATGTTTTTCCGGAAAAAAGATGGCCGCGATCTCCGCATCGGACGCGGCCTTGGTTTGCATTTCTGTCGGCTGGTGGTGGAAGCTCACGGCGGCCGCATCTGGGCCACCAACCGGCCGACCGGCGGAGCAGTGTTTTCAATGGCGTTGCCACTAAACGGGAGCGACGAATGCCGATCAGGCTGGTGATCGCAGAGGATCAGCGGCTGTTCCGGCAGAGTCTACGGCTGCTGCTTGATCAGGAGCCTGACCTGGAAGTGGTCGGCGAGGCCTCTGATGGGGGCGAGGCATTCAACGTCGTGACCGCCACGAAACCCGATGTGGTCTTGATGGACGTGAACATGCCAAAGCTTGATGGTGTAACAGCCACGCGCTTGATCCGGGGATGTCTACCCGAGATCAAGGTTCTGATGCTGTCTGTGCATGACGACGATGCCCGGATTGTGGCAGCGGTTCAGGCCGGCGCGTGCGGGTATATCCTGAAAGATGCCGATCACAAGGAATTCTTGCGCATCATAAGGGGAACGTACGAAGGCGAGTCGGTCATCTCGCCGTTCATGCCCGATCGTTTCGCACGCGCCGCCTATAAGGCGCTCGGTCAGGGGCAGGATCACGGTGTTCGCAATCTGGCGTCACTGACTGAGCGAGAGCTCGAAATCCTGGCCTTTGCGACCGCCGGGAAGGGAAACAAGGAAATTGCTGATCAGTTGTGTGTCTCCTTGGATACAGTTAAAACCCACCTACACCATGTCTATAACAAACTGGGTGTTTCCGGCCGAGTTGAAGCGATCCTCCTCTACCTAAACAGCAAATAAGCAACTCCCTCCCTTCAGCTCTCTCACCCAAACGGGTGAGAGAAAATCCATCCTTTGGGTAGTAGCTCACTCTGGTTGCATTCACTACGATGGCTCCGTCAGACAGGCAACAAGCGGAACACGTTTTGTGTTCCATGAATCAAATTTAGCGAGGGGAGGGAACCCGCTATGAAACCCTATCTGATCATGCGAGGCGCGATCATCGTCGCGTCGCTGGCGCTGATCACGTGGTTGGTTGCGCCGGTCGTCCGTGCGGCCGATCAGCCAACGGGGCCGGGAACTCCGTCACAGAAGGAGGAGATCAAGAAAGAGGAGGTGAAGAAGGACAGCACGGACGTGCGCTCCGAGGTCCAGCGGGAGGCGCCCGTGTCAGGTGAACTGGGGGAGGGCACCGAACGACCTATGATTGCGCCGGAAGCTGAAGGCTCAGCGAACCCCCAGGCGTTTGATCCCGAGACTCGCGAGCATATGAGAAAGTACAATGACATTGTGTCGTTCTAGACCCGGGCTGAGTAAACCGTGAAAATGAGCAGGGGAGGCAAACATGAAAGGACCGCTGTGTCATAGACTGCCAATTGTGCTCGTGACTGCCTGGGCGGTGTGCCTATTCACCGTAGGTGCCGCTTTCGGAGCAGGCACGTGGGCCGATGAGATCTGGAACGCGCTGACCTTCTACAAGGCCAGTTATCCGACCTCCAACTTCGATCCCTACTTTGAGAAGCTGAACAGGGTCCGAGATGGGATCGGCCGTGGAGATCAGCAGATCGTCAGGGTGGAAATGGATCAGTTCGTCAAGATGCTGCAGGTGAGGGCCCATGGCATTAACGATGTGGCTGCGGATGATCTGTACAACCTGACGATCAGTGTAAAACCGACCGCGGAGCACCCTGCGGCTCTCTCGACCGACTCCCTTGAGGTAGGGCTTGGGCGGGAACGGCAGATGGCGGTGCCGGATCATGTCCCGAACACCCGGGATGACGGCCGAACGCCCTGTGTGGGCTCCAGCGACGGAGGTTGCGACTATTGGATCGACTTCATGGACGACAACAGCGGGGGCTGATGCGCCGTGACATCCAGCCATATGACCTACCACGAGGGAGAGCAAGCGAGGTGAACATGGGCGCGCGATGGATGCCTGGCAAACTGACACTGGTGATGCTCACAGTGTCCACGGTCTGCCTCTTGGTGGCGGGTGTCGGCAGGGCTCAGAGCACCTGGGTTGACGAGATTGCGAACTCGCTGACCTTCTATAAGGCGAACTATCCCAGCTCGAACTGGGAGCCGTATCAACAGAAACTGACTACGGTTCGAGAGGCCTTGGGTCGCGGGGATCAGCGC
>JBOHOI010000329.1:0-2696 GCA_050731155.1 Nitrospiraceae bacterium | reverse complement strand
AACGCAGTGAGTCGCTAAGCATCCTTGGGGATGGCACGAATTTAATGAAGAATGAAGGAGGAACGAGATGCTTATCAAGAGAATCAGCCTCGCGGTCGTATCGTTTGTTTTCGTGATGGGCCTGGCACTGAGCAGTCTAGCCGCGCGGGAGGTTGTCTCAGGACCAGTTGAGAAAGTTGATGCCATGAAGGGAACAGTTACCGTGAAAACTGCGACGGGCCCGCGGGATTTCACCACTCGGTCGCCGGAGAAGCTGAAGGATATTAAGGTGGGAGACAAAGTCAATCTCACCATTCAGGAAGACGGGACGATGGTCATTGACAAAGCGAAATAGGATTTTGAATCATAGAGGATCGCGACTCGTGCACGGCTCCTCAACGGATCGGGCCAGCCTGAATAAGGATCTGGCCCGATCCATTTTTACGGCCGCCAGATCGAATCGCACTGTCAGCGCGATCAGGTTCTGACCGTATGCGAGCCTGAGGACCCAAGTGACCACAACGAGGATGTCTGCCACTGTCGTTATTGTCAGGTACACGACCGCTGACGGGGAGCGCTTTCATGGCCAGGCCTCCGGGATCGGCCCCGACGGACTTTTCATCGAGAGCAGCAACCCGCTTCCAATTGGGACCAAAATCATAGTAGAGTTTGCGCTGCCTGAGTCGCCATTGGAATGGCTTGAGGCCAAGGGTGTTGTGGCCTGGATTTGCCCGAAGGCCGACCAGTACGAATTCTCACAGGGAATGGGCGTGAAGTTCGTCGAGCTCTCGTCTACCGTGCGAAGGCGGATCTTGCAGAGGCTTCGCACCTAGGGTTATCGCGGGCCTCCATGGCCGTGAGGGCGCGGGCTCTTGAGTGATCAGGAACTGCAGGCTGTGCTGGCCTACGTCCGTTCCCTGGGTGGATGACACGTTGCCTGGATCGTTCTTCGTTGATGTCCGGCTAAGACAGGCGAAATAGGATTGGAGGAACTCATGCGATACTTCACAGGAGCAGTGGTACTCACGGTCTGTATGGTCACGGTCACCGGATGCGTGAGCAAAGGAACCCATACGCAGACGCTTACGGATTTGGAGCAGGCGCGCAAGGCATCGGCCCAGGCGGCGGCGGCGTTCGATAGTTATAAGAAGCAGGCTACCGCCGAAATCGAAGGGCTGAAACAGGAGAGAACCAACCTCAACAACGAGCTGCTGGCTTCAAGGACCGCCACCGACAAGCTGCAGCAGCAGCGCGATCTGCTCGAAGCGAAGGCTAACGACCTCCAACGGCGCGTAGAGGATACGAACGCCCGTCTTGCGTCGCTTGAGAAGGAGAAGGAACAACTGACGAAAGCCCTGACCGACGCCCGCAACGAGGCGAGGGATCTGGCGACCAAGCTGGCCTCGGAGCAGGCGCAGGTGGCTGCGCTGCGGGAGGATAAACAGAAGCTCATGAGTGGGACTACGACGGCACAGGAGGAGATTGCCCGATTACAGAAACGCGCCGGCGAGCTGGAGAACGAGATGGCGCGGGCAGCGGACCTCACCAAGCGTCTCGAGGAACGGGATCAAGAACTCGGCAAGCTGCAGGCGTCCATTGAACGAGAAAAGGAACGGCTCAGAGCGGAGGAGGCGGAGAAGGCCCGCTTGGAACAGGAACGGGCTGCCAAGGAAGCCGAGATCCAGCGCCTGACCCAGACCCACGAAGACCTGACCAAGTCGCTGCAAGCGGAGATTGCCAAGGGAGACATTAAGATCCAGCAGGTGCGGGACCGTCTGACCATCAATATGGTGGACCGCGTCCTCTTCGACTCCGGGCAGTCCAAAGTGAAACCGGAGGGGCTGAAGGTACTCAAGCAAGTGAGCGATATTCTCAAGAAAGTGACTGACAAACAGATTCGGATTGAAGGCCATACCGACAACGTGCCGATCGGTGCGAAGCTGAAGGAACGGTTCCCGACCAACTGGGAATTGTCCACGGCTCGCGCGACCAGCGTGGTGCGCTATCTGATTGAAGAGGGCGGCGTGGACCGTGCTACCCTCTCAGCGGTCGGCTACGCGGACAACAGGCCGGTCGCGAGCAACGACGGGGAAGATGGCCGGACGGCGAACCGCCGGATCGAGATCGTGCTGTACCCGAAGGACCTGTCCGAAATCGCCGGTCAGATGAAACAGTAGTTCTGCAGGTAGAGTCAGATGAGAGGCTCGTGATGAGAAACAATAAGAGAGGGCCTACCCGCTAGCCTCGCGTCCCTGGCCCGTTGATGGTGTTCGGCCAGCAAGGGAGACATGGTGCCGAAGGCGGGACTTGAACCCGCACGGGTTGCCCCACACGCCCCTCAAACGTGCGCGTCTGCCAATTCCGCCACTTCGGCGCCTAGGAGCCTGTCGGAGGATCCCTTCGTTACGAGGGGAAGGAGACGCGGTCAGATGCGAGGCCGCAGGCCTGAAAAAACCGGAGGCGTATTCTCTGGAATCTTGACCCATTGCATGCGAAGCGGCAATGGGCACCCCGGATTTTGTCGAGCCGAGAACGAGGCAGATGACCTCGGATCATTCACCGCAGTAGATGGGAATTCTCCGACAGGCTCCGCAGCATTATAGAAGTGCCGTAAAACGCTTGTCAATCAACAGCCCCTTCGATAGAATCGCATCAGAAACAAGTGTGGAAGCTTGACCTGCGCGCACCGCACCCCCTGAGGTTGAATGCCTCCCACC
>JBOHOI010000328.1:0-2708 GCA_050731155.1 Nitrospiraceae bacterium | reverse complement strand
AAGTATGATGAGCCGGACAGATCAATCAAGCCGGGACTTCCCGGGGCCGCGCATGCGTGAGGTCCCGACTGGTCACAGGGCGCACATGAAGAGCCTTGACAGTGGCAACGGCAGCCGTTCGACCATCCAGGGTCAGAAACTCAACCTCGAAGGCTTCGCCCTTTGAGTGCACATGGACGACTGTTCCCACGTCGCCTGCTTTCAACCCTTCTTCAGGCACATCACTCGTCAGCACGATTCGATCATGTTCCTTGATCATGATCCCTCCTCAAGCGGATAAGCAGTGATCAATCGCGGCGTTGTGCTGCCTCGCTCAAGCAACCAGACCGTACGCACCATCGGGTTGCGCCTATCGGGCGATTCCAGCGGACCGTCTACAGCATAGCGCGTACCGTACGAGGATTCCACTGTTTTGACAACTGGGTAGCTCGCGCCCTGCTTTCGCAGCGCCTCAACCAACCCCTGCCATTCTTCGAGACGAAAGCCAAAACGAGAGAAAAACTTTGCTTTCGCGCTTCCATCGGGATGAGTGGGAGAAAGCAGATACTGTGTGACTTTTTCGCGGTCTACCAACAAATCGTCCGCATGCGGCAGCTTCATGCTTCACGTGGTCCCGTCGCGGAGCCAGGCCGGAGTCAAAAGGCGCCTCGGTTGCACGAAGGCTAGAGGGGTCCATGAGCCTTGTCAAGCCACAGCCCCGAAGGAGTTATTTCCAATCGCGCACGAACGCGCGTTGGCAGTCGGCTTTCGAGAGGAGTGGCCCGAGCAGTGGCTTTCACCGATGAAGGGTGCTGACGGGTTCTGATGGGAAGATTTCTTGCGCGGGCGTGGACCTCCCCTGCCGGGGGCCGCTCGCCGGGTGGAAATTAGGGATGGCCCATCGAAATCAATCTTTTTGAGTCCAGTTGCCTCGCTTGTGGCTAGAGTCCTCTCTCACCTCCTCGATCACTCTTTACTGAATGCCTTCTTACTATCTCCCAACAAGCCGCCCAGGAAAGAGCTGAACTCCATCGGGAAGATGAACTAAGTGGAAGGGCTGGTCCCCATCACCTTCAACGTCTCCAGATATTGCAGGCTCATGGTTTTCGAGTCCACCTCCTTGGCCACTTCAAAGATCTTTCTCAGGGCCAGGGCGAACCCTTCCGCCCGCAAGATCGCCGCCTGCCTGTCCCCTTCCGCTTTCAGAATCGCCGCCTGCTTCTCACCCTCGGCCACCGCAATGGCTGCCTGCTTCGCCCCTTCCGCCTCGGTGACAGTGGCCCGCCGGCTTCGCTCGGCGGACATCTGACGCGTCATGGCTTCCTGCACCTCTTTAGGCGGAGTGATTTCACGGATCTCAACGGTGGTAATTTTCACCCCCCAGCGTTGGGTCACCTCGTCCATTTTGGCCTGCAAGAGGTGGTTGATCTGATCCCGCTTCGCTAACACATCGTCAAGCGGGATGTCGCCCACAACCGCCCGGAGCGTAGTGGTGGCAATGCCCTGAGAAGCCCCGGCAAAGTCTTGGACCTGAACCACGCTGGCGGTCGGGTCGAGGACCTTCGAATAGATGAGGAAGTCGATGGAGATCCCCGCATTGTCCTTGGTGATACAGGTTTGGTGCGGGACCTCGAGATATGTCTCGCGGAGGTCCACCCGAATGGGCCGATCGATGACCGGAATGATTATGACAATGCCCGGTCCCTTGGGCCGTGGCAGGACTTTGCCCAGACGCAGGACGACGATGCGCTGATATTCCGGGACGATCTTGATCGTGGCGAACAGCAGGACCAGAACGGCGAGAACTGCAACCGCCAATTGAATGGCCACGGTGACCTCCTTGGCCCGTGCGACTGAGTGGTGAAGGCAAGGGAGCAGACAACCGATGGGAGAAAGGCCGGGAGAACGTTACACGAGACAGGCAGCGATGTCTAGCGGAGCATGAGCGGCTAGGAAGGCGCCCTCAGGATTCCCCGCGGGAGGCGCGGGGGAGGGACGCATCAAGGAGTGTCTGACTAACTTGAAAGTTCCTAGAAAAGCAGCCTGGCACGTTTTTCCTTTTCAAGACCTGGCCCTGTCCTGGCTCTCCTTTTCGGTCCCCGGGTACCTCCTCGGGCTCCCTGCGGCCACGCCGGGCAATCCGCCTGCTGGACAATTCGGCGCCCATTGTGTAGGCTCAGTCTTGTCTCAGGCAGCGGGCTTCGAGAGGCGTCTCTCCATGAGGGCAACCAGTCTGCACACCATCCTGAATCGCGCGAACATCCAGGCCGCTCTCGCCGACCTTAAGGCGGGCTTGGTGACACTCTATGGGAACAACCTCCGCCACCTGGTTCTCTACGGATCCTATGCGCGAGGTTCGGCTCGTCCGGGTTCGGATCTCGATGTCGCCGCGGTGCTTGACGACTTCGAACGTCCGTGGCCGATTATTGACCGGACCGGTGGGCTTGTCGCGGAACTGTCGCTCAAACATGGGATTACCATCTCGCTGATCCCGGTCCGGAAATCCGACTGGGAACGCCAACGGACGTTGCTCGCGAAGAGCCTGCACCGTGAGGGTGTTGAGGTCGGATGAAAGGCCAGACCGAGGCGTTGCTGGCCAAGGCCACTGAGAATCTCCTCGCCTCCCAGGATCTCCTTCGCTCAGGCCATCCGGAGATTGCGGTGTCGCGTTCCTACTACACGATGTTCTACGCCGCCGAGGGGGCGCTTGTGGAGGAAGGGCTGGAGTT
>JBOHOI010000327.1:0-2739 GCA_050731155.1 Nitrospiraceae bacterium | reverse complement strand
GGCGGGTATCCCCAGTTCTACGACGTGAAGATCACGCAGTTGATCGAGCAAGTGAACCCGGGCGGGCAGGTGTGGAACGTGCGGGTGGGCCGCAAGCACCATGCGCCGTACGGGGTGTTCGAAGGGATGACCATTTTCGACGCCGGGGCGAAGGTGGGCCAGGCGGCGATCGGGTACATTCCGACGGACCAGGAATGGCGGTTCGTCAACATCTACGAGGACACGGCGACCTCGATGCGCGCGATCGTGGAAGGCATCGACAAGACCGGGTTCTCGCGGGATGAACCCTGGCGGATGACGGGGAGCAGTCTGCCGGAGCATGAGACGTTCTTCTTCTATCTCCAGCGGATTTGCAACCACTGCACCTATCCGGGCTGTCTGGCAGCCTGTCCCAGGAAGGCCATCTACAAGCGGCCGGAGGACGGGATCGTGCTGATCGACCAGAACCGGTGCCGGGGCTACAAGAAGTGTGTGGAGCAGTGCCCGTACAAGAAGCCGATGTATCGGGGCACGACGCGGGTGAGCGAGAAGTGTATCGCCTGCTACCCGCGGATTGAAGGGAAGGACCCGCTGACGGGCGGTGAGCCGATGGAGACGCGCTGCATGGCGGCCTGCGTGGGGAAGATCCGCATGCAGAGCCTCGTGCGCATCGGTGAAGACGGCCTGTGGGCGGAGGATCGGTGGCACCCGCTCTACTTTGCCATTCGGGTGGAGCAGGTGGCGTTGCCCTTGTACCCGCAGTGGGGGACGGAACCCAACGGCTTCTACATTCCGCCGCGGCACTCCCCCCGGGGCTACGCACGGCAGATGTTCGGGCCGGGCGTGGACAACGCGATCGAGAAGTACCTGGTGCCGAGCCGGGAGCTGTTGGCGGTGCTGCAGTTGTGGCGGGCCAGCCAGCAGATCATCTTCCGGTATGACGTCATTCCGGGCCCGAAGGTGTTTGAGACCCAGATTCACGGCAAGCGGTTCGACATGTACAACGACACCGTGCTGGGCTTCAACAAATCGGGCAAGGAGGTGGCGCGCATCCAGGTGGAGGAGCCGATCTATATCCGGCCTGCCGAGCGCGTGAACTGGCTGTAAATTCCACGCCAGTTCGGAGAGAGGGTGTGGGAGGGAGCCGGGTACTCGCCTGGCGGGTGCAGCGGTTCCCCATTCCACTCCTGACGGAGGGGTGGGGGACCAGCCCATGGCTCCCCTGCCCCTTTTCTTTAAGAAATTCGTACCAGAGGTCGATGATGGATGAGGACTTCTGGCTCAAGGTTGGTATCCTTCTGACTCTGGCAGTGGCGGCGCTGGCGAGGGTGTGGGGATAGTCAGTGTGACCGAGATGGGGGCGGTTGTGATCATGATGAGGGGAAAATCAGAGTGAGGATTGGATGGCAGGTCCGATTTGGCAGGCCACCCTGGAGCCAGGTGCTTGTGAGCCTGTTGATTGCCGTGGGTGGGTTGGTAAGCTCCCACATTCTGCGCGAGATTGATCGGGATCTCCGCGTCCTGTATGCGGACTACACGTTGGCCGCCACGGATCTTGGCCATATCTCCGCCGATGTGATGAGGTATCGAAACACCATCATTCGTGCGCTTGAAGCTCCAACCCTGAAAGATTTTGAGCGCATCTCGGCGTCTCTGCCGGATCAGCGCGTCCGTATTCTGAAGGCGGTTGATCGCTACGCCGCGGCGAGTGGACGCGTGTCGCGCAAGGAACAGAGCGAAGCGCAAGACCTGCAAGCAGTGAGAGACAGCCTTGCTACCTACTTTTCGGCCGCCGATGTTACCATTGCATTGCTGACCAACTTGTGGAGGGCAACCTCTCCTCAGGAAGCTGGCGCTCTCAGGAGCAAGGCTGAAGTGCATGCTGCTGAAAACGCGGGACCGAAACTGATCCAGGTCAGCCTCGCCCTGGATCGTCTCCTGGAAACCGTGGCGGAGGTTGCCAGGGATTTACAAGCAGAAGGGTCGAGAGCGATCCGCACGGCCAGCGCCGTATTGATCATCGGATGCTTCCTGCTTGCCCTGCTGGTGTTATCCGTTCAACGACTCCCACCGTCTCCGAGCATCGAACCTCAATCAGTCCTTCGCGAACCGGACCGCTCAGAGTCCCCCTCGTTTCTTCACTCCGTTGAAGAAGACCACGCCGGGAAATTCTCGGTGCGCAAATTGTAGTCTGCAAGGATTCTCCACACTACGTTTTACCGATAGACCCATCAATGAGCTCCCTCTGCTCTCTCGCTTGGTGATCCGACACCCCTCCGATCACCGACCGAAATTCTGGGGGTTGACAGAGTCGGTCGGACTTGAGTATCGTTAGGGTCTCTCAGTTTCATTCGAGCTGCGGAGGAATGGTTACCTCGGAAATTCGGAGGCCTTTCCCAAACCTGCCAGTGTATGTAACAATATTCAGCGGTTAGGGTCACTTCATCGCGCATATTCCATAGATATAGATAAGGAGGCCGGTCCATGTATCACCTCAAGGTATCTCACACCTTCTTCCGTTCCCTCAGCGTGACGCTCGGGGGAATTCTTTTGTGGCTCCCACTTGCCGCTTCGGCTGAATCCTCCTCCCACGGCGATCACACGGCCATGACTCACCAGTCCCCGGCCTGGGCGGAGCAGCTCAAGGGCCAGACCGTCGTGGAGGACACGATGGCCGGACGCCCCGAACGCGCGGCGATGGTGGAGCGGCAGCATGAGCGGATCATGTTGCAAATGGGGCAGGACGCCCAGACGCAGCAG
>JBOHOI010000326.1:0-2740 GCA_050731155.1 Nitrospiraceae bacterium | reverse complement strand
AGTAGAGATGAGGATTGAGAGCTGCGGAAAGCTCTCGCCGGTGATCCCTGCAAGACTTAAGGTACAGATACCAGCGCCTAACGCTTTAATCCGCGTCACCACGATGGGGTCACGAAGAGATAGGCGCTGAGTCAGATTATTGTCGATGGCCCAGCTAAAACAGGCTCCCATAATGCTCATGAGCCCCAATAGATCAGCCTGCACCTCCTCGCGGTGATAGCCAAGGACAGTGGCCGCGACAAAGATGAGAATCGCGCCGCCTGTTTCCTGCCGTCCCATGTGCTCCCGAAACAAGACGACGGCTAGGAGAATTGTGAGGGGTGCTTCCAAGTTCAGCAGCAAGGAGCCGATGACTGCGGAGAGGCGTTGAAGGCCCCAAAGCATGAAGACTGGTCCTAGGATACCGCCTGTCAAGACGATGCCAGCCAATAGCCACATATCGGATGAACGCACTCGCGCCTCACGTGGATGGGATCGGGGCCTGCAATCGGAAATCAGCTCGAAAGCAAGAAGCCCTAGCCCGGCGCCTAGATAGAGCAACCCTGCAATGAGGAGCGGACCGGCTTCAGGAAGAAGGAGTTTTGCGAAAGGAGGACTGACACCGAAAAGGGCTGCAGCGACTAGACCAAAAGTTGCGCCACGTACTTGAGGCGAAGAGTGGAGAGAGTCCGTGCGATATTCCATAAATCAATTAGATTTTGGTCAATCCGGATAGCCCGTGCTGGTTGGAGTCGCTACCGCGTCAAACTGTCTTCCTGATCCGGCGGAGTGGCTCGGATCTGGTCGCCGAGGAAGGGGTAGCGTTCCGCGAGCTTCTGCTTCATCTGCCAAGCCACCGTGCGATAGGACCAGTGGCCTTTCACCCCTGATCGTAACCGGGCGATATATTCCGCCTCGGCGTAATCCATCTTGAACAGGCAACGAACCTTGAAGCCGAAGGGGATCGCATAGAGGGCTGCCTCTTGATGGGATTTGCGCAACTGCTCGATGTCCGTCTTCACTGCGTCCATCGCAGCGCGATAGTCGCCGTCCAGACCAGCCTCGGTCAGGGCCGGCGGCACGTCATAGCCATGCTGAGTCGTGAAGTTCTGCTGGACCTGCTGGCAGCGGCGGTGCCGGTGCAGGTCCCGCCACCCGCCGATGTCCATCAGAATGTCGAACACGAACGCGTAGCCGCAGCGGAACTCCTTGATCAGCTCGTCATAAGGGCCCCTCTTCTTGAGCGCGACTTCGACCGTCTCTTGCTTCTGTTTCTCGGTCCAGTCCCGCACCACCGCCAGGATGTTCCGGTAGGGCGCCTGGCTGGTCCGATAGAGCAGCGTCGCGGTGAGCTCGTCCAGCGGGTGATGGGGCTCGACCAGATCGACGCTATCGACTTTCGTCCAAGCAGAGGGCTGATCCAGGCCAGCGGCTTTTATGACCTCGCGCGCATGATGGGCCAGGTCGGCATAGACTCCGGCCTGGTAGGGACTCGGTTTCGCGTGGCGGGCCAGCGTCGGTGCCAGCGGCTCCGCCAAGCCTGCCTCTTGGCCCGAGAGTTCGCCCCAGAGGTTGACAGGCGGGCGTCGGCAGGCCTCGGCCAGCTCTTCCCCGATCGCGCGCAATTCCGGCAGTTGGGACGACAGCAGCCGGGTGATCTGTTTCTCTAGTGTCCGGATGCTCACCACCTGCCCGACGTTCGTGCGCGCTGACAGCGGAAGCAGGTACCGCGTGACATCGAAGGCACGGGCGGCGATGGTCCTGGTATAGTCGCCGGGTTTCATGCTCTCGGGCCGCGGCTCGCGCTCCGAAAGAAACTTCGTCAAGGGCTCGTGGAGGAGCGAATACGCGTTCGACAGGCTGCTGATGATGCCTTGGTAGGTCCCTTCGTTTTCTGTGCCGCGGACCGAGTCCGGGACAAAGCACCCACCGTGCGCAAAGTTCTGATAGCGGCTGGATTTCGCCTGGCCGTCCCAGAGCGGTTCGTCTTCGAGTCGGATAGCCGCCAGTTCGGAGATATGCTCGAAGCAGATGATGACGTGACCCAGGTCCGCGATGGAGGCGTGCCCGTAGGCGAAATAGAACTGTTCCCAGAATTTCTCCGATGAATGCGCGTGGACCCACCGGATGCTGTCTTCCATGGCATCGGGCGAGCGGCTGTAGCGCGCCAGCGCGTAGGCCGATTTCTCCGGCGGCATGGGAGCTACTGCGATGACGCGCCGCGCTGATCCATCCTGGGTCATGACCCCTTCCCTTCAGAATGATGGATGCTGAACGCGGACTGCTGAATGGAAATCCTATTCATCGTTCATCACTCATCGTTCAGCGTTCAATGATGCCTTCTCAGAGGGGGGCACTATACCTCTAGCCACAAGGCTGCGCAAGGAAGAATGAAGGTTGTGGCGCGTTGACTTGCCCTACCCCCAAGGCTATAGTGCCGCTCAATCCGTGAGGCGTGAAACGTGAGGCGTCAGGGGTTTCCTCTCCGAGCAGACCTCTCCTCACGCCTAACACCTCACCTCTAACGGGCTCCCAAATATGATCCGTGGCATCAAAGGTGTGAAGGACATTCTTCCGGCTGAGATTGCGCGCTGGCAGGCGATAGAGGGAACGGCTCGTCGCCTCTCCATGCTGCACGGATACCAAGAAATCCGCGTCCCCATCTTCGAAGTCACGGAGCTCTTCGCGCGAAGCATCGGGGCGACCACGGACATCGTCGAGAAGGAGATGTACACCTTCCAGGATCGGGACGGGACCTCTC
>JBOHOI010000325.1:0-2761 GCA_050731155.1 Nitrospiraceae bacterium | reverse complement strand
CGGCTTTGTGGGGCCTCTGTCGGCCATGCTGATGGGGGGCGCGGCTGGCGTGCTCTCCTATTTCGCCATTGTCTGGAAGGGGAAGATCGGCTATGATGACGCGCTCGATGTCGTCGGGATCCACGGGGTCGGTGGCATCCTGGGACTTCTGGCGACCGGGCTTCTTGCCTGCAAGGCCTTGAATCCAGCCGGGGCGGACGGCGTCTTTTTTGGCAACCCTGCCCAGTTCGGCATCCAGACCCTGACGGTCGTGTCGGCGGTAGTGTTCTCCTTCGTCGGAACCTATGTGATCCTCAAACTGGTTGATGGCTTGATCGGGCTGCGGGTCACGCCGGACGAAGAGGCCACCGGGTTGGATATCAGCCAACACAGTGAGCGCGCCTACTCGTAAACCGATCTGAAGCGAGAGGCGATACGCGATAGGGAGACGTTATGAAATTAGTCGAGGCGATCATCAAGCCGTTCAAGCTGGATGAGGTGAAGGATGCGCTGCTGGAGATCGGTATCCAGGGCATGACGGTAACGGAGGTCAAGGGGTTTGGCCGCCAGAAGGGACACAAGGAGACCTACCGTGGAACCGAGTACACAATCGAGTTCGTGCCCAAGGTCAAGATCGAAGTCGCGGTCACGGACGGCCAGGTGCCGCGCGTGATCGAGACCATCACGAGGACGGCGAAGACCGGCAGTATCGGAGACGGCAAGATCTTCGTACGGGATCTTGGCGCTGCGGTCCGCATCCGCACGGGCGAGACGGGGGAGAGCGCGCTGTGAGCCCAATTCCTGACGGCCAGCGGGATACCGAGACGCAAACAGCCGGTGCCACCCTCGCCGAGCAGCGGGAGACCATCGGTCAGCGGTTATGGGGTGGCACCTCCGGCACAGAGGTCCTGGCGGCCCTGACCGAGTTGGTTGATGGGCTCATTATCGGCCGGTACCGGAACGTCGTGCGGAGGATGGACGAGCGCGCGGTGGAGGCCGGTTTCCAGCACTGCTGCCTTGTGGCGCTGGGTGGGTACGGCCGACGCGAACTGGCTCCCTACTCCGATATTGACCTTATGTTTTTATACCGGCCGGAAGCCGCTGCGGTGGTGCCGGAGTTGGTTCGGCAGATGTTGCACCAGCTCTGGGATATCGGCTTTCAGGTGGGCCACAGCGTGCGAACCATCCAGGATTGCCTCGAGCTGGCCTCAACCGATCTGACTGTCAGGACCTCCATGATGGAAGCCAGATTCTTGGCCGGGAGTCCTCAGCTCTTTCAGGAGTTTCGCCGCCGGTACTTTCGGCGGGTGGTGGCCCGGGGAGCGGATCGCTTTATTGAGCACAAGCTTGAGGAGCGCCGTCGCGAGTATGAAAAGTTCGGAGAGACAGTGTATCTGCTGGAGCCCAACGTCAAGAAGAGCAAGGGCGGGCTGCGGGACCTCCACCTGCTCCAGTGGGCCGGTATGGCCAGGCATCAGGCCGCAACGATTCTTGACCTGTCTGATCGGGGTATCCTCTCCCGTCAAGACTATCGAGCGCTGAGTGAGGCGCGCGAGTTTGTGTGGCGTGTGCGGGCCTTCATGCATCTTCATGCGGGGATGGCGCAGGAGATTCTCTCGTTCGACGAACAGGTCTGGCTGGCAGGACGCTTCGGGTTCCAGGACCGTCCGCATTTGCTGGCGGTCGAACAGTTCATGCAGCAGTACTACCGTCATACGATGGGGCTGCACGAGCTCTGCATGCGGTTTGTGGATCGTTGCCGACGCGTGCCGATCTGGCGCCGCCTTGCCAGGCTCTTGCCCTCACCGCGGGTGGATGGCTATTTTCTGGTGACTGGGGAACAGCTCACGGTACCGGCGGAGTTGCGCAACCGGGTTTTGGACAGTCCTGACTTGCTGCTTCGGCTGTTTGATCTGGCCCGCTGCCGCCGGCTCACGATCGATACCACGCTGCTCGAAGACATCCACCGACACGTGGAGACGGTCTCGGACGAGGCGTTTCGCGCGCCGGAAGTGAGCCGGATTTTTTTACAGATCCTGTCGGGGCCTGGTGTGGCCGATACTCTCACCGCGATGCACCGAGCCCATCTCCTGGAGAAGCTCATCCCGGTATTCTCGACGGTGCGAGGGCTGATGCAGTTCAACCAGTACCACAAGTACACCGTGGATGAGCACAGCCTGCTGGCGGTCGCGAAAGCCGAGGAATTGGGCCAGGAACCGGGGATTTTCAAGGAGGTCTATGAGGAGATCCGCCGCAGAGATCTGCTTCATTTGGCAGTCCTCCTACATGACCTTGGGAAAGGGCGCGAGGAAGACCACAGCGAGGTCGGGAAGGCCATTGCCGAGGAAACCGCGGCTCGCTTGGGCTTTGACGAGCAGGAGACGCGCACGCTGGTCTTTCTAGTGCATCGCCACCTGTTGATGGCCCACACCGCCTTCCGGCGGGACCCCTATGACGAAAAGGTGCTGTTGACGTTTGCGCGGGCTGTCGCGACGCCTGAGGTGCTCCGTAAACTGTTTGTGTTGACCGCCGCCGATCTCGCAGCGGTGGGACCGGGCGTCTTGACGAAGTGGAAGGAATCCTTGTTGATCGAGTTGTATCTGCGGACCTTGCCGGAGGTCTCGGGCGAGCGGGATACCGGGGCTGGCCCGGAGCGTCTCAAGAAACTGGCGGAGGAGGTCGCGGGTGTAGCCGCAGGGCTGGCGACAAACGGTAGGGACGCCCAGTGGATCGAATCGCAACTGGGGCAGTTCCCAGTGCGCTACATATATGGGACCCCTCC
>JBOHOI010000324.1:0-2819 GCA_050731155.1 Nitrospiraceae bacterium | reverse complement strand
GCCCACCCGCCTGCCCGCTGTCCAGAGCGCGGGCAGGCTGGTCGCAGCAGCGAATGGGCGATTGCAGCAGAAGCGTCCATGAATAATCCGGGCTAGAGTGCCGGGGGAGACGGGGGCGAGGCTGGAACGGCCGGCTGCAAGGGGCGCGAACGAGGGGCGCGTGAAGGCTTTTCGATTCGGCCGGTCTTGGTGTGGCCTGGTCCGCGCCGATCATCCGCCGGCTTGGCTTTCGACCCCTGTGCCGTCCCTCGGCGCAGACTCGCCTTGATCACGTCGTCCATCGTCTCGGCAAAGACGAACTGAATGCCGCGCAACAGGTGCTTGGGAATCTCCTCGAGGTCTTTTTCGTTGCGCTTGGGCAGGATCACGGTGGAGAGCTTCGCTCGCTTGGCCGCGAGGATCTTCGCTTTGAGGCCGCCGATGGGCAGCACGCGTCCGCGAAGGGTGACCTCTCCCGTCATTCCCACATCGCGGCGGATCGGGATGTTTGAGAGGAGGGACGCCAACGCCGCTGCCATCGTGATGCCGGCCGATGGTCCGTCCTTGGGGATCGCGCCGGCTGGCACATGGATATGGATATCGGTTTTTGAGAAGATGTCCGGGCTGATGCCCAGGAGTTTTTCCCGTGAGCGCACATAGCTCAACGCGGCGTGAGCCGACTCTTTCATCACGTCGCCCAGGTGGCCGGTGAGCGTCAGTTGCCCCTTCCCTTTCATCACGGTCGCTTCGATGTACAGGACGTCTCCGCCGGTCTCAGTCCAGGCGAGGCCGGTTGCCACCCCGACCTCGTCTTTTTCCTGTTCCGCCTCGGGCAGAAACTTGGGGACGCCGAGGTACTTATGCAGGTTGGCCGGCGTGATCGTGTGACACTCCGACTTCCCTTCGGCCACCTGTTTGGCCACTTTCCTCATCACGTTGGCGATCTCGCGTTCCAGGTTCCGGACGCCCGCCTCCCGCGTATACTGAGACACGATCAGGCCCAAGGCCGCCTCGGTGATGCGGATGTGTTCCTCGGTGATGCCGTGTTCCTTGAGTTGCTTCGGGATCAGATACCGTAGGGCGATGCCCAGTTTCTCTTCCTCGGTGTATCCGGGGATTTCGATGACTTCCATCCGGTCTTTGAGGGCCGGGAGGATCGGATCGATGAGGTTCGCGGTGGTGATGAACATCACCTCGGTCAGGTCAAACGGCACCCCCAGATAGTGATCGCTGAAGGCATGGTTCTGCTCCGGGTCCAGGACCTCGAGGAGGGCAGCCGACGGGTCTCCACGAAAGTCCATTCCCACCTTGTCCACTTCGTCCATCATAAAGACCGGGTTGTTCGTGCCGGCCTGTTTGATACCCTGGATGATGCGTCCGGGCAATGCGCCGACATAGGTGCGACGGTGGCCTCGGATTTCAGCCTCGTCACGGACTCCTCCCAAGCTGATGCGCACGAATTCGCGCCCCAGCGCCCGGGCGATCGACTTGCCGAGCGAGGTTTTCCCCACGCCCGGCGGGCCGACGAAGCAGAGGATCGGCCCCTTCATTTTGTCCTTCAATTTGCGGACGGCCAGGTATTCGAGGATGCGTTCCTTGACCTTTTCCAGGTCGTAATGGTCCTCGTCGAGCACTTTCGCCGCCGTCTTGATGTCCAGATTGTCCTTTGATTTCTTGCTCCACGGCAGCTCGACCATCCACTCCATGTAGGTCCGGACGGTCGCTGACTCGGCCGTGTCCGGATGCATCTTCTCCAGACGCTTGAGCTGCTTCTCGCATTCCTTCAAGACCTTGTCGGGCATCTTGGAATCTTTGAGGCGCTTGCGGAACTCCGCGATCTCCTCGCCCCGCTCATCCAGCTCCCCCAGTTCCTTCTGAATCGCCTTCAGTTGCTCCCGGAGGAAATATTCGCGCTGGGTTTTGTCCATTTCGCCCTTCGCCTGGGCCTGAATCTTCTGCTGCATGGAGAGGACTTCGACTTCTTTGGACAGAATCTCGCTGACCCGCCTGAGCCGCGCGACCGGGTCCTCCACCTCCAGGACCTCCTGCGTCACTTCCACTTTCAGACCAAGGTTGGACACCACCATGTCGGCCAAGCGGCCCGGGTCTTCCAGGTTCTCGATGACCACCATCACATCCGGCATGAGCACCTTGCCCAAACTGATGATCCGCTCGAGCTGTTCCTTGACGGTCCGCATTACCGCTTCGGCTTCAAGGGATGGGGTGGGCGGTTTGGCTTCCACGACCTTGGTGATCCGGACCGAGTAATACGGCTCGGTCTGGATGTATTCCTGAACCTTGGCCTTCGCCAGACCCTGGACGAGGATCTTGATGCGCTCGTCCGGGAGCTTCAGCATGCGCATGATGATCCCGACCGTGCCGACGGCGTGGATATCCTCCGGCTTCGGATTCTCCACGTCGAGCGCTTTCTGGGTGGCCAGGAAGATCATGCGGTTGCCGGCCAGCGCCGCCTCGATCGCCTTGATCGACATTTCGCGCCCGACGAACAGGGGCAACACCATGTACGGGAAGACGACGATGTCCCTGACCGGAAGAAGCGGGAGTTGCTCCGGTGTCTCGAGGTTTTGCGTGTCGCGTTCGTTCTGTTCCGCTGGCATCAGGGTCACGTCCCTCTTGAGGCTGAACCGCCGAGGGAGGTCAGAGCGATGAGAGAACCCGCTGTGTCAGACACCGGGCACGTGGTGCGCACTGAACCTGCCTCCGCGTCAGCGCATGTCTTTCAGGTAGCGAGCAAATGTCGGACCCAGTACAGGGTCCTTGAGCGCGAACGCGACGGTGGCTTTGAGAAACCCCAGCTTATCCCCTGCGTCGTGGCGCTG
>JBOHOI010000323.1:0-2856 GCA_050731155.1 Nitrospiraceae bacterium | reverse complement strand
AAGCCCAGCGTGGGCTGGGTGTCCACCTCGTCGCTGCCTGCCACCTGGGGCGTGTTGTCCTTGATGAAGTTGGCCAGCGATTTACGCAGGTCGTCGATGTTGGCCGAGCAGGCCCGCAGCACCTCGGCAGCGCTCGGGTTGTCCAGCAGGGCGAGCAGCAGATGCTCCACGGTGATGAACTCATGGCGCTGCTGCCGGGCCTCGACAAAGGCCATGTGCAAGCTGACTTCCAATTCCTGGGCAATCATGTCAATTCCTTTTGCCTTGCTGTGATGTTCAACTGTATATCGGTTCTGGCGTCACTTATTCAACGGGTTCGCTCACACATTGCAAGGGGTGCCCAGCTTTCCGGGCGGCGTCCAGCACCTGGTCCACCTTGGTGGCGGCCACGTCCTTGGAATAAACCCCGCAGATCGCTTTGCCGTCCAGATGGATCTTGAGCATGATCTGGGTCGCGGTTTCACGGTCTTTGCTAAAAAACTCCTGGATCACAACCACCACGAATTCCATGGGCGTGTAGTCGTCGTTGAGCATCACGACCTGGTGCATTTGCGGCGGCTTGACCTTTTGCGTACGTCGCTCCAGCACGACCGAACCACCATCGTCCTGGCTGGGTGGCTGGGCCTTCGGCGTCGCGGGGGCAGATGGGGGTTTCGTGGCCATGATTTTCATTCTATCGGGCAGGCTTGCACGCTGCAGCATCCGGGTAATTGGGTGCCATTTTCGACCCATTCAAGCGACCGCAGAATTCGTGGCCGCATATACCCCATCAGCCCTCGACGGCCTAAATATTGACAAGCCGGCCCTCATTGCCCAAACTCATTCGCTGGTGAGGGAAACGGAGACCCCGATGGCGACCGGTACTGTCAAGTGGTTCAACGACGCGAAAGGCTTTGGTTTCATCGAGCCCGATGGCGGCGGCGGTGATGTTTTTGCCCATTTTTCCGCCATTGCCATGGACGGGTTCAAGACCCTCAAGC
This sequence comes from Nitrospiraceae bacterium, assembly GCA_050731155.1. Classification (GTDB taxonomy): domain Bacteria; phylum Nitrospirota; class Nitrospiria; order Nitrospirales; family Nitrospiraceae; genus NS-7. The sequence continues at coordinate 1,876 of JBOHOI010000323.1, read as the reverse complement.
AAGGTTCACGGGTCAGCTATGAAGTCAGCGAAGGCCCCAAAGGACTGCTGGCCCAGAACATCCAGGCCGAGTCTCGAGCCACACCGCCACAGCAGTCAAAGCATGTGCCCTCGGGGCCGCCAGCGCACCAGCCCCGCAGCCTGCGGGTCAGAGCCCCTCAGTTTCATGCCGCCTCGCACACGGATATGGGCGCGCGCAAGTAAGGCAGCCCCATAGGCAAAAACGCCCCTGATGCGTGCATCAGGGGCATTGCTCAGATGAGGGTGGCCGGTGGGCACCGGCCGATCGTCACATATTGTCGATCATCACCTGGCCAAAGCCGGAGCAGCTGACCTGGGTCGCACCTTCCATCAGGCGGGCGAAGTCATACGTCACCTTCTTGCTCAGGATGGACTTTTCCATCGAGCTGATGATCAGGTCGGCGGCTTCGGTCCAGCCCATGTGCCGCAGCATCATTTCGGCCGACAGGATCTCGGAACCAGGGTTCACATAATCCTTGCCGGCGTATTTGGGCGCCGTGCCATGAGTGGCCTCAAACATGGCGACCGAGTCGCTCAGATTGGCGCCGGGGGCGATGCCAATACCGCCGACCTGGGCCGCGAGCGCGTCCGACACATAGTCGCCGTTGAGGTTGAGGGTGGCGATCACGCTGTATTCGGCGGGACGCAGCAGGATTTGCTGCAGGAAGGCGTCGGCAATGCTGTCCTTGACCGTGATTTCCTTGCCGGTCTTCGGGTTCTTGAACTTGCACCACGGGCCGCCGTCGATCAGCTCGGCGCCGAATTCCCTTTGCGCGAGCGCATAGCCCCAGTCACGGAAGCCGCCTTCGGTGAACTTCATGATGTTGCCCTTGTGCACCAGGGTCACGCTGGGCTTGTCGTTGTCGATGGCGTACTGGATGGCCTTGCGCACCAGTCGCTCCGTGCCTTCGCGCGACACCGGCTTGATACCGATACCCGAGGTCGCGGGGAAGCGGATCTTCTTGACGCCGAACTCGTCTTGCAGGAACTTGATCAGCTTCTTGGCCTTGTCGCTCTCGGCCTCGAACTCGATGCCGGCGTAGATGTCTTCCGAGTTCTCGCGGAAGATCACCATATTGGTCTTGTGGGGCTCCTTGACCGGGCTGGGCACGCCGTCAAAGTACTGGATCGGGCGCAGGCAGACGTACAGGTCCAGCTCCTGGCGCAGGGCGACGTTGAGCGAACGAATGCCGCCGCCCACCGGCGTGGTCAGCGGGCCCTTGATGGACACCACGTAGTCGCGCACAGCGTGCAGCGTTTCTTCGGGCAGCCAGACATCGGGACCATAAACCTTGGTGGACTTTTCGCCGGCATAGACTTCCATCCAGTGGATCTTTTTCTTGCCGCCGTAGGCCTTGGCCACCGCCGCGTCCACCACCTTCAGCATCACCGGCGTGATATCAAAGCCCGTGCCATCGCCTTCGATGTAAGGGATGATGGGCTGGTCCGGCACGTTGAGCGACATGTCGGCATTGACGGTGATTTTCTGGCCTTCAGCAGGCACTTTGATGTGCTGGTACATGGAAAAACGTCTCCGGGGTGAGTAGAAGGTCTAGTCTTTGACAAACTAGGTGAAACCCTTGGATTCTAGCCACAAATAAATGCACGAAAGCTGTCAACCGGCTGTTTAGCGAGCTCGTTACGAAGAGGCCTTCCGACTTCCCGGAGGGGGAAATCCCAAGTAACGTTAACCCAAGGAAATTCTTGACATGAACAAGCTCATCGCTGCCCTGGTTGCTGGCCTGTTTGCCGCTGGCGCTTTCGCTCAAACCACGCCGGCCACCCCCGCCAAGCCCGCCACTCCGGCTGCTCCCGCCGCCGCTGCAGCGCCTGCTGCTCCGGCCGCAGCCCCCGCC
>JBOHOI010000322.1:0-2879 GCA_050731155.1 Nitrospiraceae bacterium | reverse complement strand
CCCTATCGGGCTCGTCGTCCAGGGAGGCGGGATGAGGGGGGTGTACTCCTTGGGCGTCCTCGCCGCGCTGGAAGAGATGGGATTCGGCAGCAGTTTTGATCATATCGCCGGCGCATCGTCCGGCGCGCATAATGGGACCCACTTCATCACCGGCCAGGCGAGGTACGGGGTCGAGACCTACATTGACTATTTGAGCAACAGACACTTCATCAACCTGCTGCGCGCCAGCAAGCAGGTGGACATAGATTATCTCATTGACCACGTCGTGAGGCAGACGCGCCCGTTTAACTTGCCGGCCCTGGTTGAAGCCTCTACCGTCCTGCACATCGCCTTGACTGACGTGCAGGATGCCACGGCCCATTATGTGACCAACCGAACGCCGGGGATCGATTTATGGGAAGCCTTTCGAGCTACAGCCGCCATGCCTATCCTTTACAACCGGTTCGTCAGAGTCGGCGATCGGCTATATCTGGATGGCAGCCTGAGTGATTGCCTTCCCCTGCAGCGAGTCGTGGATTGTGGATGCCGCTACATCGTTGTCGTGCTGACTAAGCCGTTGTCCTTTCGAAGCAAGCGGGTCAGCGCGCCTCTCAGAGCGCTTGCCTGGCGGGCAACGCGCCATTACAGCCAAGCCCTCAAGCAAGCCCTGTTCGACGAAGACAGGAACTTTAACAATACGATGTCTGCGCTTGCAGGAAACAACGGGCTGATCGCCAGTGAGTCCACAAAGATGCTCGTGATTGCGCCGAACGATGGAGCCAACCTGGTGACCTGCATCACCACCGATGCGAAACGCCTGAGACAATGTGCGCTGCAAGCCCGAGCGGATGCATGGCGTGCCTTTGGCCAATCTCCACCTCCCAAGGACAATCCGTTTAGAACCGATGGCGTATAACGGGCTTACCCCTCTCGTTGCGCGCGAGGGTCAGGCGCGAACCTGACCATGGAACACTCACCGATGCTGTATCGGATTGTTGCCGACCTGATTGTGATTCTCCACCTGGCTTTTGTGGCCTTTGCGCTCTTTGGCGGTCTCTTAGTGCTCTGGCGAAAGCGCGTCGTGTGGTTTCACCTTCCGGTCGTCGCCTGGGCCGCCGCCGTGGAACTCGGCGGCTGGACTCGCCCCCAAAAAACTTTCCGAAGAGAAATCCACGGGCGTCCCTCCTGCGCAAGGATTAGTAAGCATCAGGATAGGCCTCCCTGCCGTCGCTGTTCATCGCGTCGGCCTCCAGGTGTTCCTAAACTGCCTCACGCGGTCGCACATCCCTAAGAATTTCAAACTCATCATGGAACTCGGACGAACCCGCGTGGCCAGGCCAGACACGATATTGATCAGCCCTGAGTCGGCGGTCATGCTTCATTTGTGAACTAGCTCACAGAATCGCCTTTTCTTTCACCGTAGACTGTAATGGCCTCAAATCTTCCCATAAAGACCTTGTCCACCCTACCCCCCGAGGAGGTGAAGACGTCTATGCGGGGTCTAGCTAAACGATCGAAGAGCCCACTTGTTCTCTTACCCGTGATCCTCGCGATTCCGGTGACGGTCGGCTGCGTGAGCATTGACGACTATCGAGCCGCGAAACGGGAGGCAGAACGGTTGCAGACACAGCTTCAGACGGAGCAACAGCGTTCTCAAGACCTCGAAACCCGCATGCGCCAGCTCGGTGACAAGAATCGGGACCTGGAGGGCGCGGTGCGAACTGCACGCGAGGAAGCCGATCGGCAGGAGCGCGAATACAAGGAAGTCCGCGATGAGCTCTTGAAGTTCAAAATCGAGCAGGAACAACAGCGTGTAAGCTCGAACCGGAGCCGCATGCGCGGAGAGAGCTTGAAACGGGAGCCCGACGCCACGCCTCCCACAGCGGACCTTGGCCCACGTAGCAATTTTCCCTCAACGACTGAGGACAGCAAGAAACGTCTAAGACAAGCCTTACAGGAATTCCAGAGACTCCTCGAGTCAAACTGAGATCTCTCAAATTTCTGTCCCGTCTCGGCCTGTCACGTCACATGGAATAGGGAACGAGATGGAGGGCTCGGTGATGCAAAACCAACGACACCGAAGGCACTGTCATCAATGGTCGGGCTTCGTGATCTTGCTGATCGTGTCCGGATGCGTTTCCCAAACGGACCTAGACAAGGTACGGCGCGACCTGTCCTCCGAGATCGCCACCGTGACATCCAGGACACAGGCGGATCTGCGGGCCGTGCGCGACAAGGTCGACGCCGCCCAATTGAACACCAAGGCCGCGCTCGAGGCAGAGCGGAAGGTCATCGAGGCTCTGCAGAGTCATGGGGAGGATCTGGAAACCCAAGTTGAGGCGCTCACCTCGAAGGTGGCGGCGGTGAATCACGGGCTGCAGGGCCAGCTCGCGGACCTACGAAAGGCCATGCAGGACGCGAATGCCCAGCGAACGGAAGATCTCACCGCCCTCCGCGGGACGGTGGGCGAAGTCAAGCAAGCCCTTCTTCACGCCCAGGAACGCCTTTCGACCTTAAGTGCCGAGGCGCAACGCCTTCAGGCTACGTTACGATCCCTTGCGACAACGATCGTGCATCGGTATCAGTCCGAGGCGGAGGCCCTGCGGCAAAATTTGAAAGAGATGGAGCTGCTGGCCAAGGATTTGGACACCGTGCCACTGTCGCCCAGACAGACATCACACGAAGCCAGGCCATCACCGTAGCCGTTCCTAACGACCGGCCTGGCTTTCCATGGGTGCACCGATGGGTGGGAGGTTGATCCCCACCCGTTCCATCCCCATGATGATGGTCAAAGCCGACGGGGCGTGCTGGACAATCTCTTTTTGAACTTCAATCCGCCTGAGATCCACAAACTCCGGCGCCGTCAGCCCGAGTGTTTCACGGTAGGCTCGGTCTGCGGT
>JBOHOI010000321.1:0-2884 GCA_050731155.1 Nitrospiraceae bacterium | reverse complement strand
TCGGCGACGGCATCATGAGCGCGATCGATTTTACGCTGGACATGGAACGCGTGACCGGTAGCCAGGGCGAGGCCCGCTGCAAGATCACGCTGAACGGCAAGTGGCTGGAGTACAAGACGTTCTGACCGGGCGGGTCGTAGGTGAAGGAGCCATGCGGCAGCTTGCGAACAAGGCGGCTGCGGAGAAAAAGGCGACCTTGGAATCTCTTGGCAAGGCGCTGAACTACTCGAATGATGAGGAATGGGCGCCGGCGAAGTAGGTGAGGTCCGCACGTGATGCGCTTGTGGCGGATTGCCCGCCGCAAGCGCGTGGAAAGAATATCGGATAGAACGCACGTATCGAAGGATTCCGAGGAGAGTCTCATGGGATTGAGGATGAGCAAGGTTGGGTTCCTGGCTGTTCTTCTGTGCATTGGGCTGTTGACGGAAGCGAGCAGTGGCTGGGCGCAGGAGCCAGACCCGCCAATCCCGCCCCAGGTTAGTGCTGCAGACACGGCCTGGGTCCTGACCTCCTCAGCGCTGGTGTTCGCCATGGTCGTGCCGGGCCTCGCGCTGTTTTATGGGGGACTCGTTCGAAGCAAGAACGTGCTGGGCACGATCATGCACAGTTTCGTCATCCTGTGCCTGGTCAGCTTGCTCTGGATCCTGTTCGGCTACAGCTTGGCCTTTGGTCCGGATCACAGAGGGGTGATCGGAGGGCTCGAGTGGGCGGGGCTGAGCGGCGTCGGCATGGCCCCCCATCCGACCTACGGTCCGACCATTCCACACCAGGCGTTCATGGTGTTTCAACTCATGTTCGCGGCGATCACGCCGGCCTTAATCACCGGGGCCTTCGCTGAGCGGATGAAGTTCAGCGCGCTGCTGGTGTTCAGTGTGCTGTGGTCCCTCCTGATCTACTGCCCGGTGGCGCATTGGATCTGGGGCGGCGGCTGGCTGGGCAGAATGGGGGCCCTGGATTTCGCCGGGGGAGCCGTTGTGCACATCAGCTCAGGCATGAGCGCCCTGGCCTGCGCGATGGTGCTCGGTCAGCGTCACGGCTATGGGACTGAGTACATGGCGCCTCATAACCTGCCGTTCACACTCCTGGGGACCGGGCTGCTCTGGTTTGGCTGGTTCGGATTCAACGCGGGAAGCGCGCTGGGCGCGAACCAGACCGCGGTGGGAGCGTTTGTGGCGACTCACACGGCCGCGGCGACCGCCGCCTTGACCTGGCTGCTGGTGGAATGGTTGCACCGAGGCACGCCCACGGTGTTGGGGGTGGCCAGCGGCGCGGTGGCCGGCCTGGCAACGGTTACCCCTGGAGCCGGCTATGTGGGGCCATTCTCCGCCCTGCTGATCGGGTTGCTGGCCGGTTCGTTGTCCTATCTTGCCATCGCCTGGAAGGGAAAGCTCGGCTATGACGACTCGCTCGATGTCGTCGGCATCCATGGAGTCGGCGGAACCCTTGGGATTCTGGCAGTGGGCCTGCTGGCCTCTAAGGCAATCAATCCGGGAGGCGCGGATGGCCTCTTCTTCGGGAATCCGAGTCAGTTGGGCATTCAAGCAGTGACAGCTCTCACGACGGCGTTGTTCACTTTTGTCGGAACCTATCTGATCCTGAAACTGGTGAACCGCGTGGTTGGGTTGAGAGTCTCTTCAGACCAGGAACGGATGGGGTTGGATCTGAGCCAGCACAACGAACGCGCCTATTCTTAGGAAGGTCTAGGCGCCCAACCTTAACCTCGACCGCGCAGCGGGCTTGATGGATGGCCTGGGTGAGCATCACTGCAGTGTTGTGACGACATCGCAAGTCAGGAGTTGGCTCGCCTGATGAGGGTTTTCGTGATAGGCTCGTCTACCTACTATGTGCGCAGTATGGACTCGACCAGAGGACCATGGAGGTCAAGAGAAAGCCGGATGGATCTCATCCTTCTCGGTCATGCGGGGACTGGGCGCCCGCCTGGCAGTATTGAGCACGTGGGCCCTCATTTCCTGTACCCACTCAGAAATCTCCGGGTTTCGGCCGCTGGGACCTGCCGGGTCGGACGATAAGTACGTTCACGAGTTCTCCAATTTCGTCTTCCCCAAGCAAATTGGGCATTTTATCCGAGTGAGTCTGCACAACCTCGACCCTCTTGGCCAGGAGGTCAGCGTCATCTACAACTCGGATAGCGGCATTATGCTCACTGTGTATGTTTATCCGACAAGGCGGTCGAGTCTCGATACAGAGAAGGATCCGTTGGAATACCATTTTCAGGGAGTCAAGGGCGTAGCATTGAGAAATAGCCCCGGGGCCAATCTTGTTTCCGAAGGATCTGCTCGCGTGATGCAAAACGGGAAAAGCTACAGCGGCAAAATGGCGGTCATGACCATGGAAGATTTTCGAGCGAAAGCGAAACCATCACGTAAGCGCCCAAAGGGAATTTCGGAATTGCGTGTATTCAGACTTGGGGAGCACTTCATCAGGTACCGCATGGCATACACCGAGGCGATCCGAGGCAAGGCAGAGAAGGAGATCAAAGACTTCATGAGCGCCCTCAAGTGGCCTGCTGAAGAAAGCTAGACGCCTCCACCCGCGTCTGGGCCTCCGGCGGAAGAGATGCCCACGGAGGCTTTCGCCATGGCGTGACTCACTTAAGGGGGTGGCCTGGCTGATCCATCCTCCGCATCTCACGCTTCCAATGAAGTCTCGGATGGAACGGATGCACGGCGAGGTTCGCGCCATCGCGCTCGCTGTCTGCGGCTAGCAGAACGGCTGCCGCTGCGCCGTTCCGATGGTCCGATAAGGCGTCGCGGCCAACAGTACGACGCGAACGGCCACCCGGGGGTAACGCATGATGGCGCAACCGAGACCGTGCGCCGTTCGTCAGCCGAGACGGGCGCGCCACCCTTCGTCAATCGAGGCC
>JBOHOI010000320.1:0-2889 GCA_050731155.1 Nitrospiraceae bacterium | reverse complement strand
TTACGTCTGCATCAGAAAGACATGACAGGGGTCAAACGCGTCACGAGAAGAGGAGGGATGTCGGCCTTTTGAAATGATCGAAGGCCAGCTTCGTGGCTTGACGACCACGGCCGGTCCGTTCAAGGAAGCCGGCTTGAATCAGATAGGGCTCATGGACGTCTTCGAGGGTGCCCTTATCTTCCTGGACCGCGGCTGCCAGAGACTCTACCCCGACCGGTCCTCCAGCAAACTTGTCGATGATGGTCAGAAGAATCTGACGATCCATCTCATCGAACCCCGCTGTATCGACTCCCAGCCATGCAAGCGCATCCTGGGCTGCAGTCTGGGTAATTCGTCCCTCCGCCTTGACCTGAGCATAGTCGCGTACCCGTTTGATAAGCCGGTTGACGATGCGAGGAGTTCCTCGAGCACGACCGGCAATTTCTTGCGCTCCCTCGGAATCGATTGAGATTCCGAGCACCCTCGCCGAGCGTGTCACGATGGTCTGCAATTCCGCCTGAGAGTAAAACTCCAGACGGTGGACGAGGCCGAATCGGTCCCGGAGTGGGGAAGTCAGGGCTCCGGCCCTGGTTGTGGCCCCGACCAGGGTAAACCGGGGGAGATCCAATTTCACCGTCCTGGCTGCAGGCCCCTGGCCGATCACCAGATCGAGCTGGTAGTCCTCCATCGCTGGATAGAGCGCCTCTTCGACAGAAGCAGGGAGTCGGTGAATCTCGTCGATAAACAGGACGTCGTGTTCTTGAAGGTTCGTCAGGATGGCCGCCAAATCGCCCGCATGGGCCAACACAAGACCGGAGGTCGAGCGGAGCGCAGCCCCCATCTCACGAGCAATGATATGGGCTATGGTGGTCTTCCCCAGCCCAGGCGGGCCATAAAAGATCGTGTGATCGAGCGCTTCGTTCCGCTGCTTTGCCGCCTCAATACAGATCCGCAGGGACTCTTTCATCCGCTCCTGGCCGACGTACTCTTCCAATGTCTGCGGGCGCAGCACCGTCTCGATACTTCGCTCTTCGTCCGTGATCTGCGTGCTGACAACTCGCTCGGCGGCCATCGTGAGGGAACCTCTCTCGCTCTAGCAGGATGCTGAAAAAGTCCGCCAGCGGCGTTCTCGCTTCGTTCAGATCCTCAACGGGGACCCGGCCGCCTCACATCTCGGCGGCGCGCACAGACTTGGTGCTCCTTATTCGTCGCACCGTGCGCCCCAGAGGGTACGCCTCCGGTCTTCACTCGCTGCGGCCTTGCTGGACGGCCTTTTTGAGCATCCTGCGGCTATTTTGTCATCGGCCCATTCTGTCAGATTCTAAAGGCGTATTGTGCATAAACTGAGTTTTCCTAAGCCTGCTATGTTTATTTCTTCTCGGGCGTCGGGAGGTACTTGGGTGGAGGCGGCATGGCACCCTGCCCAGGCGTTGCGGTACTCCCGCAGTCCGGCGGGCAGGTCAGACCGCCTTTGGTTGGATCGGGAAGGTTCAGTTCCATCTTCTCCAGCTGGCATTGCGTCACCCGCCCCCCGTCCTTATTTCCGCAGCGAGACGGCACAGACGAGTTGCCGATTTCACGATAGCCCTCGGGACAGAAACCGCAAACGGAAAGCATGTTTGCCCCCAGAGGGACACATTGAACGAGCGTGGGATCGCCGTCCTTGCAAATCTCTTTGGACTCGGTCACGCCCGTGGTCGCATAGCCTTCAGGACACTGACCGCAAGTCTTGCGCGTGCTTTTGGCCTCACTCGCCTCTTCACCTTGCACGGGCACGGCCCCCAGTCCCAATAGGAGCACGACAAGCCCGATGGATAATTGAGTCTGGACTATTCGTTGAATCAGTCTCGTCATCATCCTTACCCCCTTGCAAGTTCCTTTAGCGATTCACGAATCATATCTTTGAGCATGATGGACTCAGCATTGGACTTCTTCACGTGTTTCAACGCTTCTCTGGCGTCTTGTGGACGATAGCCCAAATTCACGAGCGCTGACAACGCGTCGTCAAAGGTTGCATCTTGCCCCTGCTTGGGTACATCGCTCGCCGGCGAGAAGCCAGGATGGAGTTTCCCAATTTTATCCTTAAGCTCCAATACAAGACGGCTTGCCGACTTGTGGCCGATCCCTGGAACAGTCGTCAGCTTCTCGACATCTCCCGACTGAATCGCCGAGACCAGGTCAGACACCGGAAGTGCCGACAAGACACTCAGAGCCAGTTTGGGCCCGACACCGGACACGCTGGTCAGCAGCACGAAAGCATCCTTTTCCTGCGATGTCAGAAAACCGAAAAGCTGAATTGTGTCTTCGCGAACATGGGTGTGAACGCTCAGCGAGATACTTTCGCTGAGATTGGGCAACCCATAGTAGGTGCTGAGAGGAATAAATACTTCGTACCCGACCCCGTGGACGTCGAGGACCAGAGCGGTCGGCGCCTTGAAGGCCAATCGGCCTGTCAGTGAGGCGATCATACTCTTAATGAGGCAACATAGGCTGAAGGTATTCAGGCTGACGGCTGAAGTGTTCGGACCTCCGACCTTCAGTCTGAACACCTGAATAGCTACCGCTATTGTTCATCCAGCGGCGGCCACTTTCTCCATCACCTCGTCTGAAATATCAAAATTCGCGTGAATCTTCTGCACATCGTCATGCTCGTCCAAGACTTCCATCAACTTGAGCATTTGTTCGGCTGCCTTTTCCTCCAGCCTGATCGTGTTCTGCGGAATAGACGTGACTTCCGCAAGTACGGTATCGATCTTGACATCGGCGAGGGCTTTCTTCACTGCTTCAAATTGGTGCGGATCCGTGATGACCTCAAAGCTTTTCTCGCTCACCTTCACATCCTCCGCTCCCGCATCAAGCGCGAGGGACAATAGCGTATCCTCATCGACTCTGCCCTTCTCAATCGTGAGC
>JBOHOI010000319.1:0-2893 GCA_050731155.1 Nitrospiraceae bacterium | reverse complement strand
TAAAGACCGGCGCCGCAGCAGACATACCAGGCGGGCCTGCCACGGGAAGGCGCAGCACCTCATAGGATCATTCGAGCTTGTCAACAGATTGGTAGAATCGCTTGCTACTCACAGGGATCAGGTTTAAAATCTCTGACACCGCCCCCGGCCGGCGCGTTGGCGTTCCTCCGCTTCGTCCTGGCAGCGGGCCGAATCGCCTCGGATGGACACGATGAGGGTCAAGCCTGGTTTGAGATCGGCGGGTCGAACGGATCGGGAGACGCCGAGCGAGGTCTCGTCGCCGGAGGTGTCGGTGGTGATGCCGTGCTTGAATGAGGCCGAGACGCTGGGGACCTGCATCGAGAAGGCCCAGCGAGCGTTGGGCGAGCTCGACGTCGAATGGGAAATCATTGTGGCCGACAACGGCAGCACGGACGCGTCGCAGGCCATCGCCACGCGCATGGGAGTTCGCCTGGTCCACGTGGAGGCAAGAGGCTACGGCAACGCCCTCATGGGCGGCATCGCCGCCGCCCGCGGGAAGTACATCATCATGGGCGACGCGGACGACAGCTACGACTTCGCGCACCTGAGGCCCTTCGTTGAAAAATTGCGCGAGGGGTACGACTTGGTCATGGGTAACCGCTTTCAAGGCGGCATCAGGCCGGGGGCTATGCCGCCCCTCCATCGGTATCTGGGCAATCCGGTCCTGACGGGGTTCGGCCGGCTGCTGTTCCGGAGTCCCTGCGGCGACTTCCACTGCGGGCTCCGGGGCTTCAGCAAAGCCGCAGTGATGGCCCTGGACTTGCGGACGACGGGGATGGAGTTCGCCAGCGAGATGGTCGTCAAGGCGACCCTGCGCAAGCTGCGGATCGCGGACGTCCCGGTCACGCTCTCACCGGATGGGCGCAGCCGCCCGCCCCATCTCCGTAGTTGGCGGGACGGCTGGCGACATCTCAGATTCATGCTACTCTATAGTCCACGCTGGTTGTTCCTGTACCCTGGTGCGGGCCTCATCCTGCTCGGCCTGGTTGCTGGATTTTGGTTGCTCCCTGTCCCCAGAGCAATCGGGGGAGTCTTTTTCGATGTCCACACGCTCCTGTATGCTGCGCTCGCGATTGTGATCGGATTCCAGGCGATCGCGTTTGCCGTATTCGCCAAAATCTTCGCGATCAGCGAGGGTCTGCTCCCTGAGGATCCGCGACTGAACAGGCTGTTCCGGGTTGTCAACCTCGAGCTCGGGTTGGCGGTGGGGACCGCGCTCGTGCTCATCGGGTTTGCTGCCTCTCTCTATGCAGTGAGTGGCTGGCGGGCGCGCTCATTCGGCCCTCTCGATGTCTCCAACACGCTCCGGGTCGTCATCCCAGCGATCACCGCGCTCACCCTGGGATGTCAGATCATCCTGTCAAGCTTTTTTCTCAGTATCCTGGGGATGAGGCGACGATGACACCCGGCCCTGGATCAGCGGCAAAACGTGCCTGCTCCGGTCCAACGGGAGTAGAATCCCTCCGGCATGCTCGGAGGCGGGATTCGGTCAACGAGCTGAGGGGCTGCCGGGTGCTCTCCGGCCTTTTCCGTGCCTTGCTGGCCAGGGGCGCTACCACACGAGGGCCAGATCCGGTCGCTACAAGAGAGGTGCCACTGTGCGGTCAGATGCCGTGAGCAACGACTGTCATAACAAACGGGTCGGCGTGTTCGTTCTCGGTCGGTTTCCCTGGCATACAAAGGGAATTCTCGATAGGACTCACTTGCGATTTTTCACGTTGAAGAGCGCGGAACAATTGCTCAGGAGGTCTGGTTGGGTCATCATGGGGAGAGATGTCACGTCTATTCCTGTCGGCCTTGTCTTCCCGTTCTTGCTCAGACGGCCTTTGAATCACATGCTGAGCGTCCTCCACCGGATCACGAGGATGTGGAAGGGCCGCTTTGCGTACCAGAGCATCTTCTATTGCGTCAATCCAAATAGATCACCTCTCCCGTAACGAACCTTCAGCCTTTCGTCAGAGCGTGTCTGCAGATCGCCTTTGACCATATGTCGTAGAGTTGCTATGCTGAGGCGCACGACCGGGTATCCTGGTCGATACGGGGTCCCGCCGTGAGAAGCCGAAATCAACAACGATTGAGCAGGTCGTCAGTGATGGCAACGCTTTGGGAGTGGTGGAAACGAGTCGCGAGGAGACTTGGCGACGTCCAAGCGCGGGTCCTTTTGAGCCTTGTGTACTTCCTCGTCATCGGGCCATTCGCCCTCGCCGTCCGGTTTTGGGGCGATCCTCTTGCGATCAAGGCTCGGTCTCGTCGCGGGTGGCGCGCAAGGGGTGCGAGCGAAGGCACACCCATGGAGCAGGCAACCCGGCAATTCTGAGGAGGCGAGTCCCCCGGATGCATATCCTTGGAATCTCCTGCTACTTTCACGACGCGGCCGCGGCCCTTCTGCGGGACGGGCATCTGGTTGCTGCAGCCGAGGAGGAGCGCTTCACCAGGAAGAAGCATGACTACCGGTTCCCGCAACGTGCCATCGATTTCTGCCTGCGCGCTGGCGATATCCAGCCGGCCGACCTGGATTATGTAGCGTTTTTCGAAAAGCCCTTCGTGAAGTTCGAACGACTTATCCTGTCCTCTCTGCAGACCTTCCCGCGTTCTCACGGCGTGTTTCGCGAGGCCATGATAAGCTGGCTTGGCGATAAGCTGTGGATCAAGCACCATATCCAGAGACGCCTTGGCGTGCCGCCATCGAGAATCCTGTTCAGCGAGCATCATCTCTCCCACGCTGCGAGCGCCTTCTTCTGCTCCCCGTTTGAGGAATCGGCCATCCTGACGGTGGATGGCGTGGGAGAGTGGACGACGGCCTCAGTCGGGATCGGAAAGGGCACAGAGATCAAGCTGCTCGAAGAGATCCGCTTTCCGCACTCTCTGGGGC
>JBOHOI010000318.1:0-2906 GCA_050731155.1 Nitrospiraceae bacterium | reverse complement strand
GTCTATAATGAGGCGGCGCAGCTCTTGAAGGCCTATCGCGCATGTCTTGAGCGATATGAGCAGACTCCGGTCCGAGCTAAGGAGCATTGTGGGCTCTACGCCAAGGCTCTGCACGACATCGGGCTGCAGATCAGGGAAGGCGACTTATCGACAGGCTTGAAGACGGACGGCACCTCGTCCAAAGCGAAGTAGCAATCTCAGGAGGAATGAGAAGAGCGACTCGCACAAAAGGACCGCTGAGCAGGCAACCGACTACTGGAGAGGTAGAAGGAGGAACTGCCCTATGAGGGTGATAGCTGTGCTGGCTTGCGTTCTACTATCAGTGGCCGGTTGTGCGACCATGGAGGGAGGGAGAACCTCCGCCACCGAACAAACTGAGTGGCTCAAGGTTGGATTAACGACCCGAGACGAGGTCATCAAGCGATTCGGAGATCCGGATGGAACAGCTCAATTACCACAAGGTGAATTGGTGGTTTACCGCCCGCCTCGTCCGGCCACGCCTTCCCCCGCCGCCTCCGTTCCCACTTTCGAGGCGGGTCCTCTTGGGACCGTAAGGACGGTACCAATAAATCGGACCCGGTTTCTTTGGACACTGAATGAGCTCACAATACGGTGACCCAGGAGGTCGGGCATGGAAACCACATCGAAGAAGCCCACACCCGCAGACGACAGCGCAACGAACTCAGAGCCGAAGGACCTCCCGGAGCGCTGGAGTGCCCCGCGCAAGACGGAGCTGGTGCTCCGCGTGCTGCGCGGGGAATCCCTCGACAGCGTCTCACGGGACAGCCAGGTCCCGGCCCATGAACTGGAGAGTTGGAAACGCGCGTTCCTGGATGCCGGCATGCGCGGGCTCAAGCGGCACGTTGAGCCGGAAGACCGGGAGTTACTCCGCACACGGGCCAAGATCGGCGAGTTGACGATGCGGCTCGAGCTAGCGGAAGACCTCATTGAAAAAAGGGGGCTCGTGGACGAGTGGAAGAAGCGCAAGCCATGAGAATCTGCGTGAGCCCCGGCACCGGACGCCGCGATCCGCTGCGGCTGATCTGCGAAGTCTACCGGGTGGCGCGATCCAGCGTGTACGCCAGGGGACGCCCTCAGCCACCGGAACGGCTCCTGCAGAAGCGTGGCCCGAAGACGCGGTGGAGTGATGCGGAGGTCGTCGACGGGATCCGGACGGTCTTGGCGAGCTGTCCGTTTCATGGCGAGGGATACCGCAAGGTCCGGGCACGCCTCGCGCACCGTGGGATCGCCGTGGGCGGCAAGCGCGTCTTGCGGCTGCTGCGCCAGCATGGCGTGCTGGCGCCCCGGCGGTTGGGCCCACCCAATGGGAACCCCGCGCATGACGGCACGATCACCACGGACCGCCCCGACGTCATGTGGGGCACGGATGCGACCCGCTTCTATACGGAGCGGGACGGGTGGTGCTGGTTCTTCGGGGCCATCGATCACTATACGGATGAAGTGGTCGGGTGGCATGTGGCGAAGATCGGCGATCGGTGGGCGGCGCTGGAGCCGATCCGCCAGGGAGTCCGCTATGCCTACGGGACGTTTGCCAAGGAGATTGCCCGGGGCCTGCGGCTGCGCTGCGATTGGGGGCCGCAATATATTGCCGCCGCGTGGATCAATGAAGTGAAATGGCTCGGCATCACGATCTCGCCAAGCTATGTCGGCGAGCCCGAATGCAACGGAGTGGCCGAACGATTCATGCGCACGGTGAAGGAGCAGTGTCTGTATCTGCATCAGTTCCAGAGTCTCGAAGAGGCACGTGGCTCCATCGCGGAGTTCATCGAGCGGTACACCACTCAGTGGTTGGTTGAACGATTGGGCCACCGCACGCCCGTGCAAGCCCGAGCCGACGCGCACCCGTTTAAGGCGGCATGACCGCAGGAGACGCAGCATGGTTCACGATGTCGCAACACTCGACGCTCATATGTGCCCTAGGAGCCACGATCGTCAAGCGACCCAACCGAGAGTCGGGCTGAATAGCACCAGAAACTGTCCAAGAAACCGGGTGCGGTACACCAAGGCCGATCGAACCAGGCTTAGGGGCAAGACCCATGGATGCGGGTCGCGAAGCACAACGGCCCAGCCGGACGATCTGGATTCGCTACGATGCCAGCGGTATTGTACAAGAATGGAGCTTCGATCGCTTGTCCATTGCACCAGAGAGCATTCCTTAGGCGACGACCCGCCACGTTCACTATCCCCGTTTTCCAACCAAGCCTTTTCAACGGCAATCCCGTCTTTCCCAGTGGCTTAGCTGTCCCGCTTTGTCGAAGGTGACAAGGTAGCTCACGCAGTGAGAGCCGGTTCCCACAAAGTCGTACTCCCAAACAGTGTCGTCGTTAGCGAGGCGTCGCAGGCGCTGAGGATAGCCGAACTTCTGGATGATCTCATCCTGCTTGGCTTGCGCGATCGTATCCTCGAAATATCCTACCCTCCAGGGGGTGCAAGCGGGGAGTAAGAGGCAGAGGACCAAAAGGGCGAGTCTGACCATTAACACCAACATTAATATGGAGGCGATCCACCGTCAAGTTGTGGTAAATCCTCGCAATGTTCCGGCTGGACCAACACTGCGTGAGAGTTTCGTGAAGCCTAGCCCGCAAAATTAACGCATATGTAACAGCAGGTAAATGAACTTGTAATGTAACGGGCATAGAAAAGTGGCGCTTACGAGCTCGGGTTCTTCTCGCGATGAACTCTTCACCAAAGTCTGGGGAGAAGGTGTGCGCAGGAGAAGCATAAGCTGGATGTTCAGACTCACTCGCGCCGGCACGAGATCGAGGGCGAACCGGCTGATCCCCAGTATATCGTCGCGGTCAGGGGTCTGAAGAACAAGCTGAAGGCAAAGTAGTTTGAGCGGAAGAGATCTAGGCGTTGCTGATTCAAGGCGCATAGTTATGAGG
>JBOHOI010000317.1:0-2915 GCA_050731155.1 Nitrospiraceae bacterium | reverse complement strand
GTCCTTGTGCGTGCGGTCTACGCGCGATACGCTTCCCCCCGGCCTGTGCGCGCCGGCGAGTCGGTGAGCCAGCCGGATCCTCGTGTCTCGAGGAGAGTGGGCGGGATCGAACGCGATTACGCGAAGAGCGAACTGACCGATTCTTCCTCGTGGATTCTGGTAATGGCCTCTCCCAGAAGCGGGGCCACGGACAGCACCCGCAACTTGGGACAGCGTTGCTCCTTACCGTTCAGTGGAATCGTGTTGGTGACGACCACCTGGGTCAGGCAGGACTCCTGAAGCCGCTCCAGGGCCGGCCCGGACAGAACGGGGTGCGTGCAGCCGGCCCACACCATCCGGGCGCCTTTCTCCGCGCAGGCCTGTGCGCCTTGCACGATCGTCCCAGCCGTATCGATCATGTCGTCCAACAGTAAGGCATTGCGCCCCTCAACGTCTCCGATGATGTTCATGATCTGGGCATTGTTGGGCCCCTCACGCCGCTTGTCGATAATCGCCAAACTGGCCTGAAGCCTCTTCGCGAACGCCCGAGCGCGCTCCACGCCGCCCGCATCCGGTGAGACCACCACGAGGTCTGCTCTACCCTCTTTGGTGATGTAGTCCAGCAGGACGGGAGTAGCGTACAAGTGGTCCACCGGGATGTTGAAGAACCCCTGGATCTGTCCCGCGTGGAGATCCATCGTCAGCACTCGATCGGCGCCGGCCGTGGTGATCAGATCCGCCATCAGTTTGGCGGAGATCGGGACCCGCGGCTGGTCCTTCCGATCCTGCCGCGCATACCCGAAATAGGGGATGACCGCCGTGATCCGATAGGCCGAGGAGCGTTTCAGCGCGTCGATCATGATTAACAGCTCCATGATCGAGTTGTTGACCGGCGTACAGCACGACTGCACCACAAAGACGTCCGTCCCCCGGACATTCTCTTCGATCCTGACACGAATCTCTCCGTCACTGAACTCCGAGACAAGGGCCTCTCCCAGAGCGACTCCCAAGTAGTGACAGATTTCCTTCGCTAGCGCCGGATTGGCATTACCGGAAAACAGCTTGAGTTCCTTCGACATGGCGCCCCTCGACGGCCTGAAGTCCAGGGATTCGATGGTCCCCACCCTCAGGACCCCATTGCTGAAGACGATCGTTCTGGAGGTGCTCGTCGCGCGGGGTAAGACCCGACCAGCTCACCGACCCGGTCCCCCCTTGGGACGAATCCTTATTCGTCGCGCTGTATGATTCTCAGATCGGCTGCCAACTGATAATGTAGTCGGGGGATCGACTGTATCGGAAAGCCGGACCCGTTGTCAACAGACCTGAAGAGGATCGGAAGACTCCTCTCGACAGGATACAGAAGCCGTTCCGGCTGGACCCATATACGCACGCCAGCCATGGACCTGCTCCACCGACGCCTGGGCACGGACCGCGGAATCCTCGTCACGAAAGATCCCGAACACGGTGGCGCCACTTCCCGACAGAAGCGCTGTCTCAGCTCCCTTTGAGAGCAGACACGCCTTGATCTCCCGAATCGCATCGTACACCGGAACCAGAGGCTGCTCAAAATCATTCTCCATCAGCGGAATGACATCCTCCCACGCAAGAGACGCCTGGCTGGCGATGCGGCTGTGCTGCTCCGAGAGGGGCCGCACGTGCTCCCTGGTCGCAGCGAGCCGATCATAGGCCCAGCGTGTTTCTATCGGAAAGCCCGGGTGAACCAGCACGACCCATCGGACTCCGGTCAACATCACTGCGGCCACGTCCTCCCCTCGCCCGCGCACGATGGCGCTTGGGGCGAAAAAAAAGAACGGGACGTCGCTCCCCAAGGCTGCTCCCACTTGGGCCATCTCTCTCCCGGACCAGCCGAGCTTGAGCAGATGATTCAGCGCCACGATCGTGGCGGCGGCATCACTGCTGCCCCCGCCCAGACCGGCTGCCAGCGGAATCCGTTTGGTGACCTCGATATCCAGCCCGACTTGGAGACCAGCTCGGTCCAACACCAGAGCCGCCGCACGCCAGATGAGGTTTCGCCTGTCTGTCGGCAACGACACCTCATCGCACTTCAGGCTCAAGTCGGTCGAGTCCGCTCGGACCTGGAAGCGAAGCTCATCTTCCAGCGCCACTGTCTGCATCAGGGACCAGAGGTTATGATAGCCGTCCGAGCGGCGATCCAGGACCCTGAGGATGAGGTTGATCTTTGCAGGCGTACAGATCCGGACCGCCTTTGCGGTTTGATTGGCAGCCCTGTTCGGGAGCCTAATCCTGTCCCCCTTTAATGGCATACTTTTCCAGCCGGTACCGGAAGGAACGGGTGTTCAAGTGCAGGAGTCTAGCGGCTTTCTTCTTGACCCATTTGGCTCTTTCCAGGGCTTTGAGCAACAGATCCTTCTCGATCGTGTTGATCAATCCCTCTAAATCCAACCCATCCTCCGGAAGATCCGTCGAATAGGCCTGTGGCTGAGCAGCGGGGCGGTGCAGCCAGCCCTGAATGTCCTCTTCCGTGATCGGGGATCCGCTGGAAAAGGCCACGACGCGTTCGATGAGGTTCTCCAACTCCCTCACGTTCCCTTTCCACTCATGCGCCAGCAGCACCTGCATGGCGCCAGAGGTCAGTGAGGGAACCGGTTTCCCGCTCTCGCGCGAGAACTTCTCAAGGAAGTGTTGAGCCAGCAGCGGGATATCTCCGGTCCGCATGCGCAACGGGGGCAGGTGGATCGGGATCACGTCAAGCCGGTAGTAGAGGTCCTCCCGGAACGTGCCCTCAGCCACCGACTTTTCCAGGTCCTTGTTCGTAGCCGCAATGATCCGCACATCCACCTTCATGTCCTGGGTGCCACCGACCCGTCGGAACTCCCGTTCCTGGATGACCCGTAGAAGCTTTACCTGGGTCGCCGGGGTCGTCTCGCCGATCTCATCGAGAAAGACACTGCCCC
>JBOHOI010000316.1:0-2931 GCA_050731155.1 Nitrospiraceae bacterium | reverse complement strand
AACCCAGGCAGGACAACCTTTCCCCTCGCATCCAGACGGACGGCTCCGCGTGATTCCGGCGCCTTGCAAACGTGGTCTTCCGATCCCACGAGCTGCACGGTCCGGTCTCTGAGCAACAGCGCGCCGTTGCGGACGAGCCCCAGTGCTGTCATCTCTTGACCGGCTCGCGGGCGGCGAGGACCGCGGAGTGTCAGCAGTTGTCCGCAATTGACCACCAGGAGGGGTCTTTCCTCGTCGGTCGGAGACATAATGCTCTGTTCATAGCCCTCAGCCTCACGCTGGGAGCCGACTGCTGTTCACTTCTGCTGAAGGGTGGTACGGTAACTGCGTTACCAGATCAAGTCAAGACAGCGGCATCAGCCAATGGAGCGGTCAGGCAAGCCGGTTCAGCCGGTTCCCTGCATCACAACGCACCGCGCGTTTCCACCAGTCGCATACTGTCAGCCAAACTGTAAGCCTTGAGGAAAGGGGGAGATTGTGGGGCAAGAACCGCAGCGACACCCGATGCTTTCGCGCCAGGACGCGGTGTCTCCGGAAGATAGAGTGAGAGTGAAACCAGAACTATCAGGCCGCTGAGCTAGGGTTCTCTTTCAAGCTGAGCCGCGTCGGATCCCCTTCGGTCAGACGCACAATCTGGATCTTCGAAAGGGTCGCCAGGAGCATCACCGGGTTCGAGATGATCGTTCTTCCTGGAACGTACAGAAGAGTTCGGCGCGCCTGCGCGTGGATCATCATGCGGCGCACCTGACTGACATCAGCCAAGGTGAGCGCTTCCAGTTCTCGACAAAAGACCGCCACCCGTTCCAAGGATGTTTCCACCAAGAGCCCGTCCCACTGTCCATTATTTCGGTCAATGATTGGCTCTGTCCTCGACTCGTCAACTCCACCCATCCCCGTCCGTGCAATCCGAGACATCAACTCATCGAAGACAAGGCCGCTGACAGCCATGATCTTCCTCCTTGGTTGAATTGCCCGACTGATGGCTCCTTCTGCGAGAGGTACCGAGGGCCCGCCTTGAAAGGGAAACGCTTTGAGTATGCCTGCGTATAACAAAGGGAGTTCTGGAAGTCAATCAAAAAATACAAGATATGGGAGGATACGATTTATGGAATACATATATGTTGTGGATATGATGTCGATTGCCTATGAAATAAGAGTTAACTTTCTGTGGATAAAAAAAGAGCCGGAGATGCGGGACCGCATCGTCGGCTCACCAGGAGAGAGCTTGATTGCTCTCCGACTTTAACGCTTCGCTTTCTTCACGAACGCCTTGTAAATCCGCTTGGCCTCGCTCCCTTCTTCTTCGAGTCCCACCATCTCATGGCCGGTCGTCTGACACCAGGCAGGCATGTCCTTCTTGATCCCCTCGTCGTCAGACACGACCTCCAGCACCTGACCGGGCACCAACTCCTTTATCTTCTTGGAGGTCATAATGATGGGCATGGGGCAGAAGTACCCCAGCGTATCCAACTTCACATCGGCTTGTATCATAGCGACTCCCACGCTGCCCCAGGACTGAGTCACGAGGACTGAGGGCCGAGACTCAGTCCTCAGTCCTAACTTTTTAGATGAATAAATTGACGCTTCCCTGCTTCGCCTCAGCCAAGTAGGTTGTGACCCCGGCCAACTCATCCACACCTTCGATCAAGGTATCCTTGGTAATCCCCATCAGCCCCATGGTGGTGGTACAGGCAATGAATCGCACGCCGAGATCCCGCGCAGTCTCAAATAATTCCGGAACGCCCGGCATCCGATGCGCCCGCATGACCCGTTTCATCATGCGCGTGCCAAGCCCCCAGAAATGGAATCGGGAGAGCGGCAGGCTCGCAGCGCCTCCTCTGTTGAGCAGACCGAACATTCGACGCAGCCAGTCCTTGGCCGCGCTGGGAGCCCCTTGTCGGCGAATGGCATTCAACCCCCAAAACGTGAAATACATCGTGACCTGCATGCCCATCGCCGCCGCTCCGGTCGCAATGATGAAGGCAGCCATGACCCGGTCCATATCGCCGCTGAGCACGACGATCGTAACTCTATCAGGCTTCGTTTCCTGCAGCTCGGCCAGCGCAACCGCTGGCTCAACTTGGGTGGTAGTCATAGGCGCACCTCACGGACATTAGCGCATTTCCCTGGTCCTTCCACAAACCGCATATCCTCGTCAACACAAGACAAAACGAGTGAATTGACTATAGTATGCGATTCTTTTGATTGTCAAGGCAGGCCTACGCGCGGTCCTTGACCCTCCCGAGTCAACGCGTCTATATTCAATGACACCGTTCGACGAAGCGACGGCCATCGCAACTCAACTTGCGTGAAAGGTTTTCCATCGTATGCCCAGCGATCTCGAGACAGCAGCAAGCCCTTCCAAGAGCGCTCCCCTATTGGGCTTTTGGTATCCAGCCATGTTGGCCTCGAACATCCGGCCCGGAACCGTAAAAGCCCAGCTCCTCCTGGGAATGCCGTTGGCGATTTGCCGGGATTCCCACAAGCGTACTTTTGCCTTTCGCGATATTTGCCCACACCGAGGGATGCCTCTCTCATTCGGACGGTTTGACGGCGATCGCCTGGAATGCTCCTACCATGGCTGGCAGTTCGACATGAGGGGGCGATGCCGCCATATCCCTGCACTGGTTGACGGGGCGACGCTTCAGACCGAAAAGATCGGGGTGACCACCTATCCCTGTGAAGAACGCGACGGCTACATCTGGGTCTACCTGCCTGATGCCCACGAAACAAATCCCGTTTTGCCCGAGGTCCCGCGCTTACCGCTCTTTTCGGATCACTACCGCCTGTTCCATATCTCCACCATGTTGCGCTGTACCATTGACGACGGCATCGTGGGCCTGATGGATCCGGCCCACGGCCCTTTCGTCCATCACAGCCTGTGGTG
The DNA here is from genome assembly GCA_050731155.1 of Nitrospiraceae bacterium. Lineage (GTDB taxonomy): Bacteria > Nitrospirota > Nitrospiria > Nitrospirales > Nitrospiraceae > NS-7. Next base: position 44 of record JBOHOI010000316.1, on the reverse strand, counting down.
GCGGAGTCGGAAAAGCATCCACGAGAAAGCCAAAACCTTTGAAC
>JBOHOI010000315.1:0-2932 GCA_050731155.1 Nitrospiraceae bacterium | reverse complement strand
GTCCGCCGCGTGCAGACGGATTTCAAGCGGATCGAGACCACGCGATCCGCGCGGATCATGGGCGAAAAGCAGCTCCAAGCCGAACGTGAACGGCTCAACGTGGGATTGAGCACGACCCGCTTTGTGCTGGACTTTCAGCGCGATCTGGCCACGACGCAGGGGAACGAGTTGCGGGCCATCGTGGACTACAATAAATCGCTCTCGAACCTGGCTCGGCAAAAAGCCACGACGCTCGAACGGTACCGCATCGAACTACAATAGACCGTCCAGGCCTGGTTCCTCTTCTGGGTCGAGGGCTGTTTCATCGGTGGACTCCGTCGCCGTTCACGCTGTTGAGCCAGCCGTAAGGAGCACCGATCCCCAACCGGAGAGGCTTGCCGGGCTTGCTCTGACGCCCGTCTTGATGACTGGCCTCTACTACGCCTTACCGCCTCGACTGCAGTACCAGCCGGCGATTCTGTTCCTCCCGCAAGTGCTGGCCTATGTAGGGCTAGCAGTCTGGGCCATTCAGAACAGCCGTGTCACTGAACGGCTGGGCCTGAAGCTCCATCAATTTCGTCAGGGGCTCCGCTGGGGCGCCGTGACCGGGCTGTCCCTTGGCTCGCTCAACCTGTCTGTGATCCTCCGGATCGTGCCGTGGCTTGGAGGCGATATCGAGTTTTTGCGAGAGACCCCGCATGCGCAGGTTCCTGTGGCGTTGATGCTCCCCTGGACGATTCTGCTGATTGCGGTCGCCATCGAGCTGAACTTCAGGGGATTTCTGCTAGGGCGATTGCTCGCGCTCTGTGAGACCTCCTGGCTTGGGCAGCGCGCATGGGTGGGACCGGTGCTGGCGGTGGGAGCCACTGCGACAGTCTTTGCTTTTGACCCCTTCATGGTCGTAACCTTTAAGCACCTCCATTGGATCGCGATGTGGGACGGAATCGTCTGGGGGATGATCTGGTTGCGCCTGAGAAACCTCTGGGCCACGATCATCGCCCATGCGGTTGAAGTCATGGTCATGTATTCGGTCCTGAAGATGGCGCTCTAATGACTCCTTCTTTTTCAAGCTACCTGGTCAACGATCCGTTCGGCGATCCAGGACTCTATGTGGAGGTCAAGTGGGCGCGGCGGGCGTTGCTGTTCGATCTCGGGCAGAATGATGCGCTGGGACCGACTCGGCTGTTGCGGGCCGGAGAGATTTTCGTCTCTCACACGCACATGGACCATTTCATCGGCTTTGATCGCATCCTCCGGGTCGCACTGGGTCGAGGAAAGACGCTGCGACTGTTCGGTCCGCCCGGACTCATCGCCAATGTCAGCGGCAAACTGCGAGGCTATACCTGGAACCTGGTGGACGGCTATCCGCTGGCTATCGAGGTGAAAGAATTTCACCCACATGAAGTCCGGTCGACCACGTTTCTCGCCACCGAGGGATTTACCCCGCGCGAGGCCTCTCCTCGTCCCCGCTCGGATCTGGCCTCTGTCACGCCCTTTCCTGTCCTGGAAGACTCCATGTTCACTGTGCAGGCAATCGCGCTTAACCACCGGATCCCCTCGTTCGCGTACTCGCTCCAAGAACAGTTTCACGTCAACATCAACAAGGAACGGCTCCATGCGGCAGGCCTGCCGGTCGGCTCATGGCTCAAGGAGCTGAAACAATACCTCTGGCAGGGCCAGCCGGATGACTTCCGGTTCACCGCCACGCTGTACTTTGAACATCGTCGAGAGGAACGGGAGTTCCAACTCGGTGAGGTCCGGGACCGGTTCGTCACGATCACGCGCGGCCAGAAGATCGCCTACGTGGTGGATGCCAGGTACGATGACGAAAACGAAGCGAAGATCGTCGAGCTGGCGCGAGGCGCGGACATCTTCTATTGCGAAGGGCCCTACCTCGAGCGCGACGCAGACAAGGCCAAGGAACGGTACCACCTCACCGCGCGCCAGGCCGGCCTCATGGCGAGAAAGGCGGCCGTACGCACTCTGGTGGTGTTTCACTTCTCGCCACGTTACACGGGACAGGGCGAGGAAATCCGGAGAGAAGCGCGCGAAGCATTTGAAGATCTCCTCCCTACATCCCTCTCCCCTGGTGGGAGAGGGGAGGGTGAGGGGGAAATCTGAGCGGAGGAAATGAATGAGCGAGCTGATGAAGTACGGAATCTATTTTGTGCTTGGAGGGCTGCTGGTCAGCGTCTCAACCTATCTGGGCTCGATGGGCAAAGGATTTCTTGCAGCCTTCGCCAGCACCTTTCCGGCGATCACCGGCGTGACCTTCATCCTGATCTACCTGAACGGCGGGCAGGATGCGACCATGAGCTATGCCAAACACCTCCTCTGGTTCGTCCCTCCGTGGCTCGCCTATGTGAGCTTCATGATCTTGACCCTGAACCGTCTCGGCTTCTGGCCCGCCATGGCCGGCTCTCTCACAGTCTATATTTGTTGCGTCGGACTGCTGAAGCTTGCGCTACGCTGACAAGTGAAGCTCTGAATAGAAATAATCAGCGTTTCCATCGCCCACGCAGAATGTCGTGAACATCAGTGTCTCTTTTGATCAACTTCTTATGGGCTGCTGCCGGTTTCAAAGACACCGAGTTAGGTGTCTTGATGAAACCGGAGGTGAGTCATGCAACGACGAAAGGTTACGCGGGAGTTCAAGCTTGAGGCGGTGAAGTTGATCACAGAACGCGGGGTGGCGGTGGTGCAAGCCTCGCGCGATTGGGGCGTGCATGGGACGGTGTTGCGCAGAGGGGTGCAGGAGTGTGCAGCCGATCCGCAGCAGGCCTTTCCGGGCCAGGGGCAGATGAAACCCGAGCAGGGGGAGATCGCGCGGCTCCGTCGTGAAGTCATCAAGCTCAAAGCGGAGCGGGACATCTTAAAAAAAGCCGCGGCCTACTTTGCGAAGGAGTCGCTGTGAAGTTCGCGTTCATTGCAAAGCACCGGGGAATCTGGCCGG
>JBOHOI010000314.1:0-2935 GCA_050731155.1 Nitrospiraceae bacterium | reverse complement strand
TCCTTGGAAATCCGTTATTATTATCTCCGTTGACCGACCGTCTGTGGCCGAGGTACGGTTGCGCACAATCCTGGATCGGTACATCTTCGCGGAGCTGCTCCCCCCTTTCCTCATCAGCCTCGCCGCGCTCTGTTTCGTCATGCTGACGAAGGAGTTACTCCGTCTGGTTGAGCTCCTGGTCTCGAAGGGGATCGGATTCTTTGCCGTGCTCAAGGTCTTTCTCCACCTCCTGCCGTCCTTTTTGGTCCTCACGCTCCCGATCGCCGGCATCATCGCGTCGATTACCGCCTTCAGCCGGCTGTCCTATGACAAGGAATTGGTGGCCATGCGTGCGGTCGGCCTCAGCCTGTTCCGTCTCTCGAGACCGGTGATGGTGTTCACCAGTCTGGTCTTTGGGCTGACGCTGGTCCTGTCCCAGTGGGGCCAGCCATGGACGAGCGTCTCATTGAAAAAACTGGCGATGAATCTCCTCCGGGATGAGCTGACGCTCGCCCTCGATAAAGGCGTCTTCAACGAGCCGGTGCCACGCATGGTGATTTACGCGTCGGACAGCCGGAAAGGCGACGACGTCGGGAGCATCTTCATTTCCGACGAACGCAATGAGGCCGAGGCTCGAATTATCACCGGCGCTCGGTACTCGATGCGGAGCGATCCCGGCAACAATCAGGTCTGGATCGAGCTGTTCAACGGAAGCATCCACACCAAGCCCCACGAGGTGGAGCAGTACCAGCAAGTGGCGTTCTCCGCCTATCATCTCCCGATCCCGCTCGACCAGACCCAATACGCCTCCCTCGATGTTCGTCCGTCGCTCTCCTCCGTGCTCGAGCGTCTCGATCGCTCGAATTGGCAGGACACGGCCGCGCTGCGGCGATTGATGGAGCATTACAAGGACCTGGCTTTTCCTGCTGCCGCGCTGATCCTGGGGATGCTGGGCGTTCCCGTGGGCATTGTGTCCAAACGGTCAGGTCGCGTCGGGGGGTTCGCCGTGGGAGTCATGATCATCATCGTCTACTACGTGCTGAACGTCGTCTGCGAGTTCTTCGTGACGACGCGCGTGCTTCCCCCCTTCGCCGGGGCCTGGTTGCCGAATGCGTTGTTTCTGGCGCTCACGGTCGCGTTGTTCCACCGGGTCAGCCGGCGATAACGATGGGATGAATGGGCTTCGACCTTAGTGCGGCCTGCAACCTCGTTGCCGGTATGGGGGGTTAGCGAATATGGGTCGGTCGAACGCCGGCCCGCGTGAATGAGCTAAGCATGACCATCCTGTTCCGCTACATTCTCCGCGAGTACGTCAAGGTGTTTACGATGTGCTTCGCCGGTCTCATGACCATCTACCTGGTGGTCGATTTCTTCGAAAAAGTCCGCAAGTTCATTCGGTATGACGCCGACGTGTCGGCCGTCCTCGGCTACTTCCTGCTCAGGACTCCCGGCATCTCGTTTCAGATCGCGCCGCTGGCGATCCTGATGGCCACGCTCCTGACGTTGGGCATCCTCTCGAAAACTCTCGAGATCACTGCCATGCGGAGTTGCGGAATGAGCCTGTACCGGATCTCCGCGCCGTTCCTGTGCTTCTCGCTCGCGGTCGCCATCGTGCTGTTCAGTCTCAGCGCCGTGGTCATTCCGCTGTCCACGGCCCAGGCTGAGTACGTCAAGACCACGCTGATCGAAAAAAAAGGCAGTCCCGCCACCTTCAAGGCCGACCGTGACTGGATTCAGGTCGGCGACCATACCCTCATGAACATCGAGGTCGTGGACCCGGGGGGAGCCACGCTGAGAGGCATCAGCCTCTATCAGCTCGGCACGGCCTTCACCCTCGCCGAAATCACGGAGGCCAGGGAGGCCCGCTATACGCCTCGGGGTTGGGTCCTGCATCAGGGTGTGCGTCGAAGCTTCCTCCCGAACGGAGGCCTCCTCGTGGAGGAGTTCGAGAGCAGGCCGATCGCGCTCTCCCACAGCCCCGAGGATTTCAATTCCTGGCTCTCGGCTGAATCGGACGAGATGACGCTCATGGAGATCCGATCCTACGTGGAACGCTTACGCAAGGACGGCTACAACTTCGCTCGTTTCCTGACGGACTATTACGGGCGTGTCGCATTCCCGTTCGTCAGCGTGGTGATGACCGTGGTCGGGATCGCGCTGAGCCTGAGAGGGAGCGGGGTTCGCGGCCGAGGGATGGCCATCGGAATCGGCCAGGCCCTCATGATCGGGTTTCTCTACTGGACGACCCACTCCGTCGCCATCGCGCTCGGCCGGAGCGGGGTGCTGGCGCCGGTCATGGCGGGGTGGTTCGCCAATCTGTTGTTTCTCTCGTTCGGGTCCTATCTGTTTCTCAAGGTCAGACAATAGGTTGACTGAGGGCGGGGCTTGGGGTACAAGAAGACCTTCCTCAAGTCTGTGCGCCACGCGGATGGACGGATGAAGAACAGGGTCGTCATCACGGGTCTGGGCATCGTCTCTCCGATCGGAATCGGAATCGGGCAGTTTTGGAAAGCTGCCCTGGAAGGGCGCTCTGGCATCACCGCCATTCGATCATTCGATCCCTTTCCGATGGAGACCTATCGGTCCCGGATCGCCGGCCAGGTGGCGGACTTCAACCCATCCCAGTATCTGGAGGCGGTCCACGCCGATCGGGTCGACCGGTACGCACAGTTCGCCCTGACGGCGGTGAAGGAGGCGCTGGCAGATTCCGGGCTTCGCATGGAGGAGGAGACCCCGCACCGAGTCGGCGTGATCGTCGGGGCCTGCATGGGCGGGATGGTGATGGGCGAACGAGAGATCACCACCCTGTACCGGAATCAGAAACCGCACCGCGTCCATCCCAATTTCATTCCCGTGATCACGCTGAATTCGGCGTCCGGCATCGTGGCCGTGGCGCATGGGGCCAAGGGCCCGAACTTAACCATCTCCACCGCCTGCTCCTCCAGCGCCCATGCCA
>JBOHOI010000313.1:0-2939 GCA_050731155.1 Nitrospiraceae bacterium | reverse complement strand
CCTGTCAACAACCCGGAGAGCGCAAAGTGGGTCATGTGATTTCCAGCTTAAGAGCCAAGCAGCTGATCCTCCTCATGGAAGAGGGAGGACTCCTGGCGACCTATCGCCCATAGGACAGGTGGGTTTTCGGAAATAGGGAAAAGCACGCTGAAGCTGAAATGAGAATAAGGAGAGTCTGAGCCAAGTTGGCTGGCGCTGTAGGTGGCGGCACGAGGTGCTAGTGTCGCGTGTGGCATCGCCAGAATTGATCAGAAATTTATCAACGTAACCCCATTACCTTGGCGACGTCACTTCCTGTTTTTTGACTGTTTCAGGCTGAAAGTGGGTATAACACGCCTGCGCAGCCATCAACAGATATTCGAGGCTTCTGCGGGTGGCAAACGTCACTTTTTCTTCGAGATCCTTCGTTGTGGTATACAGTTTCATGATTTCGAGGGCCTGTATGGGATGTAGATCATCGTAACGGGCGTGTGCTTCCGCCCACCAGTATGACTTCTTATCGAGATGGACTTCCTCTACCCCGTTATAATAGGGAAAGCCCTTGAGCATTAATTTCGCGATATCGTGTGTCACCCCTTCAATGGCATAATTGGTCGCTCCAACCGCTTCGGCCAAGGTCCCCTGGGTGTTAATGGACCACAGCCAATGGGTGAGCGAATCGACCTCGGGAAGAGGCTCAACCGTGTTCAGTTCCTCCGGATTGATGCCGAAACCTTGAGCCATATAGACCCACATCTCGGCATGCCGCTTCTCCATCCGTACGTTATCAATCATGTAACCACGGGAGACAGAGTCACGGGTCTTCGCTATATTTAGCGCAATCCATTTGGGAAAGGTTTCTATAAATGGATAGAGCTGAATTATCCAGGCCCTCATCTGCGGTAAGGAAAGAGTCCCGGCTGAAGCTTGCTGGACCAGCCGGCATTCCAGAATCGCCTTCCGATACGGTTCGATCTGGCGTTTGAGGTCCACGATCCAAGGTGGGTCCAGGGTGAAGTTCCGCTGTCCCTTCAAGCCCTTTCTACCCACGGACATGTTGGAATTAGAAGCCGTTGGGGAAAGATTCGCGGCCTCTTGAGCCAGTGTGTCCTTTGAAACCAGGATCGTCAGCAGCGATTGACCCTGTGTGGCAGGGTCCTGTTTGAGCGCCTGAAGCGCGGAGGCCAGGATGTTCTCTTCCCACTCCCGCATGGCGGCAAACTTGATGCCAATCGCATGGTTGGGAGAAGTTCCCAGTTTGCCTGGCTTGCAAAACACCACCTGCGCTGCAAGGTTGAGATAACAGATCCCCGCAAAATTGCATTGAAGAGCGAGGGGGGTGCCGGCGCGAAGGGCGGTGTCGCTCATGAGTCGCAGGCCGTGGGGGCTAAGATCCTGCGTGGAGCCGCACACCTCTTTCTCGTACATGCGCAGGCGGAAGGGAATGCTGAGGCTCTCCCGCTCACTTCTCCGGTGGGGAGCCAGCGGGGGTCGTTGGGGTGGGGCCTTCTCCGGATGGGTGCTCTGGGGTCTTCCGCGCATGCGGACCGCAGCAGAAGGCATCGGAATCTCCGAGTTTTCTCGATGCCGCATCGTCACGCTCCTCGCAACAACCTCTGAGGTAGAGTGCCCGAGCTTTCCCCCCGCGGATCTCCTCGCCCTCAACCGTTTCTATCGTTCGGGGCGCCCAGGCGGGGGTCGTATAATGAGACGAATCCCCAGATTTGTCAATAGCATCGTGTAGCCGGACCTAGGGACCTCTCCGGCGAGGCTTACACAGGAGCGGGGCAGATGAGCGGCCCGTGGTTTGAGGAAGGAAGTTTGTGGCGACGACATGGCGTCACTCCTCAAGTAGAGCCCCACGGCCATGACCTTGCGGCATAGGCCCGGAACCGATTGATATCTCTTTGTTTACTCTCAGCGTTCCTGGTCACATCGCGCGGGAATCGGCGCCAGCTCACTAATGTGAAACGGGCGGGCCGTTCCTGAAGTCTTTGACCATGGCGATCTCAATTTCATCGTTCGGAGACAGTCCGCGATTGCGGACATGCACGGTCCAGGCCGGATAACGCCGCAGAAACTCAAAAACCATCTTTAAAAGCTCAGGCTTGACCCGGGTTTCCCACCCTTCCACCCATCCGTAATCATCGTCTTCGCCCTCATAGTCATCCGGGAAATTCGCCTCTAAACTGAATCGCAGATTGAACTCCTTCTCTTCCTGGAACATGGACTCCTCCTTGGGGTGCCGGCCCTCCGTTGCGAGAGGCGGCGTGAACACCTATAATAGCATCCGGATTAGCATCCGGCACGCTCAACAGGGGAGTAGCACCATGCCCATCTTCGAATACATCTGTCAGGAATGTCACCATCGGTTTGAACTGCTTGTGCAAGTCTCAACCATCCCTGCCTGTCCCACCTGTAAGGCTACCAAACTGCAAAAGCAGTTCTCTCCGTTCGGGGTCGGGGCCACCGCCGACTGGGCCACATCCAGTGGGCCCGGACCCTGCAATACCTGCGGCGATCCCCGCGGTCCCGGTTCCTGCTCAATGAACTGACGTGGAGAGTTCGTCGTTCAAAGTGTCATGACCCTCGACCAGGCCATCAGCACGCTCTCGCAGTCAGATCCCATCGTCAAGCTCCTTCAACAGGTCAAGCTCGGGCGCATGAAACCGTCCGATGCCGGCCTCCGCGCCATCACCGAGGCGTGGCTGGGTACCTACCACCAGGTCCTCGACACCGTGCAGCTCGAGCGAGCGGCGCTCGTCAGGCTCGATCCTGCGCCTCGCTTGGCGGTGCTGATCGACGCCGGCGTGTTGGCCGCCGATCATCAGGCCGTCATTGGCCTTCGCGCCCTCTTTGACAAACGCTTGGCCGAAGCCAAGCCGTCACCGTAACCCGTCGCTCCATGTGGGTGGTCGCTCTGCTGGTCGGGCTCGGATGTCTGGCGCCGGGTCTGTTCC
>JBOHOI010000312.1:0-2943 GCA_050731155.1 Nitrospiraceae bacterium | reverse complement strand
GTGCACAAGGTTATGACTATGGAACCCGCTACTCGGGTAACAACGAGCTGACAATGAATGTTCAGGACGGCAGGTCCTATCTGGAACGTTATGCCAATGTGACGAAGCGCATGAAGGCGTTTGTCGACGATGGTGGCTTCTGCGTTGTTTTCGGCAGACGACTGCCTGTGTTGCGCTTGGCGTTCGCGGAGGGTGGTCGAGAGTTTCACGACATGACTTCAGCACTGCCTTACTACGGTGCTGAGTGCATAGCTGGAGAAGGTCACAATATCGAGTGGACCGCCGACGACACCTTTAAGGCCCTTGGCTTGGCGACCGAAGGTTCTTGGGAATACAGGGTCTATTTCAGCGGTGGTCAGCTGAAGCCGATAGCGCACGTTAAAGGCCATCCAGAACAGTATGTTGCCGGCTACTATGTGACGCCGTCCGGTGGTCATCTTCTAGTTGTGCCGACACCCATCGAAGACGACCCGAACACGGCTCTCATAGTAATAGAGGCTATCCGCGAAACCTATTTGCGAAGCAAGGGAACGGGCTCGGTATTGTCCTCTCCAGATTGGACTAACGGCTTCTTACTGCCCACTGAAGCTGACTTGATGACGGCAATCGACAAGACAGCCGCCGACTTAAAGACGCTGTATAAAAGACAGAAGATCGAGCAGAAAAATCTTGCCGACCTACAACGATTGAAAATGCTGATGAGCGGCAGAGATAGTGCGCTCGAGAAGGTCGTCGGGGATGTACTTACCGAGCTCGGCATGAAGGTCGAGCCAGGGAAGAAGAAGCGCGCAGACTGGACGGCCGTATGGAACGGCAGGCCGCTCGCGATCGAGGTCCAGGGTGTTAAGCGCGGAGCGGCAGAGGATCATGCGCGCTCGCTCGTTATTTGGGTGCAGGAAGTTGCGATGGAGAAGGGCGGAGCTGAGCCGAAGGGCCTACTGATCGTCAATACTTTCCGCGATGAGGTGCCTTCGGCACGGACGGGCAACTCCTGGCCTGGTCAAACGATCGACATTTGCAAACGTAATGGCCTCTGCGCCATCACTGGACTGCAACTACTTGGGCTACTTTTCGATGCCCGAAAGAATCCGTCGAAAAAAGCAGCACTGGTGCAGCAGATGTTGGATACGGCCGGCGTGTTCGAAGGCTATGACGACTGGACAGCTGTGCTCACTCAACGAAGGCCCGCAGTAAGCCGTTGATTGTGTAGTCCTGCGGAGGACTTCATTTCAGGGCCTGAGCTTGTCGGCCAGAGGTCTGCGCTTGATGCTGCGGCTTCCCTGATTTGCCCACTGTTGGATATGTTCATGTAAGTAGTTGATTTGACTAAGCAAATTAGCCTCCGGGTTTGCTTTTTGATGTCCAAAGAATGCACCCCACGCAAAATAAGGTAACAATTTCAATAGGTTAAGAGCAGAGCACTCCCTTACTGAAAATTCCATTCGTTTAAATTTGTAGATCCTCCCTCTATCTCGTGAGCCGGCAGTTCAGTTGACCTGAGCCCCGAAAAGTCCTCCGGTTTGAGGTAGAGTCCGTCTCGGGGGAGACGGCAGATGAAGAGGGCTCGGTTCACGGAAGAGCAGATCATTGGGATCCTGCGGGAGCATGAGGCCGGTGCAGCGACATCGGAGGTGTGCCGCAAGCACGGGATCAGCAGCGCAACCTTCTACAAGTGGAAGGCCAAGTACGGCGGGCTGGAAGTATCGGAGGCCAAGCGCCTGCGGTCGCTCGAGGACGAGAACCGTCGGCTGAAGAAGTTGCTGGCGGAGACGATGCTGGACAACGCGATGCTGAAGGACATCGCGACAAAAAAATGGTGACGCCTGCCGCTCGGCGGGAGGCCGTGGCTCATCTGTGCAGGGTGCACGGGGTGAGCCAGCGGCGGGCGTGTCGCGCGATCGATGTTGACCGGACCTCGATTCGCTATCGGAGCCGTCGGCCGGATGATGGTGCGGTGCGCTCACGGCTGCGGGAGCTGGCGGCAGTACGTCGGCGCTTCGGTTGGCGACGTTTGCACGTCCTGCTGTCCCGCGAGGGTGTGCGGCTGAACCACAAGAAGCTGCGGCGGCTGTACACCGAGGAGCGCTTGCAGGTTCGCCGCCGCATCGGACGCAAGCGAGCTGCGCCAATACGCGTGCCCCTGGCTCTGCCTCATGGCCCCAACCAACGCTGGTCGATGGACTTCGTGCATGACGCCCTGGTCGATGGCCGGAGGTTCCGCATCCTGTCGGTCGTCGACGACTACACTCGGGAGAGCCTGTGCCTGGTACCGGATACCTCGCTTCCTGGTGTCCGCGTGATTCGCGAGCTGGAGGCTGTGGCAGCCAGGCGCGGCCTGCCGCGCCAATGCGTCTCCGACAACGGTCCGGAGTTCACCGGCTTGGCGATGCTGCACTGGGCACACAGCCTTCGCCTTGACTGGCACTACATCGACCCGGGGAAGCCGCAGCAGAACGCTTTTGTCGAGAGCTTCAATGGTCGTCTGCGAGACGAGTTCCTGAACGAGACGCTGTTCACCTCACTCCGCCATGCGCGGATCGAGCTCGAAGAGTGGCGGCTCGACTACAACACCGAACGTCCGCACAGCTCGCTCGGCAATCTGACGCCGATCGCTTACGCAGCTCGCACCGCCTCTGTTACGCAACAGGCCGAGGCGCTGCGCTCGACTGGGGGCTTCGCGCCCCGGCCTGTTGCAACACCGGACCTGTTCGGTCCAAATGACGAACGGATTCTCCCCACGGATGGATGAAACTTCGGGCTCTGGTCAGCATCACACGATGAATGTTGAAGTCAGGAACCGGCATTTCGTTTCCCTGGAATCTTATGTCCTTAGCCATCGGCCAACGCATTGGCGGAGTGGAGCCGTCGCGCGCCTCGTCAAGCTTGAGCCCCATGGCCATGCACGCCGCTCGACCGCTGCATCCTAACCGGGTGGCTGAGGAG
>JBOHOI010000311.1:0-2944 GCA_050731155.1 Nitrospiraceae bacterium | reverse complement strand
GCTTGAGTAACTGGTCTTGCCGATGCAGCAGCATGCTCGCCTGGGTGACCGTGATACCGGGCAAGGCGGTCGGCATGTACAGAATCGTCCCTTCGTTGAGCGGCGGCATGAACTCTGACCCGAGCCTTGCATATAACGGCATGGTTATTCCTACTGCCATTACTACCAGGATCACAACCAGCCAGCGTGCGCGGAGCGCGCCGGACACCACTGGCCGGTAGAGCCAAATCAACATCCTGTTGAGGGGATTGCTCTCCTCCGTGGGAATCCTTCCCTTGATCAGCCAGACCATCAAGAGCGGTGCCAGGGTGATCGAAACCACAGCCGCGAACAACATCGCTGAGGTCTTGGTGAAGGCCAGGGGCTTGAACAGGCGCCCTTCCTGGGCTTCGAGCGTGAAGACCGGCAGGAATGAGATCGTAATGATCAGCAGCGAAAAGAAGAGCGGCTTTCCGACCTCTTGGGCGGCGCGGACGATCACGGCGGTTCGAGAGCCGGGACGTCCGGCGCGGTCCCACTGTTCCAAGCGCTTATGGGCGTTCTCGATCATGACGATGACCGCATCCACCATGGCCCCGATGGCGATGGCAACGCCGGCCAAGGACATGATGTTCGAGGTGATGCCCAGATAGTACATCGCGAGAAACGAGAGCAGGATCGCGACCGGCAGCGTCAGGATCGCGACCAGAGCGGAGGGAAGATGAAACAGAAACACCAGGCTGATGACACTCACAACGAGGCTGATTTCGATCAGCTTTTCTTTCAGGGTAGCAATGGCCCGGAGGATCAGATCGGAGCGATCGTAGACTGTGACCATGCGAATCCCCTTCGGAAGGGAGGGCGTGATCTCTTTCAGTTTCTCCTTCACACGGTCGATCACCGCGAGCGCATTCTCACCGTACCGCATGACCACGATGCCGCCCACGACTTCACCCTTGCCGTCCAGTTCGGCCACACCGCGGCGCATGTCCGGCCCGATCGTGATGTGCGCTACATCCCGCACCGTGATTGGGGTGCCCTGTCGATCGGTGCCCAGCGGAATGTGTCGGATGTCGTCCAGGGAACGGATGTAGCCGCGTCCCCGCACCATGTATTCCCGCTCACTCGCTTCGATCACTCGTCCACCGACGTCGTTGTTGCTGCGCCGAATGGCCTCGATGACCGTCTTGAGCGGAATGCGATACCCCAGCAGCTTGTTCGGATCCACCTGCACCTGGTACTGCTTGACGAAGCCTCCAATGGGCGCCACCTCGGCCACTCCTGGCACGCTTTGGATCCAATAGCGAAGATACCAGTCCTGGAAGCTGCGCAAGTCCGCGAGATCGTGCCGGCCGGACTCGTCCACCAGCGCATACTGGAAGACCCAGCCGACGCCGGTTGCGTCCGGGCCCAGTCTCGGACTCACTCCCTCAGGCAGCTTGCCGGCCACTCCTTGCATGTACTCCACCACCCGGCTCCGGGCCCAGTAGATGTCGGTGCCATCCTGGAAAATGATGTAGACGAACGAGAGTCCCAGGAAGGACTGCCCGCGGACCGATTTGATGCGAGGCGCGCCCAACATCGAAGTGACGATTGGGTACGTGATCTGATCTTCGACCAGGTCAGGGCTTCGCCCTGGCCACTCGGTGAATACAATTACCTGGACATCCGAGAGGTCCGGGATTGCATCCAAAGGGGTATGGTAGACAGCCCAAAGCCCCCAGCCCATCAGAAAGAGCGTCGCCAGGAAGACCAGAAAGGCATTCCGGGCGCTCCACTCAATGACTTTTTCGATCATGCGACCATCTCAATAGAGCCAATGCTTTTACATCCCCGGCATGCCGGACATACCACCCCCGCCGACCGTCACCGAAAACGTGCCCTTGACTTCGGGCCGACCGGCGCGCTGGACCGTTACTGTGAGGTCCCACTGCCCCCCCATGCCCAAGTTCGCCTTGGCTTCGTACATACCATCTTTCCCACCCTCCATCGGAATCGTCGCCGGAAGCATACCAGGCATGGGCATGGAGTATGTGAGCAACACTCTGGCAGTTGACACCTGCTTGCCGGTCTCGTCCGACACTGTCACTCGAATCCGGTTCTCCCCGATACGCGGCGGTGTAGGCTCCGTTGAGAGCACCAGCGTGAGCGTTCCCACCTTCTTTTCCAGCTTGGACGCGATCGCGGGCTTTGCCTCCTGTCCCGGGCTTTCACCCGTCTGCATGCCCCCCATGTCCATCTTGCCCATCTGGGCCTGTTCCATCCTGATGCCGCCCATGCCGAGGGCACCCATCATGTTCGTCGCGGCCATCAGCTTGCTTTCCGAGTCGATCAGGAAATTACCGGAGGTCACCACGCGCTCCCCTTCCGCGATCCCCTCCCGGACTTCGTAGTAAGACCCAATTTGGGGGCCCAGCTTGACCGTTCTCGGTTCAAACAATCCCTCTCCGCGCACGACGAAGACAAGTGTGCGCCTACCGGAATCGAGCACGGCCTGTTCTGGAAGAGCGAGGGTGATCCCCCGATTCGCGTTGATCAGGACATCCCCGTACATCTCCGGCTTGATCCGCACGTCGGGGTTCGGCAGTTCTAAGCGAACCTTGACGGTCCTGGCCTCCTTGTTCAGGTACGGATAGATGTACGACACTTGACCGTGGAACTGTTCCCCGGGATAGGAGGCGAATGTCACCGTCGCGGGCTGTCCGAGTTTGACGAAGGGCACCTCATACTCGTAGATCTCGGCGTTGACCCAAACCGTGGACAGATCCGCGATCGTGTAGAGCGTCATTTCCGGCTCCACAAACCTCCCCTTAAACACTTTCTTGTCGATCACATACCCTCTTATCGGCGAGTAGATCGTGACATACGTTTGAGCCTTGCCTCGCCGGGCCAACTCGTTGATCTGGCCGTCGGTGAGAGTCCACAGCCGCAGCCGGTCGTGCGCGCCTTCCACCATCTGCTCCGC
>JBOHOI010000310.1:0-2946 GCA_050731155.1 Nitrospiraceae bacterium | reverse complement strand
CATGCGGGCGACGGTATCCACCTGCCGGACGCAACTCTTCAGCCGGTCCGCCACGGCTTTGAGGAGCTGATCGCCAATGTCGTGGCCTAGGGTATCGTTGATCGCCTTGAAGCGATCCAGATCTAAGAACATGAGTCCAATCGGTTGGTCCTTGCGCTTACTCCGGGCCAAGGCAAGAACCAAGCGGTCACGCAGGAGGGTGCGATTCGCCAGGCCGGTCAAGTGATCGTATTGGGCTAAATAGGTCAGGCGTTCTTCCGCCCGTTTGCGTTCAATGGCGTAGCGGATGGCGCGCGCGAGGAGATCCCCATTCGCCTGGCCTTTGACCAGGTAGTCCTGCGCTCCATTCTGCACAGCCTGGAGGGCGAGCCCCTCGTCGTTCAGCCCGCTTAGCACCAAAATCGGCAGGCCGGGGCTCTTCGCTTGGAATTGGCGGAGCGTATCCAGGCCGTGCGCATCAGACAGCGAGAGGTCCAGGAGGACCAGGTGAAAGGTTTCCCGCCTGAGGCGCCGAAGCGCCTCGCTCAGCCGATCAACGTGAACCAGATCAAACCGGTCGCTTTGCTCGGCCAGCATTTCCCTCGTCAGACGGGCGTCAGCCGGATTGTCTTCGACCAGCAGGATCTTGATCATGGAGGATCGCCTTGCTCAGGAGCCCTGTGTCAGAACTCGGATATTACAGGATTCTTGAGGCCTGTCAAAGGCTATCCTTTAATTTGAGAGGGGGAAAACTGTAATTGGTCTATGCTAGACTCTCGCCTCACGATGGGACGACTGGCGACGATCATCGCCTGTGCGGTCTGGCTGGCGAGCCTGTCTGATGCCTGGGCCCTCGAGTTTTCCGCGGACCAGATCACGCGGATCAATGGGAAAAGCCGCAAAACCAATATTTATTACCGGGATGAGATGTGGCGACTGGAACACCATGATCTGGGCCCGGTCAACGTGACCATCGTGCGGAAGGACAAGCAGGTCACGTGGCTGCTGCTCTCCCGGATGAGACACTTCAAGACCATCCCCTACGATCCTGAACAGGCCCCGAAGGTGACGGAGCGGTTGGAGGGCGAGGTGGCGCGTGAGGAGATCGGGACCGAAACGCTCGACGGGCATCCTACGACGTTATACGAGGTGACGGTGCGAAGGGATGACCGGACCGACCACTACTTTCAGTGGTTGGCGACCGATATTCGCTTCCCGCTGAAACTGGCCAAGAAGGATGGCAGTTGGATCGTGGAGTATCGGCATGTGAAGCTACGACCTGTGTCAGATTTCCTGTTCCAACTGCCGCTCAACTTCCAGCCATTGGAAGAATTTGATCAGAACAAGACCGGCAAGCCCGATCAGGCGATGTAGGAACGCAGGGAGAGTCGAGGAAGCTTTAGGTGTCTGGAAAGCTTGTCAAGACTATTGCGGTCGTTGCGCTGGTTGGCTTTGCCAGGGTTGCCGACGCGTCGGATGTCGCGGATATCACGCCCGAGTGGACGCCGGAAGGAAAGAAAATTGCGGCGGAGCGGGCCAAGCTTCCGACCAGGGACGAGATGGTCCTCATCCCGGCCGGCTGGTTCATCATGGGTAGCGACAAAAAGGTGGATAAGAATGCCTACCTGCCGGAGTTCCCGCAGCGCAAGGTCTCTCTCGACGCCTTCGAGATTGACAAGTTTGAAGTCACGACCGTGCAGTTCCTCAAATTCGTGCTAGCGACCGACCGCCCTCCGTTGTTGGATTGGCGATATGAAGGAGGCAATTTCCAGGAAGCAATGGCGTTGCACCCGGTGATGCATGTCTCCTGGTATGATGCTGACGCCTACTGCAAGTGGGCGGGGAAGCGCTTGCCGACCTCGGCGGAGTGGGAGAAGGCGGCGAGAGGCGAGGACGGGCGCATCTATCCCTGGGGCAACCAACCGGCAGGACTGTCGCGGGCGAACTTCGGCCGCACCGGATTGTCCGGGCCGGTCCGTGACCGGCCGGAGCGACTGCTGCTCTATCCGCCGATCATCTCCGTCGACAAGTACGAGAACGCGGTCAGCCCCTACGGGATCTTTCAGATGGCCGGCAATGTGGCGGAATGGACGGCCGACTGGTACGACCCGAACTATTATAAGACGGCGCCGAACCGGAATCCCAAGGGGCCGGAGCGGGGGACGCAGAAAGCCTTTCGCGGCGGTGGATGGATCGACAGCACGCCGAGCGTCCGGCCCGCCCAGCGCAACGGGGCCGACCCGAACACCAAGATGAACTGGTTGGGTTTCCGCTGCGCGCGAGATGTTCCCAGGGAACAGAGCCAGTGAGCGCTTGCCTCGACAGCGACCGGGCTACGCAGACATCTTTTTGTTGAAAGTAAGCGCAGTGGTTCCTGCTACTAAACGGTCGAATCCCAGAGGTGTCACTGTGCGCAGCATGTCGTCTGTTCAGCGCTGCCCACCGATGTTGCGGGATCGTCTCCCGAGCCGGGTTTTCCAGGTTCTGGAACAGGCAGGAGAGCTGGCCGAACAGACCTCGGTATCGGCTTTTGTGGTCGGTGGCTTTGTGCGCGATCTGCTCCTGGGACGACCCAACTTGGATCTGGATCTTGTCATCGAAGGAGACGGTATCGCCTATGCCCAAGCACTGGCCCGAGCAGCGAAGGCCGAGCTGAAAATCCATGATCGCTTCGGGACGGCCGTCATTGTCTTCCCGGACGGTTTCAAGTTGGACGTTGCTACCGCCCGAACCGAATACTATGAGTACCCGGCTGCCCTGCCCACCGTTGAACGAAGTTCGATCAGAAAAGATCTCTATCGCCGGGACTTCACGATCAATACGCTAGCCATCCGTCTCAACGCGAGCCACTTCGGGGAGCTCATCGACTTCTATGGAGGTCAGCGAGATCTGAAGGAGAAAACGATCCGGGTGCTACATAGCCTGAGCTTCGTGGAGGACCCGACACGCGTGTTCCGGGCCGTCCGA
>JBOHOI010000309.1:0-2955 GCA_050731155.1 Nitrospiraceae bacterium | reverse complement strand
GGCCGGGGTGGAGCGTATCGCGCGTAGACCGCACGCACAAGGACGACGTCAGAGGGGGAGAGCATGAGATACGACATGGCGGCTGAAGTACGAGAGCAGGTGGGGAAAGGAGCAGCCCGCCAATTGAGACGGAACGGAAAGATCCCGGCTGTTCTGTACGGGCAGGGAGAATGTCTCCTGCTCATCCTGGATCCGGAGACCGTGACCAAGGTGCTGCATTCTCGTGGAGGGAGCACCGCGCTCATTTCTCTCAGTATCGCGGGTGCAGCATCGAAAGCGGCTCGGACTGCGCTCTTTCGGGACTATCAGGTGGATCCAGTGACGGGAGAGATCCTCCATGTGGATCTGTTCGAAGTCTCGATGAATAAGGCGATTCAGATCAAGGTGCCGGTGAGTCTGGTGGGTGGAATGCCGGCAGGGGTCAAAGAGGGTGGGGTGCTGCACCACAATCTACGGGAATTGCACGTTGAGTGTCTGCCGGCGGCTATTCCGGACTCTATCGAGGTGGATGCGTCCTCGCTGCAGATCGGTCAGGGCATTCACGTCCGGGAACTGACGCCCAAAGAAGGAGTCAAATTTTTGGACGAGAGCGACCAGATGGTGGTGAGCGTGGCTGCGCCGATGTCAGAGGCGAAGCTGGAGGCGTTGCTGACCAGCAGCGCAGTCACTGAAGCGGGCAAGGAGCCTGAGGTCATCGGCAAGGGCAAGGAAGAAACGACAGAAGGCGAGGAAGTGGCCGAGAAGGGAGCCGTGGTTGCTGAGAAGGGAGCGGCTGCTGCCGAACCCAAGGCTGAGAAGAAAGAAAGCAAGGAACCCAAGGCTGAAAAGAAGGAGGCCAAGGAGGAGAAGAAGAAATAACCTTGCGCTTGATTGTAGGACTCGGCAACCCTGACGAGCGCTACACCTTCAGCCGTCACAATATCGGGGCTCAAGTCCTGAAACGAGCGGCGGCTCGATGGTCGATAGACCTCAGGCCGAGGCAGGGTGCCCGCTCTGGACGCGGTCGCGTCGGATCGGCCGAGGTGGCGCTGTCCGCATCTCTCACCTGGATGAACCAGACTGGTCCGGCGGTCAAGGCTCTGTTGGCGGACCTGGCTCTTTCCCCCGAAGACCTGGTCGTCATCCATGACGACCTGGATCTGGAGCTGGGACGTCTTCGGATCAAGCGCGACGGCGGGTCTGGCGGCCACAACGGAATCCTCTCGATTCTCACCGCTCTCGAAACCAACGAGTTCGTTCGGCTTAAGATCGGCATCGGACGCCCTGCGCCGGGCCAAGATGCCGCGGAGTATGTGCTCTCGCCCTTTTTACCTGAAGAGTTCCCCCTCCTCGACGAGAGTCTGGATCGGGCAGTGGTGGCTTTGGAATGCCTGCTAGCGGAAGGAGTCACGGTCGCCATGAATCGGTTTAATGTGCGGTCGCAAGAGGAACAGGACGAACGGGAGAGCGGAGAACAGGGGTAGGGAAGCAGGATGGGACTCTGCTGCGGCATGATCGGCCTGCCGAATGTGGGAAAGACCACGGTATTTAACGCTCTGGTGGGGACGGGAGCCGTGACGGCCAATTATCCCTTCTCCACCGTGGAGACCAATGTCGGGATCGCCCCGATGCCTGAACCGCGCCTCAACAAGCTGGTCGAAATCTTCCGCTCGAAAAAGATGACGCCAAGTACGTTGGAAGTCCGAGACATTGCCGGCCTGGTTGAAGGGGCGAGCAAAGGGGAGGGATTGGGGAACCAGTTCCTGGCGCAGATTCGCGAAGTGGATGCCTTAATGCATATCGTCCGGTGTTTCCAGGACCCTGATGTGGTGCATGTGAGCGGCGGTGTGAATCCCCTGCACGACGTCGAGACGGTCGAGACCGAATTGATGCTCGCCGATGTGGAGACCCTGGATCGCCGGAGACAGCGGGTTGAAAAGAAGGTCAAGTCGGGCGACGCCAAGGCTGCCAGGGAGTTGGCGGTCGTGCAGAAGCTTGTTGAGCTGCTGAACAAAGGCGAATGGCTGGGCAATCAACCGTTCACGGCGGACGAGCGCGCGATCTTGAACGAGTGCCAGTTGTTGTCGGCCAAGCCGGTCCTGTTTATCGCCAACGCCGCTGAAGGAGCCGCTGAGGACGATCCCCTAGTGCGGCCGGTCAAGGAGTTGGCCAACAAGAGAGGGGCCAGGCTTGCCATCCTCTACGGTCAGTTGGAGGCGGAACTCTCGACCTTGCCCGCCGAGGATCGTGTGGAGTTCATGAAGGAAGCCGGCCTCACCGAGTCGGGGCTGGTCCGGCTGACGAAAACCGCCTATGACTTGCTCGGACTGATCACGTTCTTTACGGCAGGGGAAGAGGAAGCGCGGGCCTGGCCGCTCCGCAAGGGGACCAGGGCGGCGGAAGCGGCCGGCAAGATCCACTCCGACATGGAACGGGGATTTATCAGGGCAGAAGTGTATCACTATGATGAGCTGATCGCCTGCGGCACTGTCGCCGGTGTGCGTGAAAAGGGCCTCTTCCGACTCGAAGGCCGAGACTATGTGATCAAGGAAGGGGATGTCGTCTATTTCCGGTTCAATGTCTAAGAAAAGGTGGCCTCGGCTGACGAAGGATGGAGAGGGCGGCCTGGTCAGTCCCCTGTGGTCGCAGGGTGCGCACGCTCAGAAGGGAGAAGAGGTAGGGGCAGCCAGACCGCCCTTCTTGCTCGCAGAACGCGCACGATCGGAATGTGCTCGTTCGATGCGCGCAGTGAAGGGCAGCCTGGCCGTTCCCTATCAAGCAAGCGATAAGTTTGGATGCTCTAGGTGGGGATCAACCAGGCCACCCTCTGAGAAGAGGTGACAAGTAAACCTCCGCACCCACTCCTTCCAGCCGAGTTAAGAGAGATCAGACGGGGACATGCCGCTTCAAAGGCATGTCCCCGTTGTTTTCTTAAGGGACATGCTTCAAAGCGCACTCATCGGTCGCCGCGCTCCA
>JBOHOI010000308.1:0-2963 GCA_050731155.1 Nitrospiraceae bacterium | reverse complement strand
CCCGTGATACAGCGGCTGCGCTGAATGAACGGCTGGCCAACCTGAAGAAACCTCCGCTCCGGGTGGAGTCTGTCGAGATCAGGCGATCCGTGGCCTTCGGCTCGGTGCTTCTAAGGTGGCGGACTTCGCAGGCTAAGCAGAAGCAGGCACAGGAGCTGGTCGGGCTCTTTCAGGATATCCCCGACGTGGTTGGCCAGGTGGTGACGGACGAGAAGCGAGGACGGTGGATCAATAGACAGGACTGGATCGCCGACCGGTTGGACGATCTGCTCTTTCAGATCAGCGACCGCTCGTTTGCACAGGCCAACTGGGGGTTGAACAAGACTCTCTCCCACATGGTGGGCGAGTGGCTTGCGCCTGTCCAGGGGCTGCGTGTGCTGGAGTTGTATTCCGGCATCGGCACCCTGGGCCTTCCGCTCGCGCGGCACGGCGCGCTGGTGACCGAAGTGGAAGCAAATCCCTACGCGCTGGCCGACGCGCGCCATGCGGCCAAAGCCAACCACATCGGCCGATGCCGGTTCCGACCGCTTCGAGCCGAGGCGATGCTGGAGACCGTTCAGGCTGGAGACTATGACGTGGTCATTGTAGATCCCCCGCGGACAGGCTCGAGCCAGGAGTGCCTGCAGGGACTGTTGCGGATCAGCGTGGGACGGCTGTTGTATCTGTCCTGTGATCCTGCGACCCTCGCTCGCGATCTTGGACGGTTGTGCGGTGACGGCTACCGGATCACCCGTATCCAGCCATTTGACGTGCTTCCCCAAACCGCCCATCTGGAGACTCTCGTCGAACTCAGTCGCGAATCCCCGCGTTGACCTCCCCCCAACGCTCCGGTAAGATGCCTGGCACATGACTACCTATCGTCAAGCCGGCGTTGATATTGAAGCTGGAAATGAATTCGTGCGGCGGATCGCCCCGCTGGTGCGCTCGACCTTCCGGCCTGAAGTGCTCACCGATCTGGGCGGGTTCGGCGGGCTGTTCCGGTTTCAGGCTGACCGCTATGCGGAGCCGGTGCTGGTGTCCGGCACTGACGGAGTCGGGACGAAGCTGAAGATCGCCTTTCTGATGGACCGGCATGACACGGTCGGGATCGATCTGGTCGCGATGTGCGTCAACGATGTGGCGGTCAGCGGGGCGGAGCCGCTGTTCTTCTTGGATTACCTGGCCACAGGCAAGCTGGCTGTGGAGAAGGCCCAAGCCATCGTGGGCGGCATTGTTGAGGGATGCCGGCAGGCAGGCTGCGCATTAATCGGCGGTGAGACTGCTGAGATGCCGTCCATGTATGCGGAAGGTGAGTACGACCTCGCGGGCTTTGCGGTCGGTGTCGTGGATCGGTCCAAAATCATTGACGGGAAGGGTATCGTCCAGGGTGATGTGTTGGTCGGCTTGGCCTCAACTGGTCTGCACAGCAACGGCTATTCGCTGGCAAGGCGAGTGCTCTTGGAGGACGGAGGCCTGACCGTAGAGAGCCGGATTGCTGACCTCGATCAGCCGCTTGGAGAGGTGCTGCTGACTCCGACGCGCATCTATGCGAAACAGATCCTGGCGTTAGCTGCGTACTATCCCATCAAGGGAATCGCGCACATCACCGGGGGAGGCATCACCGAGAATCTCCCCCGCATTCTGCCGAAAGGCTGTCGAGCCAGGGTGCATCGCGGTGCCTGGCCGGTCCCACCAATTTTTCAGGTGCTCAGGAAAATGGGGAAGGTGGACGAGGAGGAGCTGTACCGGGTCTTCAACATGGGTATTGGCCTGGCGCTGGTGGTATCGGCGGATCACGTCGAGAAACTGATCGCGCGGGCTGCCGAGCTAGGAGACCGCGGATACAGGATCGGCGAGATTGTCGCTGGCGGGGCGGACCTGAGGCGGGTCGAATATGTCGCGTGAACGGCCGACAGGCAAGTTGCGCCAAGAAAAGCTGCGAGTAGGCGCGCTGGCGTCGGGGCGTGGGTCGAACATTCAGGCGATCATTGACGCCATTGAGGCCGGAAGGCTCGATGCTCGGATCACCGTTGTGCTCAGCAACAAAAGAGACGCACAGGCACTCGACCGCGCCCGCCGCCACAATCTGACGGACGTGTTCTTGGACCCTAAACCCTATGCCGGTCAGCCTGACAGTCGCGAGGCCTATGACCGAGCAGTCTTGGAAGTCTTGAGAAAGTATGATGTTGAGCTGGTGCTGCTGGCGGGGTACATGCGGATCGTCACGCCGGTCCTGATCAGCGCATACAAAAACCGGATCATGAATATCCATCCTTCATTGCTGCCGGCGTTCCCAGGCCTCGACGTGCAGAAGAAAGCGGTGGACTGGGGAGTGAAGATCGCCGGCTGCACGGTCCATTTCGTGACCGAGGGGGTGGACGAAGGACCCATCATCATCCAGGCGGCTGTGCCGATTCTGGAAGAGGATACCGCAGAGACATTGTCGGCGCGGATTCTAGAGCAGGAGCACAGGATTTATCCCCGCGCGGTCCAGCTCTACGCCGAAGGCCGTCTGCTGGTTGAGGGACGCCGAGTATGCGTGGCCGGCGTCTCCGATACCGGGATGGGCGCGCTGGTCAGTCCATCCTAGAGCACGTGGCATCATATGGCCAGCCGAGAGGACATCCTGCAGGAGGAGTTGTGCATGACGAAACTCCGCCTGCTGGTGGACTTAACGACTTACCGGCTTCGCTATGCCTCTCTCAGCCGTCAGGAGGCCCTCGCGTTGATCGAGCGCACGCGCGAGCACATCCTGGCCCTCTTTCCGGATAAAGACGCGGTCTTTGATCTAGTGCTACGCCCGCGGTTTCTGCGAATCCTGAACGAGCGGGCTTTGGCAGAGTGGGGTCTAACGGACGGGATGAATTAACATCCAGTGGCCTCTCTGAATGGAGTCGTGTATAATCCGCTCGGTATTTAATCGGACGAGCGCTGATCTTTCTCCCCGTCTCCTCCGCGACCAAAGGCCTGTGGTAATCCCGCCC
>JBOHOI010000307.1:0-2965 GCA_050731155.1 Nitrospiraceae bacterium | reverse complement strand
ATTGGTGTACGCAGGCGTTCCAAGGGCGGACCGAATCTGCTCGAGTCCCGACCAGTGGGCAGGCAAATGGCTCTTGAGCAATTGTTGAAGCGTCCGATTCTGCCATATGAAGATCCCGGTATTCCAATAGTAGTCCCCTGCCGCCACAAAGCGCCTGGCCGTCTCGGCGTCGGGCTTTTCGCGAAATCGAAGGACCGGATGGATATCCTGCAGCATCTCCGGCCCAATGTGCATATACCCGTAACCGGTATCAGGGCGATCTGGCCTTACCCCGATAACAACGGTGCCCTTTCTCTCCTGGGCAAGCGTGACCGCCTTTTCGAGAGAGTCTCGGAACGCCGAGGTCTCCTCGATGTAGTGATCGGCAGGGAGGACCACGGTAATCGAATCCGGATCTCGACGCTCAAGGAAGACGGAGGCCAAGCCAATACACGCGGCCGTGTTTCTCGCCACGGGCTCACAAATGAGATTCGCCGTCGGCAGCTCCGGTAGCTCCTCATGTATGCGGTCGGCTTGCGCCTCGCCAGCCACCACGATCTGCCGGTCGGTGGGAATTAAAGGCTCGATCCTCTCGACGGTCCTCCTGAGGAGAGTCTTTCCGCCCAGGAGACGGAAAAACTGCTTAGGACAGTCGGGTGTGCTCAAGGGCCAGAACCGCTCCCCTGAGCCACCGGCCATGATAACAGCGTAAACATGGTGGTTCATTGCGTTTGTTGGGTTTGTAGGGTTCATTCCTACGCAACCGGCAATAAGGGGTCAGTGGTCACCACTCACCAATCACTCATCACTGGTCACTCGAGCGTCAGCTCGGTGGTAGTCATCCTCCAGGCGCACGATATCCTCCTCGCTCAGGATTTCGCCCTGTTGAACCTCGACAACTACTAACGGATCGGCACCCGGGTTTTCCAATCGATGCACCGCACCCACGGGGATGACCATCGATTCAAGGGGTGTGGCCTCCACTGTTCGGTCCCCGATGACAACGCGGGCCCGGCCCGAAACGACAACCCAGTGCTCGCTCCGGTGGTGGTGAAATTGCAGGCTGAGACGATGGCCTGGCCAGACTTCGATGAGTTTTACCTTATACCCTCCGCCCTCGGTTAAGACAGTCCACCGCCCCCAGGGACGGTCAGCGGTTTCCAACGAGGTATTACTGCTGACTTCTTGGTGCCGCGCTTGACTCAACCCTGTACTCTGTCAGCACATCGGTGAGAAAACCTTCCATGAATGATCGATAACTATTCATCAACGTCTCATTCCCAGCCTCGAAGCGCAGGATCAGAGCGGGCTCCGTATTGCTCGCCCGGATCAATCCCCACCCGTTCTTGCCTGCCAGCCGGAGCCCGTCTAGAGTGATGACTTTCTCCACCTCCATCCGAAGTTCCGACGGCATGGTGCCATTTCTCAGCGAGTTGGAAATCCTTTCGGCAAGCCGACGTACAATCACAGGCTTATGGTCTTCGGGGCAGAAGACCCTGATCTCAGGCGTCGCCACCCACGGCGGAAGATCCTTCAACAGGTGCGAAAAGCGCACTTCCGGATTCTCCCGCCTGGCAGCATCCAGCAGTTCGATGAGGCGACAGGTAGCATATACGGCATCATCAAAACCATAATATCGGTCTGCAAAGAAAAAATGCCCGCTCATCTCACCTGCCAGAAGCGCCCCTGTCTCTCGCATCTTCGCCTTGATCAGGGAGTGGCCGGTCCGCCACATCAGAGGTACTCCCCCTCGGATCCTGACATCGTCAAAGAAAAGTTGGGAACATTTGACATCTCCGATACACGTGGCCCCAGGCTTCTCTTTCAGGACCCGCCGGGCATACATGATCAATAACCGATCCCCCCATACTATGTCCCCGCATTCGTCGACGACACCCAACCGATCAGCATCCCCATCATAAGCCACGCCGAGATCCGCCTGGACTTCCAGTACCACCGAACGAAGATCGGTAAGATTGGCGGGCACTGTTGGATCCGGATGGTGGTGCGGAAATTGGCCGTCCGGTTCACAATAGAGTTCGACCACTTCGCATCCTAGGGACCGCAAGAGACGCGGGGCGACCAAACCTGCTGTGCCGTTTCCGGCATCCACGACGACCCTGACAGGCCTCTTCCTTTCCCCCCGGGACCGCAGCTGTTGAAACTGCCTTTTGAGAAAATTGAGGTACGATGGAAGGATGAGCCGCTTCCGGCGTCTTCCTCGCTTTCCCGATTCGTAGAACGCACCTTCCTCTACCGTCTTCCGGATATCCTGAATCTCCTCTCCGTACAGCGTCAGCGCTCCCCTGCAGATTTTGAATCCATTAAATTCTGGAGGGTTATGGCTACCCGTGATCACGACACCGCCAGCAGCTTTATGCTCGCAGAGATAGAAGTAGACTAAGGGAGTGGGAACGATCCCAAGATCAATCACATCCAGTCCGGTGGCGATCATCCCCTCGATGAGAGCCTGGGCCAGCGATGAAGAACTTCGCCGGACATCCCGGCCGACGGCTACGGGACCCTTCGGAAGTTCCTCCTCCCATCTTCTGAGCACGGTGCCAAAGGCCTTTCCGACGGCCCTTGCCACCTCCTCGTTCAGGTCCGGGCCCACAATGCCCCGGATATCGTACGTGCGAAAAATCGTTGGACTTACCATTGATGTTTGGTCCTTAGTGCATCGCCATTGGTAAGTGCCCTCAGCAACCACATCACCAGTCACTAGCCACCAGTCACCGTTCCCCTAGCGGCGTGACGGAGCCGTTAAGAGCTCAAAGTTCACTCGAATATCACTGTCGGGGTCTCTGGCACTTTCCGTATTCCGGCGCGTGTAGATGACGTTCAGCGCCCAACAGCAGGTTTGATAAATGATGCCTGCCTGATGTTCCACAAACACCCCCCGCTCCGCATCGTACCGGCCCACGTATGTGAGCCGCGTCCCCTCCAGGATTGTTAGACCCAGCTCCCCGACCCACGCCTCCTGATC
>JBOHOI010000306.1:0-2990 GCA_050731155.1 Nitrospiraceae bacterium | reverse complement strand
GAAAAAGTGCTCGCGAAGGACCCGCGCAGTGTGGAGGCGCACCGCGGGCTGGCCAAAGCCTACGCATGGCTGGGAAACAACGACCAGGCGTTGTATCACACCAACCTGGCGCTGCAGCACGCCAAGCGGGAACCCGGCGATATGACCACGCTCCGAGCCGAGATGATGAGGGGACGAGAACCGACGGTGGAAGGAACGCTGGGATTTCTCATCCAGCCTGAGAAGCCCTTTGAGCTGTACGGATTCCGCCTGGGCTCTCGCGGGAAAATGGACCTCACGCCATTTACGACGTCCACTCTGGAGGCCGGCGTCGAGCGCTTCTGGGATTCATCAGAAGGCGCGTTGGGCGGGTATATTTCGCTCGGCACCCAGGTTCGCTTCAATCCGACGAACCGTTTGAACGGGATCTTGGAATACCATGGTGTGACAGAAGCAGATGGGCTTGCGTTCAAATTCGAATACATGCACGAGAGCGGTTCCTTCTCAATCCGCCCGGGGTTCAAGCGGGAATTCAAGTACGACTCGTTCGCGGCGTTCGTCGGGTCTCGAACATCAGGCCAGCTACTTGGCGTCGCCCGCTCGCATCAGTTCTACACGACGGTGAACGTCAGCTCGGACCAAGTACAGGTCGAGGTGACGCCGTTCGTCGGCTGGGTGTCTGCCGAATCCCTCAGTAAGAACGAGCAGGCGGGGTTCGATCTCAAGACGGCGTTTCCGCTCCAGCGTGGCGAGGCCTGGGACGTGTCAGCCGAGTATCTCCTCTACCTCACGCATTACGGATCCGATCAGTCCGGCTTCCGCCCGAGCGCGGTCGAGCCACTTCCCGGTGGGTACTTCAGCCCGCAGGTCTTCTTGAACCAGATTCCGCGGGTCTCCTTCACGCACACGGCGGAGAACAAGAACGAGTTTTACTTCGCGGCGGGCCCGGCTGTGCAGTACATTGATGAAACCCAAAAGGCTGGCGTAATTCGGATCGGAGGCGATGCGCATGCCTCCTACACGGCGCAATTGCCGCAACGATTTCTCCTGAAAAGTATGGCGGACTTTACCCAGATAGCCGGGGTCTATATGCGCTTCCAGCTCACGAGTCTGCTCGTCTACACGTTTTAGCCATCGCTGGAATTACCAGCAGGCCGGATGCCTCACTTGCCTGCCGGCACCTTGACCTTGGGTGCCGCTCCAATGCTGTCCAGCCCGGCCTGGGCGCACGCATCGTCTAAATGAGCGCCAGGGGCGCCACCAACCCCGATCCCGCCGACGACCTCGCCTCCAATCTCAATCGGCAGGCCACCGCCAAGGATGAGGATTCTGTCGTTCATGTCCCGCAGCGCTTGGAGCGTCGGCATCTTATTGATCAGCTCAGCCAGTTCACTGGTTGGCCGCCGCAGGCTGGCCGCGGTATAGGCCTTCTTGCTGCTGCTGTCTGTCGTGTGCGGACCTGCTCCGTCTCCCCGCATGAGTACTTTGAGCACCCCAGCACGGTCCACCACTGACGCGCTGACGCGATAGCCATCCTGCTTACACTTTTCGACGGCGGCAGCCGCAGCTTTACTCGCCAGAGACAGCGGCAGCGTCGCTTCGCGAGGTAATTCCTCTGCCACAGCCACGGCATTGACGCACATGAGAATCGTCACGAGAACCAATCGCACGCACTTCATCCAGCCCTCCTTCTTTTGCCGGAGCTTGGTCAAGATTCCGGTTGCGTGCGAGTAGTATCAGCGGGGTAGGATGATGTCAAGTATGGGCTTGCCTAATCGGTGATCTGCATGACGTGACCGTCAGGGTCACGGAGGAGGAAGATGGAGGATCGCGTCTCAGGCCCTCCGATCCGCCGTTTTCCCACACTTGGGACAGGCGTGGGCTTCCGTGAGGATCGCCCCAAGCTCAGGGTCCACGGCATGGAGCTCAGCCAGGGCCGCCGTATAATCAAGCTTCTCCGCGTGGTGATTCATCTCGACCTTGCAAGAAGGGCAGATCATTTTGTTAGGTTTTGCCATTCGGATTTTCCTCTTACTCCAAGGCCACCTGCTCTCGCCCATATCTCAGTACCTTGGCCATCCAGATGAGTTCTTTCAGGAATTTGTCGGTGCGTTTCAGATAGGCCAGATCCAGGAGTTTGCCAGAACCATCGAAAATATTCTGAACAGTTGAAAAGTTACCGTCCCAAAAGATGGTCACCAGCCCTAACTCTCTCATGACCGGCAGCAGGTTCTGGATCACACGGGTCCCGCCGAACCCGCCCGCCGAGACCCCGCAGATCCCGACCGCTTTATGGATGTACTCCTTCAAACAGGTATCCAACACGTGTTTCAGTAAGCCCGGGTAGCCGTGGTTGTACTCTGGAACAACAAGCACGATGGCATCCGCTCGGTCCATCGCTGCAGCAAACCGCGCGTCCTTGATCGCTTCGCCCGCGTCCGTGGTCGAGAGCGACAGAGCGCGAATGTCAATCAGCTCGGTCTCAACCCCCTCACGCTTGGGGATCTCCCCCAGCATGAATCGGGCCACGTGCTCGCTCATGCGGCCTTGCCGCGTGGTCCCGAGAATGACGGGGATGGAGACTGGTCGAGACGTCGCCATCACGGGCGGACTCCCTAGCTACTTCACCAACTGCATGACGTGCCCATCCGGATCGCGGACGAGCAGGCCTTTCTGAAATCCCAGCTTCCCGTCCGGCAACGTGGCCACTCCTGACGATACGAGCGTGTAGTTCGTGGCACGCAACAGAGCTGCCGCCTCCTCCACATCGTTGACGACCAGAGTAACCTGCCAGTGCAGCAGATCGGTCGGACGCGCATCCGCTGGCATGGGCCGGCCGGCCGCAGGTAACTCGTATTCCAGAAACTCCACGCCGGGCGTGCCAACAGGCGGCTTCAAGCCGGTAACGCGAGCCCTGGCCCCTGGCAGGCTGTCCAGATATTCCTGCTCGCTCCCGACGTTCAGGCTGCTCCCCGCTACCGTCATTCCGAGTATACCCCCGTAGAACTTGA
>JBOHOI010000305.1:0-3008 GCA_050731155.1 Nitrospiraceae bacterium | reverse complement strand
AGAACCGGATCATGTACATCAGTCCCGGCTACGAGGACATCTGGGGCCGCACCTGCGAAAGCCTGTACGCCTCGCCACGGTCCTGGCTTGAGGCCATTCATCCCGATGACCGGGACAGAGTCCTCCAATCTGCTTTGACCAAGCAGGTCACCGGAACGTACGACGAGGAGTATCGGATCGTGCGGCCGAACGGTTCGATCCGCTGGATTTGGGATCGAGCCTTTCCGATCCGCGACGCGTCAGGACATGTGTACCGCATCACCGGGATCGCGGAAGACATCACCGAACGCAAGAGAGTGGAGCAGGAGCTACGGGCAAGCGAGGAGCGCCTGGAATTAGCAGTGCAGGGCTCCAGCGACGGACTGTGGGATGGACGGCCTCTGCCCGGCGAGCCCTGGTCCTCTCCCCATACCCCAGTGTGGTACTCCCCGCGATTCAAAGCGATGCTGGGCTTCCTGGAACAGGAATTCGAGAACGTGCTGGGGAGCTTGATCGCACTGCTGCACCCAGACGATATGGACCGGGTCTTCATGGCCCTCTCCGCCCACATCGAATGCAAAGAGCCCTACGATGTGGAGTACCGGCTGCGCACCAAACAGGGAGAGGACCGCTGGTTCCGGTCCCGAGGTCAAGCGATTTGGGACGAAGCAGGAAACTTGCTGCGCATGGCCGGCTCGCTGCAGTGCATCACCGACCGCAAGCGGGCGGAGCAGCGTCTGCACGCGCAGTACGCCACGACTCGATCCCTGGAAGAATCGGCCACGCTGCTTGAGGCCACACCCAAGATCCTGCAAGCCGTGTGTGAAAGCCTTGGCTGGAATTTCGGAGCGTTGTGGGACCTGGACCGAGAAGCCAATGTGTTGCGGTGCGTTGACTGCTGGTACGGAGCCTCGGCAGAGTTCGCCGAGTTTGCGTCGGTCAGCCGAGACCTCACATTTTCGGCCGGCGATGGTCTGCCAGGCCGGGTCTGGACGAGCGGCAAGCCCGCCTGGATCACGAACGTACACGAGGACACCAATTTCCCTCGTGGGGCCGTTGCGCTGAGGGCAGGGGCACACGGGGCAGTTGGATTTCCGATCCTGCTCGGGGACGAAATTCTGGGAGTCCTCGAGTTTTTCAGCAGAGAAGCCCGCCCGCCGGATGAGGCGCAGATTGACATGATGGCGGCCATCGGCAGCCAAATCGGCCAGTTCGTCGAACGCAAACGTCACGCGGAACGACTGGCCAAGATCAATGAGTGTTTGTTGAGCTTCGGCAAGGACGCCAACGAGAACATCAATCGCTTGACCGGGCTCTGCGGCGAACTGCTGGACGGAGCCTGCGCGCTCTACAGTTATCTGGACGGAGAGCTGCTCCACTCGATCGGACAATGGCACACGCCGCCAGGCTTCAACCCGGTGGACAAGCCCAACGGCCATATCTGCTGTGACGTGATCACGCAAGGGGGGAACCGCCCGCTGTTGATGCGCCACCTCCAAGAGACTCCCTACGCTCAGACGGATCCCAACGTCATCCCCTACAACCTGCAGACCTATATCGGCCAGGCAGTCAGGCGTGACGGCCGCTATGTCGGCGCCCTCTGTGTCCTCTATCAAAGGGACTTCATCCCGAGCGAAGCGGACAAGAAACTCATGGGGATCTTGGCGTCGGCCATCGGCGTCGAAGAAGAGCGCAAGAAAGCGGAACAGGCGCTCCGGCAGGCCTACGACGAAACCGAGAAGATTCTGGCCAGCCTGCCCGGCGCCATCCTCATTATGAATGAGGATGAGCGGGTCGTCTATAGCAACGCTCTGGCCTGCCAATACTTCGGAGAAGGGCGCGCCATGCTGGTAGGCCTCTCGGTATCCGAGGTGCTGCCGATGGCGGAGGCCCGACGCAGCCGGTTGATGCAAAGGCTCAAGCCCCATGCGGCCGAAAGCGGCTACTGGCAGCAGGACCGCGAATTCGAAGTCGAGAAGCGGGTGTACCGGTATCGGCTCTTTCCGGTGGCCATCCGCGGAAGCGAGCGACCGCAGACCGGGGTCGTGATCTGGGACATCACCGAAGAAAAGCAGCTTCAGGAGCAGCTCGCGCAAACCGAGAAGTTGGCGAGCCTGGGCACGCTGGTCTCCGGCATGGCCCATGAGATCAACAACCCTGCCCAGGGAATCCTTGGTATGGCGGAAATTCTTCTGGAAGAGGAAGACCCGGAAAAAATCAAGGAGTTTGCCAGGGACATTATCGACGACACTCAACACGTCGCTGCGGTCGTGCGTGATTTCGCCAGTTACGCCCGGGAGGCCTCTCGCGATGGGGAGATCGAGATTGATCTCAATGAACGGCTGACCGAGGCGGTCAGGATGGTGCGGCGTGGTCCCTATTTCGGGAAGGTGGAGGTCGTGACGCAGTTTCAGCCACTGCCGCCCCTCCGGGCCCGCCGATCGGAGATTGATCAGGTGTTCATCAATCTGATCAGCAATGCCGTCCAGGCGATGAAGGGAACGGGAAAGCTGACGCTGGCCACTCATCTCCAAGGCGAGTCGGTTGTCGCTTCGATCTCAGATGCTGGATGCGGAATTCCCAAGGCGCTGTTGCACAGGATCTTCGACCCCTTCTTTACGACCAAGGAGCCGGGACAGGGAACCGGTCTGGGACTGAGCATCGTGTACAGGATCGTGGCCAAATACGGGGGACAGATCAACGTCGAGAGTGAGGAAGGGGTAGGGACCATCTTTACCATCACATTTCCGGTGAACAACTCTCAAATTAAACAGGAGGTGTCCAATGTTTGAAATGCACAGCAATGGAAGGCTCGGGCGGGTTCTGGTGGTGGATGATGACGCAGGAGTCCGAAAGCCGATTAGGGAGCGACTGACCAAGGCCGGCTACGAGGTGGTGGAGACAGAAGATGGAGACCAGGCGATCAAGAGGCTGAACGAAGGCGACAACCCGCTCATGGTGGATAGCATCCTGTGCGACATCCGGATGCCGAAGATCAATGGCATCGAGGCCATCGCCTATTTTCGGGC
>JBOHOI010000304.1:0-3019 GCA_050731155.1 Nitrospiraceae bacterium | reverse complement strand
GGTCGGCATCACATAGGTTAGCAGAAAGCCGACCACCGCGATCCCCACCACCACCAAGAAGCCCGGATAGGCCAAGGCTTTCGTCATCTTTTGACGCAGCCCGATCATCAGCTTGAGATACGCGATGTACCGCTGGAGGACTTCCGGAAGGTTGCCGGACTGCTCACCGGCTTTCACAGAGGCAACGTAGAGTTCGGAGAACTGGTCGGGATGGCGGGCAAGGGCATCAGACGTGGCCGCGCCGCCCCGGATATCCTGGCGCACCACGCGCAAGGTAGCTTGAAAGGCTGGATGCTGGGCCCGCTCGATCAGTAGATCCCACACCCTGAGGATCGGCAGACCGGCCTTGACGAGCGCCAGCAGTTCCTGATTAAAGATCAAAAACTCTTGGAGGGACACCTTGCCCCAACGCTGAAGCAGTCCGCTCGGGGCTGCAAACCACCCCCCTCGGCGCTGGAGCCGGAACACCAGGTACCCTTGACCTTCCAGTCGAGCCCTGGCCATTCCTTCATCATCCCCCTCAATCTGACCTTCGCTCGTGGTCCCATCCGGTCTCGCGACCCTGTACAGAAAGACCGGCATCGTCCCCTACTGCACACCACCCGGTTGCCTACCCGACGAGCCGGCAGCCCGTGGTTTCACGGATCCCAAACCGCCATTCCGCTACCCGGCGTCACCTGAAGCGGGAGGCAGGAGCAACTCCTGCCCGGCGAGAATGCGATCAGTCGCCAACTGGTTGAGGGCTCGCAGCTCCATCAGCTTCACCCGATAGCGCCGCGCGAGGCTCCAGAGGGTGTCACCATACTTCACAACGATCTTCCCCAGAGGTAACGCCGTCGAATCATCCACTGGCTGCACTGAGTCCAACGAGGTCGGCGACGCCGGATTCACGCGGGTCGCGGGTGCTGCCGCCTTCCGCGCAGCGTCCTTGCGCTCAGCCCTTTCAATGGTGGTTTCTTGCTGGCGAGTTCCTCCTACAGCACGCGAGCGAACCTGGGGACGAGTTGGATTGACCATCTTTTGCTGGAGCTGATCGTGCTGTGCAAGTTGCTGCTGGAGCTGACGCAGTTGCGACCGGAGGTTCCGACCGCCATGTGCCACCCCTGCCCGCTCGTCCCGGGATCTGGCCAACTCTTCACGCTGCAACTCGACGACTTGGCGCGCCTCAGTTAATCGGCGCTCAGCCTCGCGCAGTTTGCCTTCCAATTGAGCCCGCGCGACCAGCGCCGCTCCCAGCTCCTGGCGGCGCGTTTCCAATTCGGCGCGCAGATCCCCGACTGTCCGTTGTGCATCCCTGGTCTGGGTCTTGAGCGCGTCGATGGTCAACTGCAGATCCTCCACCGTCGGCCCAGGATCGAACTCAGCGCATCCCGCCAGGATCAAGGCAGAGAACAACGCCCATTGGGTCAGATGGTTCTTCATACGAACGAGCATAGTCAGTCGGCCCTACATGCCCCTGGGAGAATCGCCGTCACCATTGATTGTACGGGACGCCGTTTGTCCCGACCCGGTCAGAGCCGGAATACACGTCAACAACTCCACCCTCAACCGCGCCCACCGTCGGCTCGGTGATTTCCTGCCAGGTTGTCGCAGAGGCTGTGAAGGGATCCGCCGGGATCTGCCTCAGATAGCCGGCACTCACTATGGCTTGAAGTGATGAGGGATACTTGCCTTGGTCGGCCCGATGCTGGTCAAGCAGATCCCGTATCGCAAACAGATCGTGCCGCAGGGCCGTTTCCCGAGCCCGCAGCAAGGCAGCCTGATACGACGGCACCGCAAGCGTGGCCAGGATCCCGACGATCGCGACGACGGTCATGAGCTCGATAATGGTGAAGCCGCCCGGCTGCTTGCGTTGCAGCTCACCAGTCGCGATGCTTCGTGCCATCCAACGCGAGTTCCTGACTCTGAGTCGAGAGATCATAGACATCGCTTCCGCACCACCTCGCCGCATCCGGCGGATCACTGTAGCACCGCAGGAGCCAGTCGGCCTTGCCGCTCATCGGATCGACGGGAATCTTTCTCAGATAACGTCGGACGGTCGTACCTCGCAACGCCGCTTCTTGGCTGCTCAGCGTCACTCCGAGTAGAACATCGAGCGACTTGGGATGGCCAGAGACCCCGCTGATCTCTTTGCAGGTCAGTTTGTTCTTGACACAGAGCGTGCCGAGCAGGACGTCTCCTTCGCGGTTCCACTCGATCTTGAACGAGTCAATCGCCGCTCGAACCACACGAAGCTGCTGTCGCAGCTCGACCTCCTGCGCTCGCTTCGCCGACACCTTGGTGAGCGGCATGGCGACCGACGCCAGAATCGTGAGGATGGCCAGAGTCACCAGCAACTCGAGGAGGGTGACCCCAGTCTCCCTCACCGGACCCTCACGATGCCATGCCCTTCGATCGCCGGCCGCCCGTACTTGCCGTGGTTCAAACCCTCTGGCATCTGGATTGCCAGGGGCGACACACCCGGCGCTTTGCCGGCAAAGGTCAACATGACCAGCCCGCCATTTCCGGAAGCCGGCGCTCCCTGCCGTCGCATGGTCAACTGCACAGAACCAGTCTTGGGACTCGGCGACACCGTCACCGATGCCCGGCCACCACCCCGCTTTAGGAGTTCCCCCTCCACGACCCGACGGAACTCCAGGATTTGGGGGTCATACTCCACCGTCACTACACCTTCTGTGAGACCCTCGAGGCGCTCCGCCACCAGACCTACTTGAAATTCTTGACCGATCCCCGTCGCGAGCTCGGACGGCTTCAATGCCAGCACCGTCCCGTGGCTCGCGCTCGCACGAGAGGGAGGTGGCGCACCCAGGCTTCCTGGCAATCCCCCGCGAGACTCAGGACGAAGCTGCAACTTGGATTGCCGTCCGTTCCCTTCGGTGCCGACGGACTTCTGCGTGCTGTTCGAAAACAGTGGCGTGGTCGCATAGAGGGAATCGGTGCCGGACCAAAAGGTTTGCGCCTCCGGGCTCGGTGGAGTCATGGTCTGCACGATGTGCGGCGTAATCGTGAGAATCACCTC
>JBOHOI010000303.1:0-3049 GCA_050731155.1 Nitrospiraceae bacterium | reverse complement strand
GCGGCCACAAGCCGCATTCGTAGAAGATCCGTGGCAGCGCACATAAATTGACGCTGTAAGAGTAGAAGCACAATTCCCTGAGCCATACGCGCCCGAGCCCTCGCAAATGCCTCGCGTGCACGATCAGCAGCAGGACTCCGTATCTCGGACTTAATCAGCGCCAACAATGCTTCACCGTTAATTCCCAGCTCTTTAGCGCAGGATTCGAACTCTGCTGAGTCTGTCGAAATGTCGAGGGCTCCGATCACGGTCTCGGTGAACGCATCGAACATTTCGGCGGCGATATCCAGGGACGTGGAAAGATCCGGATGGAAGTTAGCCAGCGCCTTCCGAGAATTCGCCACATTCTCAGCGTCAACATCGAGTAGTTCATCAAGCTGACTCATCTCAGCACCATAGTGCGTTTGTTTAGTGGCTTTTTGTTAACACAACTCCCGCCGCGCAAGCGTCTGCTCCGGCCTTCGATCGGATACCGCCGGCAGAAATTCCGTACGGGCATGCGGACCTCGTGGTCTCTTCCCGTGGGGGGGGAACATCTCCATCCGTTGGCTATGTGCCCGTAGCCAGTCGTCTGATCCTGCCAATGAGTTCTTCTGCGTAAGCTCTGTTGATCTGAACGTCGGAAATCCACTGGTTGTATGCTGTAGAGAAAGTATGCCGTGTCTTCTCATTCGTCGAATCTTCAACCTGGTTTCGGAACTTCCGCACCGCGTACACTAGGTCGAGGAAGAACAAATGGGGCGTCACTCTAAAATAGCCATTCGAGCTCATCATAAGATGACCTAAGTCTTGCCTAACATGCTCCCACCCTTTCCCTATGACAAGACTTTCTATATCCGCAACCGAAAGCCCAACTCGGTTCCCTTCAGCCTTGTATACCCACCCGACTGCAGGACGAATCTGCTCTTTTGCTCCCCTTAGGATCTTCGGGACGAACAGGTGAGTGTGGCCATGCCGAAAAACGCTCCAGATGACTTCGGCTACCTGCTTGTAGGCTTGAGGGAAGAAATCTTGGATGAATTTTTGAGCGGCCTGAGTCTCACTACGAGGACCCCGCTCTCGACGAACGAGACGGATCAGCCAGCGCCGCTCACTTTCCTCTAAGCCGACTAGGCTTTCCAGCTTTTTCTCAAGCACTAACCTATTCTTGGTCCATTTGTCTACGACGGCTTCTTCCGGATAGGCATAGAAGTTACTCACGAAGTCAACGCCATTAAGGCCGGGCCTCCCGCGCGATCGTCATCACCTGGGCGAAGCCATGCTCCACGAGCCAGGCATTCACGAAGGTGCCGTCTTCCAAGAAGACATAGGCGAGGCGTCCATCAAGGTCCCGCTTCACTGTTTGGGATGGACCTTCGTCAGCTCTGCCACCAGGTCTTCCGGTCTCATGAGCTGGATACTGAACATCCTCTCGATTTCGGCGCGACGGTGAAGGATACCACCGTCACAGGTGACAAAGACATCGCACCTATTGATGACTGCCACCATCAGGTGATGAGCGTCCATTCTTTTCAAACCCTGTCGGCGAAGGGCGGAGGAGGTCGGATGTTCCTCGTGACGGGGGGAAGAAATCCAGCCCCCAGAGCCCCCGAAGAAGTTGAACCCGCGAAGCTCCTGGTCCTCAATGATCTCGACCTTCTCCAAGTCGCGATCCGCGTCTTTGAGCCTCGGATCTTTGCCACGCTCGATCTCCCTCAGAGCGACCTCGGAGGTAACCAGTTCAAGGTGACCTGCGTCAGACATCTCTCGGAGCCGCTCCAAGGCATCCATCGTCACCCTAGGCATATCGCCCCTCGCAAGCGCTGAGACCATGTCGTTGTCCAAGTACGCCTTCACGTGATGACCTTCCTTCAGAAGTTTGGTCACCGGTACTCCTAGGAGCAGGGATTGGGGGTCAGGGCCTCAGATTTGGGATGCACGGCTATTCAAGGCTGGTGTGGGCTTTTCCACGGTTCGGTGCAGGCACGGCGTGCGTTCGTGGTGGTGGTCATCGTCGCGAGAACCAGAGAGCACGCCACCACCACCATCAAACTACCGCGATGGGACCAGCGCCTTCTTGCGGCCGGGGCGACGGTCCCAGGTGCGCGCGTGGCGGGCAATGGTCGCCTTCTTCCATACCGGGCCCGACGCGAGGCGCGCAATGGGTTTGGGAAAGTCGGGGTGCTTCGCCAATTCGGAAGCGCGCTGCTTGGACACGTCCAACATCTTCGCCACTTCGTCCACGCCAACCAGATCGGGAACGTTCGGCTCATCAAGGGCACGGTCAAGATCATCTATCGCCTGGACTTCGACCCCAACTACGCTGCTTAGAGGGGTCCTGGGCCCGACCTTCCTTAAGGCAGATCGAAGCATTTCCAGGCCTGAATCCGCGGCCTTCGTGGGTGATTCCGCGGCGACGTAGAAACGCGCGGACATTGTATGGCGGCCGTAACTAACCGACGGTGAATAGGGTCTGAGAGCGTCGATGACGTGGTCTGCGTGATCATCGGTAAACACGACGCGAGGCTGGCTGATTTCGATTCTGACGCTCCACTCTCTCGTCATTCCTTCTCCCTCCCCTTCGGAGGCGGCCAGGGCCAGATCAACCCTTGTCGCTTCAGATCGGCCAGCAGGTGCTTGATAGCTCGTTGGTCGCCTGGTGTGCCAGATCCGATTACGATCTCCTTCGTCGGATCGGGCGGCTTGAATCTGGGATGGCCCTTTGTCGTTCTACTGACCTCCCAGCCCTGCTCCCGAGCCGCCTTTTCAATTTTTCGTAGGTCCATTCTGGCACGAATTCATTGACGGTGTCAAGGATATCTTGGCCAGGAATCCGATCTCTTCAGTTCCCGCCCATTATGCACTGTAGGGGGCCCTGACACAATTAGACGCCTAACCGTAACGAATACAGAGGGAATAGAGCAGTGGAGCAATGGACCGCATCGGCGCAATGGACTAATGGTCCATTGTTATGAAAACAGAACGCCAGCCTACGAGCGCCGCTTGCTGAGTTGCCTCAGTCTTGCAGCGTTTCCAACGATCAGGGCCTTCTTCTTGCTGCGACTCCACC
>JBOHOI010000302.1:0-3063 GCA_050731155.1 Nitrospiraceae bacterium | reverse complement strand
ACAAAATGGGAAAAGTTCGCGAGATATTTTCGCATGGACGCGGATTTTCTGCGAACCGGTGGTCCTACACACCCAGGGGCAGTGTTCGAGCTCTCAGGGAGTACGCATCATTCCGCTGCCGGCCACGTTCGGAAGGTTCCCATGCTGAACTGGGATCAGATTGAGCAGATGGTCACGAGGAAAGATCCGTCTCGTGCCATCCGTGCTGAGGCGATGCTTGAAACGACCGACGTTCCGGGGAAGCTCACCTTTGCCTTGAAGATCAAAGACAACTCGATGCAGCCCCTGTTCAGCGAAGGCGAAATCATTTTCGTGAATCCTGATCTTCCGAGTGAGCCTGGTCATTACGTGGTGGTCGAGAGTGAGGATGGCCGCCCCGAGGGGGCGCTCTTACGGCAGCTCAAGGAAATCGGCGGGCAGTCCATTCTTCATCCGCTGAACCGGCGGTATGAAGACCTCCCCGTGACGAAACAACAGCGAATCTGGGGCCGGGTCGTCCGGTTGAGGAAAAATCTCTGAGGAACAATCTGGACTTTCAAAATCGAAAGGAGACAATGATGACTCGAAATACCTTGTGGCGACTGGCTGTGCTAACAGTGTGGTGGATCTCAGCGGCATCTCTCGGTGATGCGG
This sequence comes from Nitrospiraceae bacterium, assembly GCA_050731155.1. Lineage (GTDB taxonomy): Bacteria > Nitrospirota > Nitrospiria > Nitrospirales > Nitrospiraceae > NS-7. Next base: position 2,430 of record JBOHOI010000302.1, on the reverse strand, counting down.
CCTCTGGTTCTGAGCAAGCTCACCCCCAGCTTCTTTCCGGAGACCGGGTCCTTAGTGGCACGGTAGAGGAAGTCAGAAGCGAACAGGCAAGAATCCATATCGGTGAGGTGGCACGTCGGTTCATTCCCATGGGGGTACGAAACGCCAAGGGACTTGCGGAGCTAGAAAAGGGTGACCGGGTCGAGCTCACCGTCAATGATCAAAATTTGCTGGTCGATGCGCATTTGATCGGGGAGTCGAGCTACCATCGTGTCGTTGAAGGTCAACTCGCCCAATGGCTGGTGACCGGGCATGATCGGGCGGTCCTTCGCACGACTCTTGGCAAAGAAGCATCCCACTTCATCCGGCCGGTCGCAAGAAGCAAGGTGGCCTCCATTCCTGTGGGCGTGGATGCTCTCTTTCTGATTGACGAGATGGACAGGATCGTTGACGTGACCTTCGGGAGCAAGGAGGCGGTTCATCGCGCCGCGGAGCTCTGGCAAAAGAAAACTCCCCTGAAGGGCAACTTCGACAGAATTACCGGTGTGATCCTGACGCCCTTGGATAAGAATAAGATTGCCATCCGAACCGAAGGGGGCAAAGAGCAACCGTACGAGGTGCGTCCGCTCGCTCAACAGAGGCTGGCGAAGTTATCCAAAGGCGATGCGGTGGTGCTCTTGGTGGACGATGAAGATAAGGTGACGGACGTTGCGATTCCACCCAGCTCAAGCGAGGGCCGGCAACGCTAAACAACAGCGGCCAGGCGTCTGCCGCAGGTGTCCCAGCTCTCAGGCGAATCGTCGGATAGGAATGGACGGTTATTCGGACGGAGAAAGGCAAAGAGGAAGCGTATGAGGTCAGATCGTTTGTCCTCGGCACGCTCTCGAAAACTTCACAAGGAGGACGAGTGACCCTGCCGTTGGACGAGAGCGAGAAGGTCACGGACGTGGCGTTTCCCTCGACCCAAAGGAAGTGACAATACGAAAGGAATCATGCCAAGCGCGTTGATTGACCTTCGATGAAATGAGCATCGCGCAGTAGTTCGCCTATTCACGGCATTCACCAAGAATCAAGGAGGAAAGGATATGAGCGTCGCTGGAGTCCCGGTTGGAGGGTTAAAATGGGTCGACCAAATTGTGGCAACTAACACGTTGACGTTCCACGCCGGGCAAAATGGAATGGCCATCGCTGTCGCCTTGTTGTCCACGCATATGGCCGGTGCCCCGGTTGTTGATCACAAGGGCAAGTATATTGGTTTCATCAATGAGTTTGATGTCATGAGAGCGCTCGAAGCCGGGAAGGATTTGAGCAACCTCATAGCCGAAGACCTCATGCGAAAGGATCGCATCGTGGTGCACGCGTCCACGACGATCGCAAAGGCCGCCAAAAAGATGGAGGAGCACCGCGTGCTGAACCTTCCCGTCGAGAAGGATGGGAAAGTGGCCTACTCGGTGAGTCGCCATGATCTGCTGCGGGCGTGGATTGGACTTGGGCTGGGAATGGGTCTTGAGCCGTAACTGAGACCAGATGACACGCATCAAACGTGTGTACAGTCAACCCAGTCCCCGCGATGGGGTGAGAATCCTGGTAGACCGGGTTTGGCCTCGGGGGATCAGCAAAGAACGGGCTCGCATCGTTGAATGGCGCAAGGACTTGGCGCCGAGCACGTTGCTCCGCAAATGGTTCGGACACGAACCCGCCAAATGGGCCGAGTTTCGCAGGCGATATCGAACGGAGTTGGCTCGGGCCGGAATGATGGATGAGCTGAAGAAGCTTGCGCGCCTCTCACGCGAAAGGACGATCACGCTCGTCTACAGCGCAGCCGATGAGGAGCACAACCAAGCAGTGGTCTTGAAGGAACTTATCGACGAACTAGCCTGACCGCAGTCGAGAGCAGAAGAAGGAGGTCAACCATGAGCCCTGCCGCAAGCCAGACCACTTATCTGGTGACATTGAAAGACCGCCGCCAGGTGGCTGAGCGCACCATGGCCTTTCAGTTTGACAAGCCGGAAGGTTTTACGTTCAAGGCCGGCCAGTCCATCGATATGACACTGATCAATCCATCGGAAACGGACGGGGAAGGGAATGGACGTGCGTTTTCCATCGCGAGTGCCCCTGAAGAAGGTATGTTGCTGGTCGCTACCCGGATGCGCGATACGGCTTTCAAGCGGGTGCTAGGAGCCATGCCGATCGGTTCGCAAGTCAAGATCGAGGGCCCGTTCGGCAACCTGGTTCTTCATCACAATCAGGCCAGGGCCGCGGTGTTTCTGGCTGGAGGGATCGGCATCACACCGTTCCGCAGTATCCTGCTGCGAGCTGCAAGAGAGCAATTGTCGCACCGTCTGTTTCTCTTCTATGCGAATCGCCGGCCGCAAGACGCCCCGTTTCTGCAGGAACTGGAGGCCTTGCAACGACAAAACCCGGGCTACACATTTGTCCCCAGCATGACGG
>JBOHOI010000301.1:0-3069 GCA_050731155.1 Nitrospiraceae bacterium | reverse complement strand
TCACGAAACTCCTTCCTGCGCATGAAGTCGTTGAGCACGCGCCCGTCGCTGGTCCGATGCGTATCGGAGGTTTTCAGGTTCATCCGGTACCGCTCAATCCCTCCCGCGACCTGGCTCACGAAGACCACGGTGCCGTCGCGCTCAATCCCCTCCACTACACCCACATGCGTGAGCGGATCGTTGAAGCGGTCATCCCTGTTGAAGTCCCAGGTATTGTGGAAGAACACCAGGTCGCCGGGATGGACGGTCGGGCCATAATGGATCCGCCCGTGCCGCATGACATGCCCGTAGATGCGCCCGACGCCGTTGCCGCCATCCAACTCCCCCAGGCCATCGTACAAGTCAATGCCTTGCGTGACATACACGCCGCGGGCGAGTCCCGAGCAGTCGAACGTGAAGCGCCGCCCGTTCACTTCGATTCGCGATTTGCCGAGGAATCCGATGGCCGCCTGCGCCAGTGCCTTCTGCCTGGGGGTCTCCACGACCATGTCGCAGCAGGTTCGTCCGCGCGTCCCTCCGATGAGGACGGCGCCGTCACGTAATTCATCCGATAGCGCGTCCGGCTGGTGCCTGCTCGAGGAGTCGGCCGTGGCGCAGCCTTGGAGCGCGGCCGCGAGCAGGACGGCCAGGAGACTGAGCGTCAGCGTGGAATGGACGCCGGGTGAAACCATTAACGCAAGTATATCGCCAGGCATCCATTTGGCAAAACTAGCGGGATTCGCGCCAGAGCAGGAACGCTAGCCCGCCCGCGATGAGCAGACCGAGGTAGCTCGCCCACATCGGGACCACGGCCCCTTGGATCAGGACCTCCCACCCCAGGAGGATGCGAAGGAGGTGCACCAACGCGACGATCGTGAATATGGCAACGGCAAGGGTCGTGAATGGTTTCATGGCGGTTTCTTTCCGAGCTTGCCTAGGACTACGCCGAACCGCTGGAAAAATCAATCTGCACAAATCAGTGTTTCTGCTATAGTTGCTGCCAGCGGCCTCCTTTGTGAGGCCCGGGGATTGTTTGCCGGGCTCGGGGATCGCTCATTTACTTTTTTCTTCCCTTTTACCTGCTAGTATTGATACCAATAGGCTACGGATGCGGGCGGTTACGGGGGAAGGTCTGGGTTCACTGAAGCAATGAAACAGGTCCTGACAATCGCGGGGTCGGATTCGGGGGGAGGGGCCGGGATTCAGGCGGACCTGAAGGCCATGGCGGCCAATGGGGTGTTCGGCATGTCGGTGATCACCTCGATCACGGCACAGAACACGAAGGGCGTGACGGCTGTCCACGATTTGCCGATTAAGATTATCGAGGCGCAACTGGACGCGATCTTCGATGACTTCGACGTGGCGGCAGTGAAGACCGGCATGCTCTCCACGGCTGGGATTGTGGAGGCGGTCAGCCGGAAACTGCAGCAGTACAAGGTGGCCAACCTGGTCGTAGACCCGGTCATGGTTTCTAAGAGCGGCCAGGTGCTGCTCCAGTCGGCAGGGATCGAGAAAGTCAAGACCGCGCTCATTCCGTTGGCGCTGGTCGTGACGCCGAACGTCCACGAGGCCGAGCGCCTCTCCGGTCTCGAAATCAGGACGCTGGCCGTGGCTCGCCAGGCTGCAAAAGCGATCCACAAGCTCGGTTGCAAGTATGTGCTCATCAAGGGCGGACATTTGATCGTGGAGCGAGGGACCGACCTGCTCTACGACGGCCGGTTCTTCAACGTGTTCAAAGGCGAGTTCATCGAGACGCCCCACACTCACGGTACCGGCTGCACCTACGCCTCGGCCATTGCGGCGCACCTGGCTAAGGGCAAAACATTGCCTGACGCGGTGCAGGCCGCCAAGACCTATCTGACTGAAGCCATCAGGCACAGTCTGGCGATCGGCCATGGCAAGGGCCCCACGAACCATTTTTACTTCTTGCCGGAATGATGGAGCAACTATGCCGCGCGTGAAGTGCCCGCCTCTTTTGTTTTTGCTCACAGGGCTAGGCTGGTTGATCCTTTCAGCCGTGCTTGGGCTGGGGCTCTTTTTGGCCATGACGCTTGGCCAGCATGTCCCGCCGCACTACCGCACGCTCCACGTTCATCTCTCCTTGGTTGGGGGGGTGGCCCAGATGATGCTTGGAGTCATGCTGTCCTCGCGTCTCAATCAACCTCCTTCCACCTCATACCCGGTCCTCTATACCGCCATCAACGGGGCGACGATCGGCCTGCTGGCCGGTTTTTGGCTGGGACAGTCTGGGGTCATCGGCGCCGCAGGCCTGCTCGTCATCCTTGCGTGTCTGTCCCTGCTTCGCGATTGGATCGGGCAGATGCAAACTGGACCTCGCTCCTTCCTGTCCTGGTTGTACGTCGTCGCCCTCTTCGCGCTGCTGGGAGGACTGAGCGTGGGAGAGGGGATGACCCTGCGGTTCTTCTCGCACCAGTTCATCGGTCAAGCCAGACTCGCACACATTCATCTGCCTCTCATCGGATTCGTCACGTTGATCATCGTGAGCACCATGCACCACTTGTTTCCGACCGTCCAGAAGGGACGCCTGTACAGCATGTCGCTGGCGCATATCACCGTTGCGCTGCTACCACTCGGCATGCTAGTGCTGACGAGTGGATTCCTGTTGTCGAGTCTCTGGACCCAACTCGCCGGAGGGATGCTCATGCTGGCCGGCGCAGCGATCTACGGGTTCAATCTCTTTCGAACATGGCTGGACGCGGGCCGAGTCACCAACGTCGCAGCCGATCATTTCATGCAGGCCACGGCCTTTCTCGCGGTGGGGATCGTGACCGGCATGCTGGTCTCAATCAACTTTCTCTTCGATCCGCCGGGCGTCCCGTTCGGCAACATCCACCTTGTCGCCTATACGCACTTGCTGCTGGTCGGGTTCTTCCTCCACACGGCGTTCGGCGCCCTCTCGCACCTGTTGCCGACGCTGCTCGTCACCCAGCGAGGTCAGGGCAATAAGACACGCGAATCGTACCTGGCCGCACTCTCCGAGATCGTCGAGCGGTGGCGTCCGATCCAGGTCGGCGCGCTGAGTGTGGGCACCATGGGGCTGGCCGTGGTCGCGGCGCTGCTCTGGCAATT
>JBOHOI010000300.1:0-3074 GCA_050731155.1 Nitrospiraceae bacterium | reverse complement strand
GACTCGTTCCAGGCCGCAGTCCGATCAGGTTATCACCGAGTGCCGGAGAGATCTGTTGTCCGTAGCCGCCTACTGAGGGCAGAGCTTCAAGACCCAACTCCCGAAACCTGGCCGCGATATAGTCTGCCGCCGCACGGTTCCCGGGAGTACCGGGCTTCCGGCCTTTGAGTTCTGGTCCGGCCAGATACTCGACGTGTGTTCTTAGACGCTTGGCGAGCTCGCTGGTAACCAGCAGGATTCGCGGATCAATTGCGGTTGAGGTGGTCATGGTGAACAAGGGTTCTGCGACGGTGATGATGAGAATGATGAGCGCAGCGGTGGCGAGAGCGAGAGTCCACCCGCCGGCGAGGATATGAATCGTTCAAGGTGTCGGCGTCTTGTCCGGTTCAGCCTTCGCCTGGGCTCTGTGACGGAGGGCTCGTCCCTTGTCAGGGGTGGGGTCGGTGACGAGCCCGTATACCTGTCGTCCCTCGTGGCCCTCCGGCAAGTACTCGGTAATCGGCATGCCGTCTTCTCTTACGAACAACAGACAGTGGCAGTATTTGTAGATCTGCATCTCGTCGCAGGCGCAGATCCAGCGGCGGAGCCTCGCTTCGGCCTGTTTGTCCGGATAGAAGTTGCAGGGACAAAGCGGCTTGCCGAGCTCATCCACGTGCGCCGCGAGCCCATTCACGACCGCTTCGGTCACCGCCGGATTCTGGTGAAAGGTCGTCCCGCTCTTTTCCGCGAAGCCCTTCACAAACTTCCACATCTTGTCGAGACTCTCGTTGGTCGGCTGATTCGTGATCATCCTCGTGCCATTCACCCTGTGCCTGCGGCGCTAGTTTACAAGCGCGGGCACCTCCTTTACAATCCACAAATTGCCCGCATACTTGCCTGGATGGAATGCGATGACAGAAACTCCATGCCCTCGCAGCGCTCAGGAGAGGTTGGTCGCCCGCCTTGCCGGGAAATTGGACCAGGCGACTGCCGTTGACTTGGTTGAGGCGATGGTTCAGGCGACTGGTCAGCCCGACCTGCCTGCAACGGTCATTGAGCTCCTCGACGAGCTTCAGGGAGCTTCCTCGAAGGCAGCACAGGGGGCGATCGAGGCTCTTCCGGAACTGCGACGCCGCGGGGCACTGGGCATAGTGGTCTTGTGGCTGGACCTCGGGGTGGCGCTGGCTGGGTCTTCCGGCGCGGCAGCCATGAAGTATTTCAAGGAGAGCCCGCTGATCCTGGGTCTGATCCAGCCGGTAGCGAACCAAGCCCGAGTCCTGACGCTGGCGCTGGAGCTGGCGGACAGCGATCCCAATGTCGCGCTCGATTTCTTCCGAAAGGCGCCTGAGCTCCTCACAGTGCTGCCTACTGACGGGTTGGGAGCCTGGGCTGAGGTCGGCGTCGAGCTGGCTCGATTCGATTATGTGCTGGGCATTGAGTTTTTCCGTCAGAGTCCTGCCGTCGCGCATGTGATCCCGCTGGAGCAGGTCCGCAACTGGGTCCGATTCGGGATGAAGTTAATCGCTCAGAACAGCTTGGGCAAGCCTGACTATCTGGGCACGTTGGAATTTTTCCGCACCAGTCCCGCCATTCTGGGAGATGTTCAGGGGGCGTTGGTCAGGAAAGAAGTGATCGTGGTCGGTTCCGTTCTCGCTGACCGTGATCCACAAACGGCCATCTCATTTCTGGCAGAGTCTCCCACGCTCCTTCGCCGAGTCCCGTCCGAAGACTGGCAGCTCCGCCTGCTCCAATATGGTGCGCTCGTGGCGGAGCAGGACGCGGAGGCAGCCTTGGCCTATCTGCGCCGCTGTCCGGAAGTCCTGGCTCTGCTTGGCACTGCCGCAGACGTGCAAACGAAGTTCGAGGACTGGTTCAGAAGCGGGATGGAGGTCCTGGACTATAGCACCGAAGGCGCTCGGGCCTATTTCTCGTTGGAAACCAAGAAGGCGTTGGCATCGGTTGAGCAGGCCATGAGCGGTGTTCCGCTCAGACAGGTCGCCAGATCGCTTAAACTGTTTGCTCAGGGGTTGTGTGGGACCGAGGTGACGATCCAGTCGTTGCCCGAGACAATCGCGCATGGCGAGCCTGCCAAGGAACCAGCTCGAGCCACGGTCAGTCCGGATGGACGGGCCATTGCGCTGCCGGCTCTCCTCAGCCGTTATCCGACGCGAGACGAAAATGCCAGGCTCTATAGCGTGATGACAGCCCATGAGGCAGGGCACCTGGAATTCGGCACCTATAGCCTGCAGCTCAGCCAACTGGCTGATCTGATTGCCGAGGTCAAGGGCCGGTACGGCCGGACCGAGAGGCAACAGGTTGCAACGTTAGCCCAGGTGTTTGCGCTCTATCCCCAGCCTGGACTAATTCGTGACCTCTGGACTGTGCTGGAAGATGCCAGGGTCGAATATCGGCTGCAACATGAATATCCAGGCCTGAGGAGTGATCTCGCTAGGTTGGCTCGGGAAGCGGTCACAACGAGGTCGCTGCTGCACGGGATGTCGGTGCGGGAGATGGTCGTGGATGCCCTGTTGCTGCGCTCCACGGCCGAGCCGGGGACGGTCCGGGTTCCGGATTCGATCGCGGCAATCGTGGAACAGGCCTGGGCATTCTGTCAAAGGATCCTGACTCCGACTGCGACGGCTGGGGATGCGATCAGAGTTGCCGATCGAATCTATGTGGCGATGGAAGAGATGATCCAACGCACGAGTGGGGATACGGAGATCCAGGGGGAGCCAAGGCCGGAAGCGGACCTCGGAGTCGGACCGAAGGCGTCAGAGGAAACATCTGGAGTGTATCGGCCTGTGACGAACTGGGCCTATCGCAGCGCGATGAACCCAGAGCTGGTCACAGACAAGGGTGGGTTCGGGCAAGAAGGCTTCGGCGATGAGTCAGGCTCCCAGAGTGGCACTCAGGAGGCGCCAGAACCGACACAGTCGCATGCTGGACTTTCACCGGGTAGTCCTCACCGGCGTTCCGGAGAGCGACGTGGCGAGCTGTCAGGCAGTGGCCTTGTCCCAGGTTCAAGACCGACCTCGTCTGTTGAACAGATGCAGGCCTTGGACGATGATCAGCGAGTGAGACACGAAACAGAGCGG
>JBOHOI010000299.1:0-3088 GCA_050731155.1 Nitrospiraceae bacterium | reverse complement strand
AACCTGTTTTTCGTGCTGGCGAGGGGATGTAGCACTCGTTGAGCAAGATAGTGTCTTGTTGCCGAAGTCTCCATCCATGCAAATGCTAGAGTATTCGCTTAATCTTCACTTTCTGTTCTGGTTCGGCTGGACTGTCAGCTTGATCCTTTTCATGGGTTTCGTCAGCGGCGTCGGGTTATTCCTAGATTCTCATACCGAAGGCGAGCGCTTTTCGGACGGCTCCCCTGCATCATTGAATCATCTCCATCCATCGACATTCCGATCCTCCGCAGCATTCATGCTTATCCTTATCTCGGCCGCGCTGTTTGGTGTAGCCTTCATGAGTCGTTACGGGTTAATGGAATTGATGTTCGGTCCCTGGTATCTCATGGATGACGCGCTTGACAGTTGCATAGGCCCCTTCCAGCTTTCTCAGGGCGAAAGTATTTGGGGGGGGCAATCTCAGTACCTGGTTTGGGTCTTTTACTTGATGGCTTATCGTCTTTTTGGCTTCGGGGTTGAGGTTGCGAGACTAACGAATATTCTCTTCTTTGTCATTTCTGTGGTTGTTTTTTACTGGGCCCTACACCGGCCCTTCGGCAGACAAGTTGGTTGGTTTGTAGTGGGAATGATGCTTCTTAGTTCACCTTTCATTACCCACTCGATCTATGCAACGGCCATCACCTTTTGCTTGCTACCGACCGCTATTATCCTATTTGTGTTGACGAGACCATTGACCCAGGCTTCAGTAGCATTTCTGGGGCCCGTTCTGGTTGCTGGTTTATTCTTGTATCCTGCGGCAGTTGCGACTGGAGCCGGCATAATCATTTTCCACGCTATTTTTTTCTATCGAAGCTGGACCTGGAAAACTCGCTTGGTCTCCCTAGCCACGTTGGTGTTGGCTGGAGGATTGGCTTATAGAATTCGCCTTGAGGTGGCAAGGAATCCGGATTGGAAACAGTGGTCAGGAGGAATCCTTGCTTCTGAAGGGACTGGCCAACGCAGCATGGTGATATTGAAAGATACCTTTTGGGAAAGCCTCTCCTTTGGCGCCCTCAACTCAAGTGCACCTTACTTCGATACCGTTATGGTAGGGTTTCTGGCAATCGGTGTGATAGCATCGCTGATTCCTTCAAAATCCCAACCCTCGATGTCAGACAGAAAATGGATTTGGATTAGCCTGCTGAGCTTTCTCGGAAGCGTTCTCCTGTCCGGCCTGGCTTCCCATTACCCAGGGGTTCGCCGCATTTTCTCCTCGCTTCCCCTGCTTTTCTTGATTGCAGGACTGGGCTTGAAACAGTTCTGGCGATCGAAGGTTTTTCGTGCCTTTCTAGTGCCAACGACCGCCGTGTGTTTCAGTCTGGTGACATTACGAAGCTATGCCATCAGCACAAGGGAGTGGCCGACGTTAAGACACTTTTCGCGACAGGACGATTTCATGGTAGCTGCCCGCCAAACACTTGTACAGAATGCCGACAGTCAAAAAAATGTCGTGCTAATTGACCATAATTGGGATCGACCATGGGGCGGGCAACTTTACCGTTGTGCACTCAGCCTGGACGAAAAACTGAACGGACATTTTCAAACAGTGACGGTAATTCCACAATCTCAGTTAGGTCGAAAGCATGATTTGCACGGAAGGTTCATTCTTTTCACTGGTGAACTCTTATCGCAAGATCAACTTCTGAACATGTTCGGATATCCGCCTAATTCTCTAAAGACGTTAACCCTTCCTAAGGCTCCCAAACGTGATCAGTTGATTGCTATTTATGAGTTCGCAATCGATTCGGTACGCGATACACGAGACCAGACACACTGACCCTTCACATCACCGAGAGAGACGATCCTACAACGTGAATCAGGAGGCTATGTGATAGGCCCGCTACTCCGGGCCTTTGGCGGTGATGGATCGCTCGACAGCCCGTCCACCGTCATTGAGCTGTAGCTGTTAAGGTACGTCCCGGACACTGGAGGTACCATGGGCATCGCCCAAAGTGAGAGGAGGTCCGGGGGGCAGCACCGAACAAGACGGCGAGAACCACAGAGCATTTAGGGGCATGCGAGCCGAGGTCCTCACCCGGCCTGGCTGTATCGCGTGGACCACCAGATTCCGTCTGGCACATTGACCCTTACGAGCGACAGGGATCGCTGCCCTGTGACGCCAGCAGGAGGTCATGTCAATAGGTGTGCAAATCGAAGTCAGGCGGCAACCTCCCAGGCGCGGGCCTGGCGCGTCTTCGGCACCTTGTCGAGGGCGTTGACGATCCGATGGTTCCAGCACCGCTGCTCCTTCGCGGTGGGATAGACATTCCGCAACCCGGCCCAGATCCCCAGGTGCCCGTCCCCGATCACCAGCGTCGGCGCGACCAGGCCGCGGGCTTTCAGGTCGCGCAGGACGTCCGACCAGGCCTCCGTCGACTCCCGATGCCCTGGAACCAGCGTGACCAGCTCCTTCCGCCCGTCACTCAAGGCGGCCAGCACCGCCGCCTTCTCTCGCTCCAGGCCGACCTTCACGTACCCCCGTCCACCCAGAGGTAGACGACCTCGAGCTCGTCCAGGCGCCGGCTCGCCCACTGAGCCTGCTCGGCGTGCCACTGCTCCTTCAGCCGACTCACCGTCGCCGCCGACAGTGGCGCCTCCTCCCCCAGCAGCCCGCGCAGGGCCAGATCGAAGTCGCCCAGCGCGAGGCCGTGCAGGTACAGCTCGGGCAGCAACGCGGTGACCTCGGGCGTCCGCCGGGCGAACAGCGGCAGCAAGCGGCTCACAAAGCGCTGCTCCAGCCCTCGGACGCGGGGTCTCCGGACCGTGACCGGGCCGTTACACAGGGTCAGCCGCCGCGGCTTGCCGTGCCCGCTGCGGTACCCCGGGGCGCTACCGACCGCCTTCCGACGCGCCGACTTGCGGCGCCCCAGCAACTCGTCCACTTCCGCCTCGAGTAGCTCTTGCAGCCACTCGCGCATCTTGCTCCGCAGCCAGGTCTCCAGGCGCTCCCATGTTGGACTTGACGCGACCGGGGCTTGTGTGGTGTGCTTCTCCATGGCGGTGTCCTCCTCTCTCTGACCGGGGTTCAGCCCGGTGGGTTCATGAGTCACCCGAGAGGGTACACCGC
>JBOHOI010000298.1:0-3106 GCA_050731155.1 Nitrospiraceae bacterium | reverse complement strand
ATGGTTTCGATCGGTCGTTGCGTTGCCGAGAGGCCGATGCGAACTGGTGTGGAGCTGGCCACCGCCTCAAGTCGCTCCAGCGAAAGCGCCAAGTGCGCACCGCGCTTGTTCGGCGCCACGGCGTGGATTTCATCCACGATCACGGTTCGCACATCGCGCAGGAGCTGGCGGCTCTTCTCGGCCGTGAGCAGCAGATAGAGCGACTCCGGGGTCGTGATCAGAATATGGGGCGGCCGGCGCAGCATCTGCTGACGGGCCCAAGCGGGCGTATCGCCAGTGCGGACCATCACGCGGATGTCAGGCATCAGCCGTCCGGCCGCCAGTGCTGCGTCCGCGATCTCAGCCAAGGGCTGTTGTAGATTTTTTTGAACGTCGTTGCTGAGCGCCTTCAGCGGCGAGACATAGACCACCTGAGTGCGGTCCTCTAGCTCACCGGCGAGCGCCTGTTTGAAGAGGGCATCGATGCAGGAGAGAAAGGCAGCGAGGGTTTTGCCGGAGCCGGTCGGCGCGGCGATCAGGACGTCCGTCCCAGACGCAATGGCGGGCCAGCTCCTGACCTGTACGTCAGTGGGTGAGCCGAAGCGGCCATGGAACCAGTCAGCAATGATCGGATGAAATTGAGAGAGGGGCATTCTATGCTCCACTCACGCCGTCGATGGCCAAACAGAGTCAGCCAGCGGCCACAAACCTCTGCAGACCCCGGGGTGGCTAGGATGATCCTTACTGCGGCCGTCCACCACTTTCTTTTTAGGCGGTAGCCAGGCCGTCCTTCACTGCGCGCATCGAGCGAGCACATTCTGATCGTGCGGGCTCTGCGCGCAAGAAGAACGGTCTGGCTACTCCCTATCCTTATCTCCTTCCGAGCGTGCGCGGTGCGGGAGCACGGGGATCATCCCAGCCACCCCATCAACCCATTTTTCACCAGCCTGCTAGAAGCGAAGCAGCCAGATGACCGTCAGACAGACCATGAGGTTGTTCAGCATATGGGCGACTATACCAGGAAGTAAGCTGCCGGTTTTCTCGTAGGCCCAGGCCCAAACGAGTCCGCTCCAGAACACGGTGACAAACCCCACCACACCATAGCCATGAGCGGTAGCAAAAATCGTCCCGCTGATCAGGGCCGATACGCCCCATCCGAACTTTCGGCGCAGGGTGGCGAAGAGCAGCCCGCGAAAAGCAATCTCCTCGAACACGGGAGCGATGGCCACGTATTCCAGCAGACTCACTGCCAGCACCGGACCGGTCCCCCAAACCAGATCACTGTCGAACCATTCGGTCCAATGGCTGGACAGCCTCAGGGAATCAACAGCAAGGCTCACCCCCCATTCACCCAGCAGTCCGACTGCGACCACAGCCGGAACGGCCAGTCCACACCGGCCCCAACCGGCCGACGACGGCCACAGGCCCAGTCCGCCCCCGAACCCCAGCCCGGTCGGCTTCAGCAGATGTCGGTAAGCCAGCACGAGCAGCGGCAGGTTGGTCACAGGCAGAGCAATAATCCTGAGCAGCGGGTTGTCCATTTCAAGAAACAGTAAGCCGAGCGCCAGGACCGCCCCGATCGCTCCACCCCGAATCAGCACCACGACGCCGGTGCGTCCACGCCACAGAGGCGGGAGCGGAGCCATCCCGACTTTCAGGGCGTTCAGGCTACCACGCTGCCTCGCAAGCACAACCAGCAGCACGAACGTGCCAATCAGGATGAGCACCAGCTCGACCGCGAGGAATTTGCGCGTTCGCTGGAGCAAGGGGGTTGCGCGCGAGGCCGACGCCTCGCCGGTGGATGCGAGGAGCGAACGATGGCCGGCCCGCATCGCCAAATTCATCGCGAGTCGGTCATAAAACCAGCCGGCTGGCAGCAGCTCTGCCAGTTCGGCCTGCAATTCCATCTCAACAGCAGGATCCGTCCTCGGCTCCAGATAGGCGGCTCGAATCAACCGGACGAAGGAGGGGAAGGGATCCTCACGACCTTCCCATTCTCTGGTTCTTGCTCGAACCCGATCCAAGCGACCGGCCTCCGCTTCAAGGATAGCGAGACGAATCTGGACAAGGGGATCAGAGGAGTAGGCAGCGAGTTCCTCGTACCAACTAATGGCCTGCGCCAGTTCGTTGATCCCATTCCCCATCGTCACATCGTACAACTGACGCTCCCAGGCCGGGGCGCGCGCGAAGGCTTCTTCCAAATCCATCGTGCGGCCGACCATCAGAGCCAGCGCGCGCTCGGGCGACGAGACCCGATCCAGGCGGGGCACAGCGACAGAGAGCCACCCGAACGCCAGGACAGCGGCAAGCAGGATGATCGCGGCGAGAACCGTCAGGACCAGCGAGAAACGGGGTTCATACGGAACGAAATCAGAGGAGAGGGATTCTTCCTGCACCGTGGGAAGAGCTCCCTCGTCTGGGCTTGTGAGTGACTGGTTGGTGAACACCCGGTTGCTCAAGCGGGCGGCAGTATAACATGGCCTCCCTAATGAGCGAAACCACGTTTGGGAGACGCTCGTTTCCGCCTGGACAGCCGGAGCCAGTGGCAGGAACAGAGGCAGTTCGGTATACTTGTGCCGTTCCAACTATTTCGAGCTCTCTGTGGCGCAGTCGATGGGTCAGGGTCTTGGACGCAGATCCTCGGTCATCGTTATGCCCATCAAGTTGGAACGGCACTAGCCACGCCGACGATCGGCTCGCAGGAATGGGTCGTCTGTCGGTCCTCCAGCAGTGAGGACCGGGCACAGCAGCATGGAAAACCCGATCAACGAATTTAACCCTCCGCCTCGGCTCCTGCTGGGCCCCGGTCCCAGCATGGTCCACCCTCGTGTGCTTCGCGCGATGGCCACACCTCTGCTCGGCCATCTGGATCCCACGTTCCTGCAGCTCATGGACGATGTGCAACAGATGCTGCGGAATGTCTTTCGCACCGCCAACCGCTTCACCATCGCCGTCTCCGGCACCGGCTCAGCGGGCATGGAAGCTGCGCTGGTGAACCTGATCGAGCCGGGCGATCCGGTGGTGGTGGGTGTCAACGGCCTGTTCGGGGCCCGAATGGCCGCCATCGTGGAACGATGCGGCGGGATACTGATCCGAGTGGAGGCGCCCTGGGGCCGGATCATTGAGC
>JBOHOI010000297.1:0-3157 GCA_050731155.1 Nitrospiraceae bacterium | reverse complement strand
ACCACAAGGATCAGCGCCGTGAGGGTCGCCAGTTTCAGCGTGAGCGCGATCGCCGTCCAGTTCACGACTGCGCGCGCCTCCCCGCAGAAGCTTGACCGCAGCGTGGGTCATGGTAGGGAGGCGCCGTTAAAACATTCAACGGACTCGCCTACTTCCCGATCATCACTTCCGTCGCCTTGATCGCAACGGTCACGGCATCATTCACCTTGATCCCCATGTTCTTGACCGAGCCCTCCGTGATCGCGGCGACGAACTCCAGGGTGCCGACCTTCACCGTGACTTCCGCCATGGCTTGTCCCTGAGTGATTTTCGTGACGGTCCCCTGAAATTGATTTCTGGCGCTCAGCTTCATTGCAACCTCCCTTATGTTATGAAATGTGCGCGTTATTGACGTATGTCTGTTTGTGGTTCACTGGTCTTGCAAGTCCCCTCTTTGAATTGATCGAAGCCGATCATGAAACCTTCCGGCCCCCCGACCTCTAGACGGACAGCCCGGCAATCGCCGCGTCGTACGTCCGGCTTGAGCCTGAAGCGCACAATCTTATTTCTCTCCGCTTCCTCGCGCTGGGCGACGGGAGATGTCCGGTAGGACTGCTCCAACTCCTGCTGCACTGCCTCGACGTCAGGGACCGCGTAATTGATCTGGACCCATCCGGTGGGCCGCGCGCCTTTCAAGTCTTGGCGCACGACAATCAGCACATCCCGATAACAGTAGCCGCGCAGCCGGTCAACCTGTGGGTGCTCCATGGTCTGCACCCTCCGGGCTTGCAGGACCGTTTCAAAAAATAATTCGTAGAGCGTGATATCGGCTGTTTCGATCTGGATCCCTTCGAAACCTGGTGAATTGCTCATGAAATGATCCGGCGCTGACTTTCCCTTTTGAGCAAGCTCACCGCTCGTTGCTGGCTGGCAGGCATGGACCGACTCCGGCGGCTCGCTAGTGGCTACCTCGCTTCCATGCTTTTGGATAGGCTCAGCCGCCAACGCAACAGGGCTGAGCAAAATCAGGCTGAGGATCAACGTGGCCATAATCAGGTTATTTAAGAAGATGGAGATCGTCGAAATATGTGACCGCGTCCGATTTTGTCCATAAGCCGATTCGACCGTTAGTGAATGTCTTATCGGACAGCTTCAGGACAGTGCGGCCATCAAAGAATACCTCGAACTGCTGGCCCTTAGCCAGCACGCGCAACGTATGCCATTTGTGAACCGGAATCACTTGATCAAAGTTCATGAGCAGATGTCTGACCCCCTTGATAACCCGATAAGCCCGTATGTTCTGTTCAAGTGGGTTCGCTCGCGCCAGGTAATAGTTCCGGTCATCCGACGCCCGCCAGATCAGGCCGCCTCCCATGTCGCCTTTGCCACCTACTGCCAGGAACGAAACCTGTAGATCAAGATTGGCCGTCGTCGTGTCCTCTACAAGGACAGTCTTGTAAGCATGTTCGGCGCCGGTGTTCATCCGTTGCGCCAACACATGAGAGGGGCTTGGAGCTTCCTTGAATTCCATGATTTGCCAGTCGCCTGCCGGCCGATCGTCAAACAAGGTGCCGATGCTGAAACCCTTGGGAAGCGAACCCACAGGCTCGGAATCAAAACTCCATACTTGGCTGCCAGCCCTTTCCGATATCGCAACCTGTGCGGGACCAACTGGCGTGGCATATATTGAGCCGATCAACAGCCCCAACGCGACAATCCAGCCAAGGCGCACCACCATCACACTCCCCAGGAACGACTCATATCATCACAAGCTCAAGGAAAACTAACTGGTTTTACACCGAAACCGCATAGCCCAGCGCCGGTTTCTGATCTCGTCTTCAGTGCCATCCACAACGCTTGACACGCTGTAAGAGCCACGGGTCTCCCCTTCTTTCGTGATCTTGTAGCCAGACGGTCATTTCTGCTTCATGACTTCAAGCGCCTGAGACCGGAAAGACGAAAACATGGCTCCGCCTCGCTCTTCTGTGAACATATAGGTCACGACCCAGCCTGTCTCCGTCTCCTGGATTAATTTCACTGCATTAGAGCAGCCCGGACATGCAAGAAGGCCACTGGTAGCACGACGTTCGTATATCGTTTAGCTCGGCAACGTAAATCCATAGCGTCGCATAATCTCCTGTCCTTCGGCTCCTTTCACAAATTCGAGAAACTGTTTCGCGGCCTCTTTGGTTTTTGAGTTCTTCAGGAGCACTGCGCCCTGCTCCAGTGGAAGATGAGATTCGCTTGGGATCTCCCAATATTTGCCGGCCGCCTTCATCGAAGGCGCGAGCGCCAGCGAAAGCGCGACAATCCCGATGTCACAGGCACCGGATTCAATGAACTGCGCGGTCTGCGAGATGTTCTCTCCCAGGACCATTTTGTCCTTGACGCGATCATAGACCTTGAAGTGCTTCATGGCCTCAACTGCTGCGCGCCCATAGGGAGCATGTTTGGGATTGGCAATGGCGATTTTCTTGATCGTCGGATCCAGCAGCAGCTCTAGACCTCTGGTGACCTCCAAATTCGATCCATTCGACGCCCACAGCACGATGCGTCCGACCGCGTATTTGTACAGCGACCCAGGGACAGCATGACCGGCCTCTTCGAGCTTCTGAGGATAACGGATATCGGCCGAGAAATAGAGATCGAACGGCGCGCCGTTTGAAATCTGTGAAAAGAAATTGCCGGATGATCCCAGTGAGAGCTTGACATGGACGCCAGTCTTCTTCTCAAACACGCCGACTAGATCCTTGAACGCGAAGTTGAGGTCAGCGGCGGCAGCAATCGTCAGTTCTTCGCTGAACGCCTGGGGTGGCAGAGCAACCACAGACGCGACGCCCCATGCCAGCAGCACCGCCTGCACGACGCGCAGGATGAACCTTGACTGAACCGTTTTCCAGATCATGGTACCCCCCCCAGCTCCTGAGCCGTTATCGAGACTAACCACACCCAAGGAACTGTGACCCCAGTCCCGGTCTTGCTTTACCATTGCAACGCCTGACTGAGGTCCTAGAAAAAGATCTGGTACTGCAGCCGAATCGCATGTTCGATCAGCGTGCCTCCCACGGCGTCCAACGGCACGGTGCCAGATGGGACAAGGGCAACATTGGCCCCCGGCAAGGGCGCGCTGCGGCCAAGAGCAAATCCTCCGGTGCCCATCGCGACATTAGAGTAACTT
>JBOHOI010000296.1:0-3157 GCA_050731155.1 Nitrospiraceae bacterium | reverse complement strand
CGGCCAATCAACATGATACTGTTGCGCACGGCAATTCCCAACACCCCGATGAATCCCACGATCGCACCGAATGAGAGCAAGCCGCCGTTGGTCAAGAATGCCGTCAATACCCCGCCCACCAGAGCCATGGGCAGGGTCAGGAAGATGGCTGTCGCCAGCTGCCAGCTCCGGAAGAACGCCTGCAAGAGCAGGAAAATCCCGATCGCCGCGGCAATTGCATAAGCGAGCACGCGCTCTTGGGCAGCATCGCGTTCCGCGTACTCACCAAGCAGCTCCGCGCGGTACTCAAGTGGGAACTCGACTGTCTTGAGGCGATCTTCGACCTCATCCCCTACGGAGCCGAGATCGCGTCCCCGCACGTTGACAGCCACATCCATGTAACGCGCCACGGCATCCCGACGGATCTCGGTGACAGAGGGCATGAGGCGCACATGAGCCACGTCTTTCAAGAGCACATGGCCACCCGAGGGAGTGTCGATCAGCAGATTTTGAACATTGGTAACACTGTGGCGGGCTTCGGGCGTACCCCATACCACAACATCGAACACTTTCTGTTCTTCGAAAAGGGCGCCGACGACAATGCCCTGCACCAATGAGGTCGCGGCGCGGCGGACATCGCCAGGCTTGAGGCCATACCGTTTGGCTTTGTCGAGGTCGACTTCGATTTCCAAAGTGGGCATTTCTGGATGATATTGTACTTTGGCATCCACGATGCCGTCGACCCCCGCCAGGACCCTCTGGACCTCCTCCGCCTTGTTGCGGATCATATTCATATCCTCGCCGTACACGCGCACGATGAAGGATTCGCCGGTTCCCGACAACTCCTCTCTGACTTTTTTTTGCAGATACGTCAGCACTTCAGGATCCAGGCCGGGATAGCCGGCAACCACTTGCTTGACCGCGGCCACGGTCGCTTCGTAGTCGGCTGAGGGATCGATGCTGACCCATAGCTCACCAGAATTGATATTGGTGCGCTTATCCGACATGATGGCGCGTCCCATAAGAGCGCTGACATTGCGGACGCCGGGAATCGACCGCAGCTCGCGACTGGCCAGAGTCGTGATGCGGCTCATGGCCGGATGGGAAGCGCCGGAGCTGCCTTCCAGACGAACCACCAGGTCGGTCTCCTTGAAGTTCGGAAGCAGTGACTCCTGACGGAGGAATGGTACAGACGCAAGGCCCGCCACGACGACGAGACAGACAGCGGCGACTGTTGTGCGCGGTGTACGGACGGCCCACTCAAGAAGCGGGCCGGAGATACCGCGGAGCATCCCAGCGACAGGAGAATCCCCGCCCTGGAGCGACGCGTTACGCAAGAACAGCAGGCTCAAGGCAGGCGTGACGGTCAGCGCAACCACAAAGGAGGCGAGCAACGCCAAAATATAGGAGGTAGCGAGTGGCCGAGAAAACGCGCCGACTATGCCTTCCAGGAACAAGGCCGGTATCACTGCGAGCACCATGATCACCGTGGCGTAGAGGAAGGATGTGTGCATCTCGACCACGGCTTCATAAATGCTTGTCGCCGCCGATTTGCCGTTACCCTCTACACGCGCCTGGCGCAAACGCCGCACGATATTTTCTGTGTCGACGATGGCGGTGTCGATGATGACACCAACGGCGATCATCAGCCCGGTGATGATCATCATATTCATCGTCACGCCACTCACGTAGAGCACGGTTCCGGCGGCGATTACAGACATCAGCACCGCCACGGCACTGATTAACGCGGCGCGCCAGTTGAAGAGAAAGGCCAAGAGAGCCACAATCATGAGAACGGTTCCGATGAGTAGCGCCGTGCCGAGATTGCCGACCGCCAGCTCGAGGTAGGTCGCCGGCCGAAAGAGGGTGGGGTCCATCTCCATACCAGAGACCGCGGGCCGTAAGTCCGCGAGCGCCTTTTCCACTCGCTGCGTCACCTCCCTCGTATTGGCCCAGGGAAATCTCTCCAAAACCAGCATGAGCGAGGGCGCGTGCTTGACGATAGCATCCCCGATGAGCGGTTGATGGTCTTCCACCACGGTGGCTACGTCACCCAGGCGCTTTGCTGGTGCGTCCTCGATCGGCACCTTGGCCAAGTCCTTCGCCGTTGTGATGGGCAGGATGTGCCGGATCCCGAGCCTTTGATTGGGAGTATCAATCCATCCGCCGGTGCCGGGCGTCGAGGCTTCCAAAAAGCTCAATCGCGAAGCCCACAACGAGTTGCCGGCGGTTTTGATGATTTGCATCAGCGTAACATCCTGAGCTCGCAGCCGTTCCGGATCGACTTGTACCTGCAACTGCCGCTTGCGTTCGCCCCATATCGACACATTGGCCACGCCGGGCAAGCCCGTCAAGCGGGGCACAATCATCCAGCGCGCGAGCACCGACATTTCGATGAGGGACAGCTTGTCCGAGGTCAAGCCGATCTCCATGAACCGGCCGGCTGAGGAGACTGGATTGATCATGGTAAACTGGTTCGACACTTGTGGCAGCGCAAACACCTCGGTGAGGCGCTCCTGGGCCACTTGCCGGGCGCGCATGATGTCGGTCCCTTTCTCGAAGATGAGCGTGATTGACGACAGGCCGGGAAGCGACACGGAACGGATTTTCTCAGCCCATGGGGTCCCATTGAGCATGTCCGCCTCCAGCGGCGTGGTGATCATGGCCTCCACTTCCTCGGCGGACAATCCGAGGGCCTCGATTTGAAGCTCCACATACGGGCGCGAGAACTCGGGCAAGGCGTCCACGGGCATCTTGCGTAGCTGCATGAAGCCGAAAACCATCAGCAACGCCGCGAGTGTCGCCACTGCGAGTCGAAATTTCATGCTCAACCCAATGATCCACCGCATCATGGCTGACCTCCCTTGGTCTGGTGATACTGTTTGGTTTATTCCCGATGCATCGGATCTTTATTGACCTTTTGCGCCAGGCACGTGCTCGACCGGGGGCGTGCGACCGCGTTACCACACGTACGTAATCGTCGTGAACACCCCATCCCCGGACCTGCCGGTACCGCGCTCACTCCTGGAGTAGTCCTCGATGTGGGCATACTCAATCCTCAATAGGACACCGTCCAAGACCCACTCGCCCAGGGTCACGAGGAATCGCCGCTGGGGAGCGAACCCAACCCTGGTTGGATCGCCGTTGACCAACTGCGTCACCCCCGCCAGATCTCGGC
>JBOHOI010000295.1:0-3179 GCA_050731155.1 Nitrospiraceae bacterium | reverse complement strand
CGGCTGCAGGAAGAGGTCGCGGCGAAGAACGGCTTTACGATCCAGACCCACAAGCTCGAGCTCTACGGCTTGTGTTCAAGCTGTCGGCATTGACCGAACCGGGTTTTTTTGATATGTGTATTGAGATGATGAATCAATTTCATTTTCATTCTTTCCAGTCGTCAGGAGGCTGGATGGCAAAGAAGTCGCGGGGCGGTCTTGGGAGACAGCCTTGCCGAACCGTACCGGCTTGGACCTGCTTCCTGGTTGCGCTAGGCTTTGGGACCGCTGTTCAGGTTCTCCCTGCCTCCGCGTCCAACAACACTGCGGCTGATCGGCTGGTAGTCTATTCCGGACGTGCTGAGCGTCTGATCAAACCGGTGCTCGATTCCTTCCAGGCCAAGACCGGCATCCAGGTTGACCTGCTCTCCTCCGGGACGACCGAGTTGGTCAACCGGCTACAGACTGAAGGCGAGCGGACGCCGGCGGACCTGTTCATTACCAACGATGCCGGAAGCCTGGAGCGGGCTCGTGAACTGGGGCTCTTTCGCCCCCTGAACCTGAAAGAAATTGAGCAAGCTGTGCCGGCTCCTTTCAGGGCCCCTGACAACAGTTGGGTGGGGCTGTCAGGGCGCTTCTGGATCCTGGTGTATAACACGAAACTGGTCGCACCGACCGAGGTCAAGTCGATCCTGGACCTTGCTGATCCCCGCTGGAAAGACAAGATCGCCATCCCCAATGCCGGCAGCGAATATCTCCAGGCCGGGGTCTCGGTCATCAAGGCCTCGTATGGCGACGAGCGCACGAAGCTGTTTCTCCAGGGTCTGAGAGCCAATGCTGGAACCCAGGTCTATGGCAAGAGCGCACAGATTGTCGAGGCGGTTGCAAAAGGTTTGGTCGCGATGGGGCTGGTCAACCACTACTACATTTATCGGCACTTGGCGACTCAGCCCGGCGCGCCGATCGCCGCCTTGATGCTGGATCAGCAGGAAGGAGGCATGGGTGCAATCATGAATGTAGCCGGCATCGGGGTGATCAAACACAGTAAGCACCCGGAGGCGGCCAAGCTCCTCGTGGAATTCCTGGTGGCCCAGACGGGTCAGAAAATGTTTGCGGATCTCAACAAGGAGTATCCTCTCCGCCCTGATGTCGCAGCCGACCCAATGCTGCCGGAGCGACAAAGCTTTCGGGCAGCCATGGTCCCGTTGGCGAGACTCGCCGAACTCCGCGAGCCTACCATGACGCTCATCGAACAGGTGGGCCTCCGGTAATCCCCCCCGGACGTACCCCATGACCACCGCGATTCGACGGATACCTCCTCCCCCACTCGCAGCCCTTGCCTTCACGGTAGCCGGCCTGATCACTCTGCCCCTGCTGTACGTGAGCTATCTCGCTTTGTCCTCGGACTTCACCCTCTGGAAGCGGCTGTGGGCAACCCGCATTCCGGAGTTGCTCTCGAATACCGCCTCGCTCGCCGCTGGCGTTGCAGCCGGCTCCCTGGTGCTCGGGGTCACACTCGCGTGGCTCGTCGTCAGATTCGATTTCTTCGGCCGCCGCGTCTGGGAATGGGCGCTGGTTCTCCCTCTTGCTATGCCGACGTACGTGCTCGCGTACATCTATACTTATCTGCTCGGCTCCGGAGGGCCTGTTGAACAGGCGTGGCAGGCGTTGGCGGGACCGGAAGGGCGGATGCTTTCTGCCCAGAGTTATGCAGGCGCAACCTTGGTCATGACGTTAGACACGTTTCCCTTCGTATATCTGCTGTCCAGGGCCGCGCTCCTGAACTTGAACGTCTCCTTCGAGGAGGTGGCGCGGGCCTGCGGTGTCTCCCGCCTGAGCACGTTGCTCAGGGTCACCCTACCCCTGATGCGCCCCGCGATTGTGGCCAGCCTATCGCTGGTGATTCTCTATGTCGTCTCGGATTTCGGGGCCGTCTCTCTGCTTCGCTACCAGACCCTGACCTACGCGGTCTATCAACAGATCACCGGACGGTACGATCAGGCAGCAGCAAGCGTCCTGAGCTTAATCCTGGTCCTCTTCGCCTTGATCTTCCTTGTCTCCGAGCGGTGGTTCAGACAGCGAAGCCGCTTCTATCAAACGACCGGACGATACCGATCCCCGGAGCGGAAGCCATGCGGTCCGCTGGGGACCGTGCTGGTGACCGCTTATCTCGCCCTTGTGCTCGGCGCTGGATTCGCGATCCCGGCGCTATCGCTGATTCAGTGGAGCATCGCGTCGGTTACTCAGGGAGCTCTCGATGCCAGGTTTGTCGGATTCATCTGGAACAGCGCCCTCCTCTCCGGACTGGCGGCAACCTTTGGGGTCCTGTTGGGTACCCCGCTCGCCTATCTCGCCAACCGGTGGCCGTCTCGGTTGAATGTCCTCTGTTTGCAAGCCGCCTACGCCGGCTATGTGTTGCCGGGACCGGTGGGAGCACTGGCCCTCTTGGTGTTGTTCTCTCACCTGGCTCCTTTCTGGTATGGTTCCGTGATGATCCTGGTTATCGCGTACATCGTGCATTTTCTGCCGGCCGGCCTGCAGTCGATGGAACCAGCGCTCCAGCAAGTGACGCCGAATCTGGAGGAGGTTGCCAGGAGTCTGGGACTCGGTCTGTTCCGCACCATCCAGAAGGTCACACTCCCGCTGGTGCGAAACGGCTTTATCGTGGCCTGGGTGCTCATGTTTCTCCAAAGCATCAAGGAATTGCCGGCGACGCTCCTGCTCCGTCCTGTGGGGTTCGATACGCTGGCGGTCCGGGTCTGGCTTGAGGCCAGCGAAGAATACTATCAACTCGCGGCCCCCTCGGCGCTGTTGATCGTCCTGCTGACGCTACCAGCCCTGATGCTGCTGGTATCGAAAGATTGGCGTGCCGCCTAGCACGGTGAAGGGAACGCTCGGATGGTGCCAGACCTAACACCACGTGAACAAGGCAAGAGACCCGACGAAGCCGTCGCCAAAAGCCGACCGAACAAAGAGGACAGCTCGATCGTTCTGGAGCTTCGCAAGGTCACCTGCGCGTATGAGGAAGGGCGGCCCGCGATCTCGGATATCTCCCTCTGCGCGCGCAAGGGTGAAATCCTGTGCCTGCTCGGTCCATCGGGCTGCGGAAAAACAACCACGCTCCGCGCCATTGCCGGGTTCGAACCGGTGGTGGGCGGCGAAGTGTACCTCGAAGGCCAGTTGGTATCGGCTGCGGGACT
>JBOHOI010000294.1:0-3184 GCA_050731155.1 Nitrospiraceae bacterium | reverse complement strand
GCGAGATTCGCGGCGCTGCCTGCCTGCTGGACGGTCCCGCAGGACACGACAAGCCACGGAATGACCACGAGGGTCAACACCCTGTGGTCCCATCTCGCTCCGAGGCAGCGTGCCCTCGCTGTGCGACGCCAGCAGATGGGTCCCTTCACGACAATTCCTTCTGAAGGCTGATACACGAAGCCGTCGGAGGTGTAATGGGCATGTGACCCGGATTATACCCAGCCCCACTGAGAGGCGTCAAACGACTTCGCGGTTTTCGAGACTCTCGAATCTTGCGAACTTGTCGTGGAAGAAGAGCTGTTTTTCGCCGGTCGGGCCGTTTCGGTGCTTTCTGACCAGGATGTCGGCGATCCCCTTCTTTTCCGAGTTCTGGTCGTATTGATCCTCGCGATAGATGAAGATTACCACATCCGCGTCCTGCTCGATCGCTCCGCTTTCCCGAAGGTCGGCCAGCATCGGGATCGGCGGCTTGCGGCTCTCCACCGCTCGACTCAACTGAGAAAGCGCGACGACAGGAACATCCAGCTCTTTGGCGAGTGCCTTGAGGGATCGGGAGATATCGGAAATCTCTTGCTGGCGAGACTCGGCATCGCTGCGGCCCTGCATGAGTTGCAGATAATCCACGATGAGCAGATCGAGCCCGCTGTCCGCTTTCAGTCTCCTGGCCTTTCCCCGCATCTGCTGTACGGTCAGGGCTCCCGAATCGTCGATGAAAATAGGAGCCTGTTCAAGTCTCCCGGCCGCCTCCGCCAGCCTCCACCAGTCCTCCTTCTGCAGCTTTCCGGTCCGCAGCGCATGGGAATCTACGTGCGCCTCAGAACTCAGCATCCGCAACACCAACTGCGCTTTAGACATTTCCAAACTGAAGATGCCGACCATCTTGCCATGGTGAATCGCGGCGTGCTGAGCGATGCCGAGCGCGAGACTGGTCTTCCCCATGCTGGGACGCCCGGCAATCACCACGAGATCCGATGCTTGCAAGCCGGCGGTCAGGTCGTCGAGGTCATAAAACCCGGTTGGAATCCCCGTGATCCGTTCCTTTCTCTTGGAGAGGCGATCGACAAGGTCAAGACTCTCTTTGATGATATAGTTGAGCGGAGTAAACGACCGACCGAGTTTGCCTTGGGCGAGGCTGAACACAGACCGTTCCGCAAAATCCAGCAGATCGTCCACCGGCGCGGCGCCGTCGTACCCGCGAGTGATCACTTCGGTCGAGGTGCCGATCAGGCCTCGGAGCAGCGCCTTGTCGCGCACGATTTTGCAATGGTACTTGATATTGGCCGCGGTCGGCACCGCCTGGACCAGTTCCGCTAGATACGCCGCTCCTCCGACGGACTCGAGCTCACCTTTGGTCTTCAAGCGTTCCGTCAGGGTGATCTGGTCAATCACCTCTCCATGCTCCGAGAGATCCAGCATGGCGAGAAAGATCTTCCGATGGGCAGTTCGATAGAAGTCCTCCTCCGTGAGCACCTCCATGGCCCTCGCCATAGAGGCGTTGTCGAGTAGGATGGCGCCTAAGACCGATTGCTCCGCCTCGAGATTTTGGGGCGGAAGCCTAGGTTCTGACAGATCGAGCGGAGGCATCAACCTTGATTGCCGACGACATGATCCCTTCGGGAACCACCGCCAGCAAATTGGGAAGATCTTTGACCTTGACTCTCTTGCCGACCATCGTGTCGGAGCCGGTCTGGCGCAGAGCCGCTGAGGACGACGCCACGATCAGGGCCTCATCGGGGGCGACCCTCGTTCCGCCCAGCATTGCCATCACCGAGGCTCCCTGCGCGCGCCCTTCTTCCACCAAGGACCGGATCTCGGCCGAACCAGTCGCACGCAACGTCCGTTGGACCACACGAAAACCCGCATTGCGCAGCAGCTGTGATACCTGGAACAGTCGATCGCTGCGAGCCACCGGCGCTGCGATCAGAAAGTCCGCCCTCGCACGCGGGAGCCCCCCTTCGAGACATTCCATGGCTCGGAAGAGCCGATCCACATCGAAGGCAAAGCCGGTGGAGGGAAGATCTCGGCCAAACCGGCCGATCAGGTGGTTGTAACGGCCGCCGCCGCCCAATTCGCTGCCGACGCCGGCGGCGAACACATCGAAGACCACGCCGTCGTAATAGTCGAACCCCCGGAGCTCTCCCAGATCCAGCAAGAGATAGTCTCTCATGCCGGTAGACACTAACAGCCGATAGACCTGGGTCAGCCGATCGAGCGTCGCGCGTAATTGCCGGTCGCGACCGGCGAGCACCCGCCCCCGCTCAAGCACTTCCTCCCGACCATAGAGACCAGGCGCCTCAAGAATGGCCCGTGCCTGCTTACCCGGCACTCGCTCCGTGGAAAGAATTTCTTCAAGCCGGGGCAGATCCTTCCGCGCCGCGGCCTGCTCGGCCCGTTTCTGCCCGTCGAGGGACATACCTGACTTCGTCAGCAGCGCTTTGAAGAACCCCACGTGCCCCAGGGAGATCTTGAACGCCGGGAGACCAAGCTGCTTCAGGCACTCAACCATCAAGGCGATGATCTCACCGTCCGTTGCCACGTCGTCAAGGCCGATCAGTTCAGCGCCGACCTGGAAGATTTCTCGATCGCGCCCCGCATGCTCCGGTTCGTAGCGAAACACGGTGGTGCGATAACAGAGCCGGAGCGGCACATTCCGTCCCACCATACCCATGGCGACAATCCTCGCGATCTGCGCGGTGACGTCCGGCCTGAGCAAGAGAATCCGCCCGGTGGTTCGGTCGGCGAACTTGTAGCACTTTTCGATCACATCCTGTTCCAACCCCGCTGACAGAACATCCAGGTATTCGAAGGTCGGCGGGATAATCTCCTGGTAGCCCCAGCGACCCAGCGGAGTCATGAGGGTTTCCTCAAGATGGCGGACGCGCTGCGCGGTGTGCGGCAGGATCGTGGCCATCCCCACCGGCACCAGTGAACGCTCGCGCCGCTGCATCGGCGATGCCTGAACGACAAATGGCTTGGACGTGGGACGGGACATACCGTGCTGGGGTAGATCAGAGTCCTTTTGAGAGGTCGGCCAGCTTGACAGAGAGAATGTTCTTTTCGTTCTTGATGGTCTCGAGCACGCCGGTCGGCAGGGGCACATCCAGCCCAATGATCAACAACGCATTTCCGCCTCGCTCCTCGCGGGAGCACTGCATGCGGGCGATGTTGATCTGATGCTCCCCCA
>JBOHOI010000293.1:0-3206 GCA_050731155.1 Nitrospiraceae bacterium | reverse complement strand
GAAAGGCGTAGAGGCCACCGAAGAAGAGGGCCAGCCCAAGGAGGCAGACGAAGACCCGCTTCACTAGCGCGAACTCGACCAGCCAGGCGATCATCGAATCGAACAGGGACCGGAGCCATCGGTCAGAGGCAGGCGGCGGGCAAGCGTCATCCCTTGGCTTCCTGTCCTTTGATCAAGACTGCACCCTTCGTGACGATCCGTTCTCCGGACTGTAGCCCTTCCAACACGCGCACCTGATCCCCCGAGGCCGTGGCCACCTTGACCTCGCGTTTCACGAAATGGCTCTCCCCATCGACCACATAGACGAATTGCTTGCCGTCAACTTCCAGCACGGCTTCCTTCGGAATTGCCAGGATGGGCTTCGTATCGCCGACCTGAATATGGAGCCGTGCGAACATCTCCGGCTTGAGCTTATGCTGCTCATTGCTCGCCCACGCCCTGACCTTGATCGTTCGGGTATTAGGATCCACCACGTCTCCGATAGCCGCAACGGCGGCCGGGAATTCGATCCCCGGATAAGCCTCAACGGTCACCGTCCCCACCTGCCCGGCTTTGACGAGGTCAAGATCCCGCTCATAGACATCCGCCACGACCTGTAACGTATCCAAGTCGGCGACGGTGAAGAGCACCTGGGACGGATCGCCACCCACCGACTGTCCTGGTGTGACAGTCCGCTCCACCACCGTGCCCGCGAGCGGGCTTCTTAATTCAAACCGCGAGGAGATCGTTTGTTCCGCCAACGGCTTCTCCAGCTCCGCCGCCGGTACCTTGAGTGAGAGCAGGCGCTCCTTGGCCCGGCGGAACCCCGCGCGCGCCTTAATGAGATCATTCTCGGCCTGTTTGAAATCCTTCAGCGGCAGGGCCTTGTTCTCGTACAGGTCCTTGGCCAGTTCATAGGCGCGCGTCGCAAACTGGAGGTCAGAGGCTTCTTTCACGAATTCGGAATAGGCCGCGGTAATGTCTGGACTGTCAATCACGAGCAAGACATCGCCGCTCTTGACATGATCTCCCAGCTTTGCGCGCACCTCGACCACCCGACCCAGCAGCGGGGAGGAGATCTTCGAATAGCGATCTTCGCCATAGGCGACCTTCCCCGCCAGCGTCAGCGCGGGCTTCATTGAGCTATAATCCACCACAGCAGTCTCGATTCGACTCTGAATATCCGCCTCGGGGCTCGGGGCTTTCTGAACTGTCGGCGTCGCAGCATTGGAAGCCTTGGGCGCCTCGCTCCGACCGCACGCCGACAGTACGAAGCAGGCTAAGGTTAAGGTTAAGGTTAAGCGAAGCGCCTCCCTGATCGTCGCCTCCGTCTGAGCCTCAGCCTGAACCTGAGCCTCAACCTTAACCTTCATGAGGTGATCTCCCGTCCCACGGCACTTTCGAGCAGGAGGATATTGCGCTGGTAATTAAAGAGCGCTTCAATGTAGTTTTGCTGGATCGTACGCGAGGTTCGAGCCGCATCCAGCAGATCAAGAATCGTGGCCCCCCCTTTCTCATACGCCCGCTCGACAATGGTGAAGGTCAAGCGCGCATCTTCCAGGACACCGGCTCGATAGGCCTCCACCAAACGACGGCTTTCCAGCAGGTTGCGGTATGAGATGTCCACCTGGTTCTCTACCTGGATCAAGGTCTTCCGCAGGTCCGCCTCAGCGACCTGCACGGACACCTCAGCCTGGACGATGCCCCCTTGGTTCCGGTTGAACAGCGGCAGAGGAACCCCGAAGTTGAGGATCGTCATTTGCTGGTTATCCGGCCCTTGAGGTCCCTGGATCGAGTATCCACCAGCAACCGTGAGGTCCGGGTACCGATAGGCCTTCGCCAGCCTGAGGTCGGCCATCCGCTGAGATTCTGTGATCCGCTTCATCCGGACGTCCGGTCTCGTCTCGATCGCAAGCACTTTCAGGACCGCGATATCGGGTTCGACGCGGTGATAGTCGAGCTCTGTGGTCAGGAGAAGGTCCGTGGTGGGCAAAATGCCCAACAAGACCCGAAGATCGGCCCGGGCCGCGTTGCCTTCCTGAACCGCTTGGATGACCTGGGACTGAAAGTCCACCACCTGCAGTCGGATCCGAATCAGGTCAACTTCCGCGATATACCCCTTCTTGAACCGGATGGTATTCACGTCTAAAATCCGGGTGAACCGGTCGCGGTTCTCCTCCGCCAGCGCCAGCCGTCGCTGAGCTAACTGGACCCGGAAGTAGGCATCCTTCACCGTGAAACTCAGTTGCCGGATCGCGTCCTCAAAATTGGCCTCTGCCGATTGTGCCCCGAAGCCGGCGCTCTCGATCCGGTAGCCTCGTTTCCCGGCCATCTCAAAGAGCTGTTGCACCTGGGAGGCAAGTTCACTGCTTCTCCCCACCGTGTTCCCCTGAGTCATTGCGCTCAGCGTCCCAACCAAGAGCACAGGATTGGGAAACAGCCTGGAAGTGATTTGCTGGCCTTGGGCATAATTGATGCCGTATCGCGCGATCAGTAAGTCCAGGTTTTGGCGGAGAAACAGGGCCAGGGCTTCATCCAGACTGAGACGCTGGAGCGGCGGCGCGATGGTCTGGGCTTTCATCTCGCGCTCTTGAGCGAAGGCCGATCCAGGACCCATGAAGCCAAAACCCATGAGACAAGCCAACGCTGCCAGGATCCACAGCGTACGACGAGCAGCACCCGCGTGAGCCCGTTGACTTGCTCCAGTCGGGATCATCTGTGCGCTCATGGCCTCAGACCCCCTCGTCAACTACGGTGGCGGCCTCTTAAGCCCATTGTTACATTTGGTCATTATACTGCTTTTTCAACGGACATTGAAATACACCCTTTTCAACCGCCTGGGCTACCGGAGCTTCAGTTCGGTCCACGCCCGGTCATACAATTTGATCGCCTCGCCGACATCGGTGATCCATTCCAGCCGGTCAAAGGCCGAGTCCGGGGGATAGACGGCCGGGTTCTGGCGAAGCGGCGCGAGCACCAGCGGTTTGGCCTCCCGGTTTGAAGAGGCGAAGAGCAGACGATTGGTGGTGCGGGCGGCTACGTCACGGTCTAATAAGAAATTGATAAAACGCATGGCCAACTCCCTGTTCCGGGAGGCCTTCAGGACGACCAGACAGTCGGACCAGATGGTGGCCCCCTCCTTGGGAACCACATACTTGATGGACGGACGCTCGGCCATCGCGCGGGCTACCGCGCCTCCCCAGCCATGCGCCAGAGCCACTTCACCC
>JBOHOI010000292.1:0-3212 GCA_050731155.1 Nitrospiraceae bacterium | reverse complement strand
CCAGCGCGTCCTCAAGCTGCCGGAGCAGACCGTGCTGTTTCCGGGCCACGGGCCGGCCACCACGGTCAGTGAGGAATGGGCGCAGAATCCCTTTGCAGGAGAAGCCTGAACCGAATGGATCGCCGCGACATGGATGAAGATCGGCAGGACCATCTGACCAGTGAGCAACCGATCGAGGTGATAAATGGACGGTATGCGTCCAGTCACCCGAGACGCTTCCCGATTTTGACGGTCGTGGAGGAGCCGGTCGAACCACGGCTCTTTGACTGGTCGCTCCCGATCGGCCTGTTTCTCGTCACAGTTTTTACTACTCTCTGGGCCGGGGCATACCAGACTAACACCAACCCGTTTCTCGGCGCGTGGCAGTTTCTGCTCAACGACCCGGCGGCACTCCTGAAGGGCGTGCCATTCGCTGCGACGCTCTTGGGGATTCTGGTCACGCACGAGTTTGGGCATTACCTGCTGTCCCGCATTCATCGAGTCCCTGCCTCCTTGCCTCTGTTCATTCCGGGGCCGCCTCATTTCATCGGCACGTTCGGCGCCATTATCCGTATGCGCGGCCCCATCCTGAGTCGGAAGGCGTTGTTCGATATCGGTGTCGCTGGGCCCATCGCCGGCTTTGTTGTAGCGGTGATCGCGCTGGTGATCGGTCTGCAACTGTCCAAGATTGTCGTCAACGAGGCGACCTACGGCCTGCACCTGGGGGAGCCGCTTTTGTTGCAATTCATGTCCTGGCTGGTGCTCGGACCGCTCCAGGACGGCTATGATGTGGTGCTGCACCCCGTTGGATTTGCCGCCTGGTTCGGGCTGTTCGTCACGTCGCTGAACCTGATCCCCATTGGCCAGCTCGATGGGGGGCACGTGGCCTACGCGCTCTGGGGGACGAGGCAGCGGACCATGGCTTTGGCGATCGTGCCGATGCTGATCGTTCTGGGGTTCTTTGGCTGGCCTGGCTGGTTTCTGTGGGCGGGAATGGCGAGCATGTTGGGAGTCGCACACCCACCGGTCCTGGACCCAGAGGCGGCCTTGGGACGGACTCGCATCTGGGTCGGCTGGGGCGCGCTGGCGATCTTTGTCCTGACTTTTGCACCGATTCCGTTCTCAGTGCATTAACAGGATGTTGAAAAAGGCCTCCAGCTTTGTTCTCGCATCGCTCAAAACCTCGACGTACGGCAAAGAGTACGCCTCGGATTCTCGCTCGCTGCGGCCGCGCTGGGCGGCCTTTTTGACCATCCTTGTATAGCGTCCTGACCATGAGGAGCCGTTTGTGTCTGCTCAGAGAGGCATGGACTCTTGGAGTCGTCGCAGTTGTGTGGCTTGTCCAGCCTGTTGGGGCGGCTGAGCGCTTTACGCTGATCTTGGATGGAGCCGTGGTTCAAGATGCGAAGACGGGACTGATCTGGGAGCAGGCCCCGGATCTGGAGCACGACGTCTGGAGCCGGTCGGTTGCGCGCTGCGCGACGAAAACGGTGGGCGGGAAAACCGGCTGGCGGGCGCCGACCGTGGACGAGTTGAAAAGCTTGGTGGACCCCGAACAAAAAGATCCGGCCCTCCCGCAGGGGCATCCCTTTTCCAACATCAAATCGTCTATTTTCTGGACAGCCACACCGTCCCCCAAGGATGACATCGTGGCCTGGCAAGTGAGCTTCTTCTCCGGTGAGGCAGTCACCGACCAGAAATCAGGAACGCGCCGGATGTGGTGTGTCCTCGGCGAGCCTCGCAAGTGATGCGGCGAAGGATGTGAGGGCTGCGTCGCTCGTCGTTCGTGGAGCGTGAAGCGTCAGAATGCCGGAACGAGATACGCTTCACGAGGCCCGCTTCACGGGACTCAATGAGGACGCGCGCAGTAGGAACCTCCCTCACCACCCTTCCCGTTGGAGGACACAAGAGTTGTAGAAAAGAAGTAAGCAATGCTGATGCCGAAGGACATTCTTGACTGTACTCGCCGCATCAGCGGGTATCCGTGGAAACCGGTGACGACTTGGCAACTGGCGGCCACGTTTCTAGGGTTAGCCTGGTTCTTGTATCTACTGAAAACGGATGACGACGGGTTCATCTTTCTGGATCATGTGAACCTCGTCTTTCACGAAGCGGGGCATCCGATCTTCGGGCTTTTCGGCGACCGGCTGGGACTGTATGGCGGCACGATCGGTCAACTGGCTATACCCGTTGCAGTGTGGCTGGCGTTCTGGCGACAACGCGACACGATCGGCTGCACGGTCGCGGGCATCTGGTTCTTCGAAAACTTTCTCAACATCGCCCGCTATATGGCCGATGCCCGCGCGCAGGTCCTGCCGCTGGTCGGCGGCGGCGAGCACGATTGGACAGAGATCTTCAGTCGCTGGGGAGTCTTGACCTCCGATGCGGCCATCGCTCAGTGGGTGTCGGCCGTTGGCTGGGTAGGCATGTTCGCGATGGGTGGCTGGCTGGTCTGGTTATGGTTACGAGCGAACACGTCGAAATTTGTCAGCTCGGACTAATTGCTCACGGCGAATCAAATGTCCAGAGCAGTCCGAGCAGCAACAGGTGTTGCTCTTTCGCCAGCCCCGGCACCCCGGGCCGCACATCACCCCGTTTAAAGAAACCGCCATCCACGCCCGTGGACTCGTCATACCGATGTTCGAGTCGCAAGGCGGCGTTGGTCCATCGGTACGGCACTTTATATTCCAGCGTGGTGGTGACGACCTTGACAAATTGTTCGAAGCCTGTCCAGCGTCCGTTCCGATCCCAATAGAACTCTGGTCTGAGGGCGACGCTCCACGGTCCGGCGATGTGCCACCTGGTAAAGAAGGCGCCGCCGGTCACAAAAGCTCGGGGGTTCCCAGGCCGTCCCGCGATGTTTTCGGTCCCGAAATCGTAGGACAGCGCGAGGGTGACGTCGTCGCCCTTCCACTCGACGGTATTGTTGAGGTACAGCCGCCAGAACTCCAAGGATGTGTCTGATTGGTCGGGGCCGAAATATAGAGTTTCGGTCACGGTCAGCCGACCTGTGGGTTTCCAGGCCAATTGAGTCCCATAACTGGGCTGATCGTTGGGGTGGGACAAGTGGGAGTAGCTGTTGATGATGAACCCCACGACGGTCAGCTCCTCGCTGAAGGGATACCGGGCGTTCACCCCGAACATCATGTAGGGTGTGTTATCCGCGATCCAGGAACGCGTGTAGTTGAAGTTGTCTTTGGCGTACAGTGATTCATAGCCGATGAGACTGTTGA
>JBOHOI010000291.1:0-3215 GCA_050731155.1 Nitrospiraceae bacterium | reverse complement strand
CGGGGTGTACTTGATGGCATCAACCGCGAACTTGTAAAAATTATTCGTGCCTCCTAACGCCGGAGTCCCGTAATCCAGGTTGATGGCGCCGCGAATGCCTGTCCTGGGGTCCACGTAAAAGTCTCGCGTGTCCCGGGACAGCGACGAACGAAATCCGGTCGTGGACTGGCTTCCGATTTGATTAAGAATGAACTGGGGGACAACGTTGGGGTCGGTGCTCTCGGGGTCTTTGAGTTCCAGACTCTCCGCCACCAGACTGAAGTTTCCGGAGGTGTATTCGGAAAACCAGCGACCAAACGACACACTCGCCCCCGATTTGTCCTCACTGTACGTCGTGTAGTTCGTAACAGTCCGGTACAGGTCTCCCTGCAGGGAGGTCAACGAATCATAGAGATAGGGGTCCCGAAAGGAGAGAAGTCCGAGTGTACGGCGCTGACCCAATTGGCCTCGCACCCGCACCACCTGCCCGCGCCCTCCCAGGTTGCCTTCCGTGATGTCGGCGACCGCCACGAATTGGTCCAGGGTGCTGAACCCGCCGCCGATACTGAAGGACCCGGTGGGTTTTTCCTTCACCTTGACCTCGATGTCCACCTTGTCCGGCTCCACTTGCTTGGGCAAGATCTCGACCGTTTCAAAATAGTTGAGGTTGGTCAGTCGCTGGTAGCTCCGTTTCATCGCCACTGTGTCGGTGACTTCCTGTTCGTTGACCCTGAGCTCACGGCGGATGACGTTGTCCCGGGTCTTGTCGTTGCCGGTGATCTGGATCTGCCGGATTCGAATGAGGTCCCCTTCCTTGATGTGGAAGGTGATCGCGGCGGTCTTCGTCTGAGGATCCGGGGTGACCGAGGGATTGACGTCCGTGAATGCGTACCCCTTTATTCCATACAGCTCGGTCAGTCGGGTCAGCTCTTCGCGAATCTTGGCGCGTTGGAAGATTTCCCCGGGTTTGATCTTCATCCCCGCTTTCAGCTCCGCCTCCTCGTAAATCGTGTTCCCCCGAAACCCGACCTCCCCGACGGCGAATGGGTCCCCCTCCACGATCACAAAGGTGACCGTGAACCATTTCTTGCCTTCAGTCAGCTCGACGACCGGCAAACCCACCTGGACGTTGAGGTAGCCTTTGTTCATGTACACTTCCTTGATGCGCTCCACATCGTTGCCCAGTTCCTCGCGCTTGAGAATGCCCGCATCCGTAAAGACCGAGGGAAGGCGGCCCAAAAGGATGCCGTAGAGCGGGACCCATTCGCGTGTGGCGATCACCTTGAACACGTCTTTCTTCTTCACGACCGTCATGCCGTCAAAATCGACGGTCTTGATCCTGGCCCGCTCCCCTTCCTTGATGAAGAAGGTGAGCCGCTTTCGATCCTCCTCCAACGTAAGAATGATCGGGATCACCTCCGCGTTGTAGTACCCGTCCTCCTGATAGGCCAGGCGAATCCGCTCGGCGCTTTCCTTGGCCTGTTGTTGGTCCAAGAAGGACTGACTGCGGATGGTGATCTTCTCCTTCAGTTTATCCTCGCCGAGGTTCTCGTTCCCGTCAAACACGATCTCGGTGATGAACGGCTTCTCCCGGACCACGAACACCACCGCCACCCCCCCGACGACCGGATCAGTCTCGATCCGCACGTCCTCAAAGAAGCCCATCTCGTAGATCAGTCTGATCTGAGACCGGATGGCCTCTCCCGTGTACGGATCATCCACCTTGAGCGTGAGACGGCCGCGGATGGCCGCCTCCTCGATGCGCTTGTTTCCCCGCACCTCGATGGACTTGACCTTCTGGACGCCAGCTTGGGCATGCAGACTGCCCGTGGACGAAACCAGCAGCGAGACGGCCATCGCGACGACGAGAAAAATTGATCGACTCACGACACGATTGGTCACCGCGGCCCTTCTGCCCGGACCCGCTGACCAATACGCATGGTGACCGATCCCGAGGTTAGGCAATCCGCGAGAGGAACATATCGGATGACGTTCGAATCGTCGAAGTATGAACTCATGGCGTTTGGCAGATCACATGAACCGGCGACGCGCAGGGCGGCTCCCTTCGTGAGACAGACGTGAACGCGCTGCGCGCCCCGGCCGCCCGACACCCGATGAAAAATCTTGAAAAAACTAAGGAATTATAGGGGCCCTCTCCGGCAATGTAAAGGAAATTTCTCCTGTCTCGGGTTCCCCGAACAGGTCGTCTGGCCCGCCTCGAATCCTTGACTTCCGCCTACCCATCACATAGTATCCAAACGATGTCATCGGCAACGATCAGAAAAGCCGTCATCCCGGCCGCCGGTCTCGGCACCCGCTTCCTCCCGGCGACCAAAGCCTCCCCCAAGGAAATGCTTCCTCTGGTGGACAAGCCGTTGATCCAATACGCGGTGGAGGAGGCGGTCGCCTCGGGGATCGAGGACATCATCATCGTGACTGGACGCGGAAAGCGCGCGATCGAGGACCATTTCGACCGCTCGTTCGAACTCGAAGAGAACCTGAAGGGAAATGGGAAAGCTCAGCTCCTGAAAGACATCCGACGAATCTCCGAACTCGCGAACTTTTGCTATGTCCGACAGTCCGAAGCCCTCGGGCTCGGGCACGCCGTGTTATGCGCCCAGCGCCTCATCGGAAACGAACCCTTTGCCGTCATTTTGGGCGATGAGGTGATCGATGCGCCCGTCCCGGCATTGGCCCAGCTCATTCGGGTGTACGACGCCGGCAACGGGGGGGTGCTAGGCGTGCAGAAGGTGCACCCGAGCGCGGTGAGCCAGTACGGGATCGTCGCCACTCAGCGCGTGGCCGCGGGGCTTCATCGAGTCCTTGACCTGGTGGAGAAACCGTCCCCGGCAGCCGCGCCTTCCCGATTCGCGGTGATCGGTCGATACGTGCTCTCGCCCGACATCTTTGCGGTTCTCGAGCACACCCCCCCCGGCAAGAATCATGAAATTCAGCTCACCGACGCGCTGCGCCTCCTCGCCCAGAAGGCCCCGATCTATGCCCAGGAGATTCGAGGACAGCGCCACGACGCAGGGGATAAGCTGGGGTTTCTCAAAGCCACCGTCGCGTTCGCGCTCAAGGACCCTGTACTGGGTCCGACATTTGCTCGCTACCTGAAAGAAATGCGCTGACGCGGAGGCAGGTTCAGTGCGCACCACGTGCCCGGTGTCTGACGCAGCGGGTTCTCTCATCGCTCTGACCTCCCTCGGCGGTTCAGCCTCAAGAGGGACGTGACC
>JBOHOI010000290.1:0-3221 GCA_050731155.1 Nitrospiraceae bacterium | reverse complement strand
TTGCTCGCGTGCGTTCACGATCTCGACACGCAGCGCGTTCAACTCCCACATGTCGCCGGTTCGTATGACGTACTGGGAGATGAACAGCAACTCGACCAGGAGCAAACAGGCCCCGACGATCATCGCTCTGCGCACGAAGGTCCGCGAGAAACTAAACCTCAACGGCTTCGACGTGGCGCCCCTGAAGACGACGATCGTATACGAATCCTTCGCTTCCCTCATGATCTCACTCCTCAGGCAACCCGGCCCGGTTCTCTAAAGACACAAGTGTAGCCGAAGCTCGTCAATGGGTCAATGGGTTTTATCGGGCGTCGTATGAAATTCGTAAGAATCACTTCCGCTTACGAGTCACATCCCTGATCCAGGCGAGATAGTCGGGGGACCCTCTCGTGATGGGCAAGGCGATGATTTCGGGGACGCGGTAGCTGTGGAGTGTTTTGATCGTCGCCGCCAATTCCTCGAACAGGTCCGCCCGAGACTTGAGCACCATCAAGGATTCCTGCTCTTCCGAGACCTTTCCCTCCCAACTGAAGATCGAACGGATGCGGGGCAAGACGTTCGCGCAGGCAGCGAGCTTGGCTTCGACCAGGGCACGACCGATCCGGGCCGCTTCTTCTTCCGAAGACGTGGTCACGAGCACCACGATCTCGACCGTCGGATCAGGCATGCGAAAGTTCCGGTCCTTCGACGTCCACGTCCTGACAGGCGGTCAAGACATGGCCCGCCAGACCGAATTCCGTCCTCCGCTCCTCTTGCCTCCGATCTCCCATCCTCCGATCCCCCAACCTCCGATCCTGCTTCCTCTGATCCTGCTTCCTCTCCTCGTCCTTCCTCCGATCCTCCCTCCTCCGTTCCTCCCTCCTG
Source organism: Nitrospiraceae bacterium (assembly GCA_050731155.1). Lineage (GTDB taxonomy): Bacteria > Nitrospirota > Nitrospiria > Nitrospirales > Nitrospiraceae > NS-7. The sequence continues at coordinate 2,357 of JBOHOI010000290.1, read as the reverse complement.
CGCTCCTCCTCGATCTCGAAGAGGAACAAGCCCTCATCGTCCAGCTGCGCCACGGCGGCCTCGAGCCCATCCGTGTCTACGCGTCCGGCCTTCAACACCCCGAACTGATCCCGAGCCAGGTAGTGAAACGACGGCATTGCCCTGCCCTCCTTTCTGTTGGAAGACCTCAAGCAGAGCAGTAGCAACATCCGTGCCTCACAGCGATGCCAAAATAGCCTAAAGAATACATAAAATTCAACTAGTTGTGTGATGAATCGAAAAATCAGCAGCTTCCACGAAACCTACTCAAGTCCCCGTGCGTTCAAAATTGTCCGAAACTATTGCTAATCTGTTCAGTCCGCCCTCCTTGCAGAGGGCAGTTCCCGCAGCGTCTGCGTCCCGGCAGACCCCGCCTCGACGTGGCGATGCGCTTGGGTCGGAGGCTGGCCGATCTCCGTTGACAGGCTCCAAATCGTGGGCTTATGATGCGTGCTCGTCAAGGAGGTACCGCCATGGGTTTTACGATTACGCCCCGGGAGCTCAAGGATCGTCTGGACAAGGGAGACCACATTTTTATCCTTGACGTACGGGAGCCCTGGGAATTCTCACTGGCGAAGATCGAAGGGGCTGTGCTGATTCCTCTGGGCAGCCTCCCGCAATCGCTCGACAAGCTGGACCGCAACGTCGAGATTGTCGCCCACTGCCACCATGGGATGCGGAGCGCCGACGCCGCGGGATTTCTGCTCCAGCAGGGGTTCACGAACGTGAAGAACCTCGTGGGGGGCATCGACGCCTGGTCGGTTCAAATCGATCCGACGGTCCCCCGCTATCGCGGCTGACCCGCAAGCTGCCGCGGCCTGCCCGCGGCCGCGATTCATGACCCCAATCAGCTCGCCCGCTCTCGAAAGAACTCGACGGTTCGTCTGAGTCCCTCCCGCAGGGGCACTTTCGGTTCCCACCCCAATTCCTGACGAAGCCTGCTGATATCCACGACGCTTCGGGCCTGCTCGCCTTTCTTGGCAGGTCCATGCAGTTCCTTGCAGCCGGCGTTCGTCAGCTCGACGAGGAGGCGGAACAGGTCGTTGATGCTGGTTTCTTCCGCCGTGCCCACGTTATAGACGCCCTGCACCTCTTTCCCTATCACGGCGAGGTTGGCTTCCACCACATCGTCCACGAACACGAAGTCTCGGGTCTGGCGGCCGTTTCCGTTGATGATCGGTTGCTCGCCTGCCAACATCTTCCCCGTAAAAATCGCGACGACCCCGGCTTCCCCCTCGGGGTCCTGACGGGGTCCGTAGACATTGCTGTAGCGAAGAATCACATGCTGAATCCCGCTGACCCGCTGGTAGTACGCCAGGTACTGTTCCCCGTTCAGCTTGCTGATGCCGTAGGGCGAGAGTGGGCGGATCGGGTGAGATTCGGGGGCTGGAAAGACGTCCTGCTCTCCATAGATCGCGCCCCCCGAAGAGGCAAAAATCACTTTCCTGGTTCCATATTTGACGGCCTGCTCCAGAAGGTTCAACGTCCCGAGAATATTCACCTGTGCGTCGAAGATGGGATCCTGGACCGAACGGCGCAGGTCCACCTGGGCCGCCAGGTGCATCACCAGCAGCGGCCGTTCCCTGTTGAACACCCGTTCCAGGCGAGAACTCTGAATGTCCTGTTTGTAGAACCGCGCCTCCTTGTTCAGATTCCGGCGCTTGCCGGTCAAGAGATTATCCACCACCACCACCTCGTGTCCTTCCTGGATAAGACGGTCCACGAGATGCGACCCGATAAATCCTGCCCCTCCCGTGACAAGAACTTTCATGCAACCCTCACGCTGAACGATTCCACGAATCCCACGAGCCCGGCCCTCAAGGGACCCTTGCCGTCGGCCGCCTCAGCCCTTGGCGGACCGACGCAACCCGACGAGCACTTCCCGGTTGCCCTTCTGGCCGGGCACCGGCGAATCCAACACACCCACGCACTGGAGGCCCAACTCGGCGGCGCAGGCGAGGACCTTGTCGGTCACCGCACGGCGTTGGGCATCGTCCCGCACGATCCCTCCGCGACCCACCCGCCCGCGTCCGACCTCGAACTGAGGCTTCACCAGGGCAATCACCGGGGCGTCCTCCGCGAGAAAGCGCAGCACGCACGGCAGCACGAGGGTCAGCGAGATGAAGGACACATCGATGACCGCCAAGTCAACGCGTTCAGGCACGGACGACCGGTCAAGGTGCCGGATATTCCGGCGTTCCAGCACGACGACCCGGGGATCCCGCCGCAGCCTCCAGTCGAGTTGCCCGTATCCGACATCCACCGCATAGACCCGGCGAGCCCCGCGCTGGAGCAGACAATCCGTAAACCCGCCGGTCGACGCGCCGACGTCCAGCGCG
>JBOHOI010000289.1:0-3232 GCA_050731155.1 Nitrospiraceae bacterium | reverse complement strand
TCAGTCCCTTAGTTCATTAACTTAGATAAGCTGGACCAGTCGGCAGAGTTCTAACGGGAGATTGAGAACGGCCCCCTCTGCTGCCCCTCACCCAATGGCTTCTGCATGGGGATACCTCGGCAATCATGTCACTGCGTCCTCACTAAGGCTTAGTTATGTTCAGCTTGCGGCTCTCTAGCCTCTGTTGCTGCATCGGGTGATTGGCTTGACAGAAATTTGCCCCCTCAGTAGAATCGGACCTCCCTGCCCCCGGAGAGCGGGAATAGCTCAGTGGTAGAGCATCGCCTTGCCAAGGCGAGGGTCGCGGGTTCAAATCCCGTTTCCCGCTCCATTTTATTTATCAATAGCTTACGAGTACGTTGTCTTGCCTTCACTTGCCCTTTCATCGCATGTTCCCGACATGGGTTGGGCGGATTGTTGTAAGTAGTGAACCTCAGATGCAAATAAGTGCCTACCTCGCTCGTACATTCGCTGCCCAATCCCCATGACCACGCTCACTGACATTCAGAACGCTGCTGAGATCCTCCATGGCGTCGCTCACGTGACGCCGGTCCTCACGTCACGCTCATTGAATCAACGCACCGGTGCCACGGTATTCTTGAAGTGCGAGAACTTTCAACGCGTCGGGGCCTTCAAGTTTCGTGGGGCCTACCATGCAATCGCTACGCTACCGCCTCCACAGCAAGCCGGACCCATTGTGACGATTTCTTCCGGCAATCATGCCCAAGGAGTCGCGCTGGCCTGTCAACTCCGAGGCTTGGCGGCGCATATTGTCATGACGAAACCGATCAATCCGCTGAAACGGCAGGCCGTGATGGACTATCGAGCCACCATCCATGAGATGGCTGATGGAGAGCAGGCTGAAAGGAAACTGCGCGATCTCCAGGAGCAGCTTAACGGCGTCTATATCCATGCTTTCAACAATCCCCGTGTCATCGCAGGTCAGGGGACTGCCATGCTGGAGTTTCTCTCCGTGATGCCGGACCTGGACGTAGTGCTGGCCCCAGTTGGAGGGGGTGGATTGCTATCAGGCACCTGTATTGCGGCCCACGGGGTAAACCCTTCCATTGCGGTCTATGCCTGCGAGCCCACCGGAGCGCTCGACGCGGCACATTCCGTGCGCGAAAACCGGATTGTTCCGATGGTCTCCCCTCGCACGATAGCCGAAGGTCTGCGGACTAGCTTGGGTGATGAGACGCTTCCTATTCTCCGCAATCATCTTGCCGGTTTTTTTCCGGTCGAGGAGAAAGAAATCGTGGAAGCCATGCGGTTCGCGTTCGAACGCCTCAAAATCGTGGTCGAGCCATCCAGCGCCGTCGCTCTGGCTCCATTACTCAGGTGTGAAGAGGCGCTGATCGGCCAGCGGGTCGGAGTGATCATCACAGGCGGGAATGTGGACCTCTCCTCGTTCTTTGCGACACTGTCCTAGCAACGCAGGCGGGAGCCTGTGACCGGAACAGTGGGGGTACCCAGCCCCGGCCTATCGCCGCACAGCACGGAGGCTGGCAAGCAACTGGTTGGCCTGTGCCAGGTCCTCGGGTGACAGCGGGACCTTCCCGAAGCGGACGCGACAGTAGAGGTGGGTGAGGGGTTGCACATAGTGACCGCTATCGGACCACTCACATGTCACGAATCTGGCGAATTCCAACGGAGTGGCGCTGGGGTTCTTGTGGACGCCGCGTGACGACAGGATCCGCAACATCCGGCTATACAACTGGACGACCGCAACCTGTGTGGCCGTGTTGTGTTCGAGGAGGCGTCTTCCCATCCATCCTTTTCTCAGGCGCCACACCATCACGATGACTCCAGCGATTGCCGAAGAGCCCACCATCCAGCCGAGTAAGCGCCAATCCAGTACTCGTGTGCGTTCAGCGATCCAGGTCCGCCTAGCCGCCGCCCAACGGAGAGCGATGGACAGAAAGCTTGACATCTGAGTACGGGCGCTGTCGCTCCCTTCACGGAATCCGCGCGCGACCGCCAACTGGTCGGCCAAACTGTACTGAATGACGAGGCGGTCCCATTTCAGCCGAATCGAATCCATGACCCTGCCGAACGTTGTCCACAGATGATTCGGGACGGTTGCGACCACGCTGGGTGTGGGGTCAAAGGTGATCCATCCTGAACGTGGGAAATACACCTCGACCCATGCATGGGCGTCTCGCTGGCGGACCGTATAGTAGTTGCCGAAGTCGTTCCACTCACCGGCAAGGAATCCGGTGACCAGCCGAGCCGGAATGCCCGCAGCCCGCAGCATCATAACCATGGCCGTCGCGTAGTGCTCACAATAGCCCGTCTTGCGCGAGAAGAGAAAATCTTCGACGGGACTGACGGGGGCAGCAGTGCCGATGTCCAGACTATAACGATAGTTCGCTCGGAGGTGCTGTTTGATGGCAACGGCCATCTGATGAGGGGTCTTGGCCTGACGGGTGATTTGCCGGGTGAGCTCCGTGACCCGCGTGCTCATGGTCGGCAGCTGAAGGAAATGCTTCCTAATGGGGTCTGGATAGCTGAACGAGGTCGCCAGCCGCTCCTCCTCCAGCAAATGATTGGGTACGGAGTGCGCGCGGTACTGAAACCGTGTTGAGGGAGGATACGGCAAAGAGATCCCACCCATGCCATCAGTCTGCACGGCGGGGAAATCACCTGTCACCGAGTCCACCAGCGGAACCCCGAACAGGACGGAGGTGTCGAGGGCCTCAATGAGAATCTCTTGGCGGAGACCGGCTGGCTGCGTAGCTCCTGGTCTTTCACTCATGGCCTTCGGAACCTTGAACGTTCCCTCAGCGGTCTGTCCCAGTGAGCGGCGGTGGGCAAAGCTGTTGACCCAGGAACGCCCGGTATAGAGGTCGTAGGCCGCACCGCGGAGGTACAGTCGGTCGGTGGCGAGCGTCTCATTGTCCGGGAACTCGACACGCATGACGATGCTCGGGTCCTCTTTGATGGCGCCAATGACACCCAGGTCCACCTTTTCCGAAAAGCCTGAGGTCCTGATGACTTCCCCGCGTGTCTTTTTGAAGAATCCGGCTCCGATCCGTGGGATCACTAAAAAGATGGCCATGGTGAGGCAGAACGCTCCCACCACAATGCCGTTCGTCGTCCAGAAAAATCTTGCCGTGATATGGCCTGGGAAGGGGGATGCGTTCATTGGGCTGCTTAGAGAGGCCATCGCCAGTCGCGCTTCATGGCTCTCCTTTGTTAGATGATAGAGAAGCAGCGTCCAGATCGCTGCGAA
>JBOHOI010000288.1:0-3240 GCA_050731155.1 Nitrospiraceae bacterium | reverse complement strand
GCACTGCTGCGATCGCCATCCTGCCTGGACATGTGAGGGCGTGAAGCACCCGATGACCAGGAGAGCGCACGCAAGCCATTTCAACCCCACGGCCCTTGGACGGTTACGCCCTGCTTTCGCGCAGCTTCATCTTCGTCGCGCTTGGAGTCACGACGTCCGATCTCATCGAGAGCATCAGCAAGACGAGCGTCGTCACCCAGCCAGATGCCTTTAGCGTCGGCGATCGCATCAATCAGTCTCACGCGATCAGCCCATGCTGAGTCTTCGCTGGCTAACAGATTCGATAAACACTGGTCCCTGTGGGCGAGGAGAGCATCGCGGAAATCATAGTGCCCTCCGTAGATCCGAGTGCGGAACGCCGCGTAGTCTGCGAGCTCGTCCTCGATCTGGGCGAGCATTTCCGCTTGCGTCTTGTGAGCGGTCTTCTCAGCCACGGAGCGCCCCCGAGTCCACGAGCCGTTGGATGTCGGGGTCATGTGTCGGGCCCATCACGGTCGCTACCGGTGAGAACTCGCCCCAGTGAGCGACGAGGGCGTTCGGTGTCGCCGCGGCGTTGGGGTATGTGCGCTGGTAGGCCCGGCCACGGCGGACAACGTCCTCGGAGGAATCCACGCCGATGTCTCGGAGTTGCTTGGCTGCGGCGTTCCAGGCTCCTCGTTCGGAGCGGGTTTCGGGTTGATGTTGGAGCCATTCGGCGAAGCCGTCCCACACGGCGTCGCGGGTACGCGGCGCTAGTTGATGGTTCTCTGACGGTTCCTTATGGTTCGGGGGCAAACGGTGCCCCCCCCTTCTGTGCCTACCGTTGCCCCCCCCCGGGGCAAGAGATGCCCCCTGCAAACTTTGCCCCCCCTGCAAATGCTGCACCTGGAGAAGGCGATAGAGGTTCGTTCCACTGGGGCCTCCGGCTCGGCTGAAGGAGAGCTCCCCACCCTGCTCGAGGTGCCGAAGGGCATACCGGATTGTTCGCTCGGACACGCGGCACTCCCTGGCGAGAAGGCGCACACTAGGCCAGCATTCCCAGTTGTCGGATCCGGCGTGGTTCGCCAGCATCAGCAGCACGAAGAAGTCGGTCCCTTCATGCTGGGAATGCTCGATCACCCACTGCATCGCTTGGACGCTCATTCAGGCCAGACCCAATCCACGATCGGGTGCAATACCGACTCAGCGTCCGGAACATGCTGAGGAAGCACGACATACCGGATCGAAAGTTGCCGACCAGATGAACGCTCCTCCCAGTCGCCCGTTACTGCACGTTTCAGGATAGCTTGCCCCTCGGTCAGCCCCATGGCCCCTTTATATTCGAGCAGCATCATCCGTTCCTCGGGGATCGAGTGGCCGTTGTGTAAAACGTGGTCGATATCCGATGGCCCATTGTATCCCGGACACAATCCATTCAAAATCTCCCCCGTTCGTAATCCCATTCGCTGGCGGGTTTCGCTGTCAAGTTGACGGTGGCACGTTGGGCAGCTTCGTAATGGACGATTCATCGCTCATAGCACCGCCACGAACCCGAATTGCGCAAACTCTCGCCGGAAGGCTTGGGTGTTCTCGCCCAGGTAAACGCATGCTTGGCCCTGGAGGGGAACGCTATCTTTCTCGGGGTGCCAGAACTTCACGCGTCCCTGGGGAAAGCAGATGGCAGCCCCGACTTCCGCAAGGGCGTAGAACCAGCTGGTTTCAGTGGCATTGTTGGTGAGAGTGATGGCTTGGGAGACGTTCTTCTCGATGTACTCCCCGGCGAGCTTGGCGCAGAATTCACCGACGAGAGGCTGGGCATATGGAGGATTCATCCAAACACGGCCTCTCCAGGGATGATGGAGTCCGTCCGTTTCGTGGGTGTAGAAGCGCTTCGCCCGGACTACCTTGTTAGCCTCGGCCGAGGATGCCGGGTCCAGGTCAATCCCGCCCATGACGGCTCGGGCGGCATCGATGTACTCCTTTGGTGTATACCACTCGTTGTCACCAGAGGCGTTACCGACATGAGCCTTCCCTTCAACCTTGTTGTACTCCTCGGAAAAGCGAACACCTGTTCGTTGAGCTAGCTCAACGGTTCGTGCAAGCTTCACGAAACGGAAGACGTGCGCATGATTACACCCGACACGCTCAGCAATCTGCCTATACGAACCCCCAGCATCGTGGGAGGCCTTGTATTCATCGGCAGCCTGCCACTGGTAGCGATCGCCCTTGGCTTCGAGCTGGGCACCCCTATCGGCGTGTCGTTCCCATTCGTCTTGAAGATCGGGAACTGCCTGGACGCTCATCTCTCATCCCCCCAGTTCGGGCCGCCGACCGGTGACCTCCTGCAGACCGCGTCCCCAAGACGGCCAGACGGCCCGGACAGGAGGGATGAATGAAGCGCGGTAGAAGATCACCGCAGCATCATCCCCCATGGCAGGGTGATGTCAACGACCCCCGTTCCTCGTTCGGAGCTCCTCGAGGAACGCTTCGAACCTACGTTCGTATCGCCTGCGTCCGATCTCATAGACGACCAGAACTGCACCGATGACGATGGCCAAAGCGATGAAGACCATCATGCTTCCTCCTCAAGGGCGGCAGTACGGACAATTGAATGGATACCTGCCGCATTACCTTGAAGGAAGGCATTTTGGTCTATCTCCTTCAACGCCGCCCGTAGCGGATCGAGTTCTTCACGAAGCCGCTCGACTTCGGCAGTCAACTCGGCGTTGTGTTTCAGAAGGCGTAACGTGTCGGAGTCGCTCATGCTTTTTCCCTAAGGGTGGCGCGAACGATATGACCAGGCTTGACGAAGACCTCGAAGTCGTTATTCATGCTCTTCTCACCCGGCACACCGCAGAAAACGACGTGTACCTCTTTTCGGGCGAGAGTCTCCTGGATGTCCCAAAGAAGCTCTTCTTCAAAGGTATTCCACAAGTTAGGAAGCACGCTTTCGATGTTCTCTCGCCATCCCTCAGTTCCCATTTCGTCAATCTCGATGGTTAGAACCAGCTTGTCGCTCATGCTTCCTCCAGGGCGGTGCGGGCAATACGACGGGCAGAAATATTCCAGGGATTTTCCATTCCCCTGCTTACAGCCTGGGCTGCAATCTGCCCCAACGCTTTCCGCAGCCGCTTGACTTCGTCATATGGCATCATCGTGTGGTCGTGGCTGGTCTGCCCGTCAGGAAGACCATGGTTGTGCCACCCTCTATCCCTCTCTCCCCGCAGCCGCTTGACCTCTGCCTCCGCCTTCTCAGCGCGGGCTACAGCCGCGATGTACTCC
>JBOHOI010000287.1:0-3264 GCA_050731155.1 Nitrospiraceae bacterium | reverse complement strand
TAGCCAGAAACCGTGCTTGGAAACGTGCGTAACTTCAGGCGCCGAAGTGATGGTTCCAGGCATTTTGGATCTCCTCAATGTGAGCCTCGACAATGGTTTGTGCTTCACGAAGCTGACGCGTAGACAATCCCGTAGAGGTGGCGACAGCGACCTGCGGCGCAAGCCAGAAAGAAGAACAACCTGAACGGGCCGTCGCGAACCACTGTGGGTGCCATGGCTCTACTGTAGCCGACCGCGCCGCTGAAGGGGGCCTAACGGCGAGCGTCGCCGGACTACGGCCGGGGCTGGGCAGCCAGCAAAGCAGCGCGGCGCTCGAGGCTCTCCTGGGGCCAATAGTCCCTAGCCCTGTAGTACTCGGCGACTGCAGGCGTGGTGGACGCAAGCACGACCCAGGGCTGCTTCGATGCGGTGTAGATGTGAATGTCGGGCGGCAGGCGGTCGGGCTCATCCAGTGTTCCGACACGGACAAAGCGCACAGCGTCGCCTGCTCCGGCGTAGTTGCTCCAGACAGCAATGCGGCATGTGGGACAGCGCGCGATCTTCTGGCCTTGGCCGCTGTGGGTCGGCGTATCGACCACGTCGACCTCGCCCTGCAGCAGCTCGACGCGGTCCGCTTCGATCAGCGCGTTGAGCGCGAACGAGGCCCCGGTTTCACGCTGGCACCAGCGGCAATGACAGCAGTGAACGAACAGCGGCTTCGACGTCATGCGGTAGCGCACCGAGCGGCAGGTACAGCCGCCTTCAAGGGGAAGAGGTTCGTCAGGGTTCATGGGCATCTCTCATTGAGAACGGCATGCCGCTAACCGGCCCGTGGCAAGCGGGCGAAAAGCCTGCTCGCAACGGGTCCGGTTGAGCATCGGTTAGAACGTCACCTCTCAAAGAGCTCGACGCGTTCCGACCTATACAGCCTCTGCACGCTAACTGGAACCCTCGAGGAATCGACCTTCACCTTATAAGTGTTACTTATGTCCCTGATCTCTAACTTCGCCGAGGTTCGCCGGTGTCAAGCGCTTCGAGTTCGATCAAATATTCACCCTTTGGGCGACTGATCGTGAACTCCTTCGCGCCAACCTGCTCCCACCCTAGGATCTTGCCAGTACGGATATCTCGAATTGTTACCGTAGCGTTCTTTACATCAGTCGCGGCGAATATTGGCTCGATCTTCACCACTGGGGTCGTCGACTCGGTCTTCGGAGCCGGACCCGACGATGGCCCTCCACTGGCTTCTGCCTTGGGCTCGATAGGGCTTGGGAGCACCGTTTCGGCTGCGTGAGCACTGGCTACTAGACGGAAAAACGAAATCTCTGCCTGCTTGCCGCCAGTGGAGCTATCGAGACCTTTGCCGACAGGATGAAAAGGCGCGGCAACTGCCAATAAGGCGAAAACTGAGAATCCACGACTGAAGGCATCTATCCGGGTCCGAGGCTGGTGGATCCAGCAGAAGCAAGGGCCTAAGACAACCAAGACAAGCAGAGCAACGAGACCTCCGATCTCAAGCCCGGTCCAAATGTGCTGGCGGACGACTTCCGAAATCTTTAACACGGTAGCCGCCTTGTCGTTATTGAGGAGATCGCCGAATCCAAGGCAGAAGGCGCCGAACCCGGCAGCCACGTAGAGCTTCCACGGCGGTTCAGGGGATTCATGCTTATCGATGGGAGTCACGTTCATCTTGTCCTCCGACTGGGAATGATTGATGAGGGCGGCACATGTGACGTTCTAATGGGGATAGAAAGAAGCCTCACGGCCCCTCCCTCCCACACCACCGTGCGTACGGGTCACGTACACGGCGGTTCCTTGAACAAACGTTTGTCTCATGCTGCCCTGGCCGTTGCCAGTTCGGGCAGCCCCATCTGACGAAAGAAACGTAAAGGCAACGCCAGCGTTAATGCTGGCGTTTGGCTCAGCCGCCATGGGCCACGCGCTCTTGCTTGTGTTCCAAGCCTCGCGCACGCTGACCCCTCTTTTTCTGAGTTCGCGGTAGCCCGCGCTGCCCCCATTGTTTCCATGCGTAGCATCGTAACCGCCGTCGCACCCACTTGTCGATTTCGCGCAGAGGGCTCAATACTTCGGCGATGCCGAAGTAGGCTTTCCAGCCGGTCAGGGCGGTCTTCAACTCTTGCACGATGTCCGCCAAACGGTGACCTCGCGTGCGACGAGTCAGCTCGCGGATAGTGACCTTGAGTTTGTCGATGGCTGAATCAGCCACCGTCAACCAGGCATCTCCACGGCTGACGGTATGAACGTCTCCATGCGGTGCAAAAGACTACTCCGGATCACCATGATCAGCGCCATCTCCCGCTGCGAGCTCGTGTCGCCGCTCATGGATCCACTCAATCCGCTGCTCGATGTTCGCGGTCATCCGTTTGGTCTCGTAGAAGTCCAGTACGGCGCGGCACAGCGCCCTTCCCCGCAACGTTGAGTTCTTCCGCTCCAGCCGAAGCATGACCGTTGCTATTTCAGACGGCGGAATCTCAACGAACTCTCGGTTCCCACGGAGTCTCACAACGACAGAAGGTGACCCTGCCCGGCGAAGAATGCGGCTCTCGACACTGGTCTGACCAGACTCGTTTCGCTGGTCGAGGCGACCCTCCCGCACAGCTCTCCAGACAGCTTTTTTCAGTGCGCTTCGTGATTGCCGGCTGAGCCGCTGCCGGCCAGATCCCTTCACGAAGATGTGGTAGAGCTGATGCGCGCTCATCGGCCCCTCGGTGCTCACAATGTCCACCAATCCGGGAATCAGATCACTCGGACGATCCTTCGTCGGATCCGGAAGTTGCTCCTCTGAGCACCACGCCTTATAGGGGACATCTGCCAGATCACGAATTCCACTCAAGGCCGAGTGATCCGGTTGCTGGTCTGGATGGTCGGCTCTCGAAAGATCAGCCGCGGCCTGCGCATTCTCCGGCTCGCGATCAAGGCCACGCGGGGGTTCATCGTCTGATGGGACCGCACCGGCCATCGCCTCACCCGACTCCCCTGAACGGGCGGCCGGCGATTCCGAACGAAAGCCGCCTGGCCTCCGTTCCTTCGGAGGCTCGTGGCCCTCCGGATAAACCTTTTCGCGCGCGAGAGTAGTCCAAAGGTCCTCCAGGGCGCCGTCCGGATCCAGATAGAACGCACTTCCTCGCACCCGCCAGAACTTCCGCCCGCAGCGCTCGAGCATGCGTTGCCGGGTCATATCCTCTTCGTACCGCTCAGGGCCGTGCCACCGGTCCCCGTCGCACTCGACGGCGATTTGACCATTCATGCCCTGAACGACCAAGT
>JBOHOI010000286.1:0-3273 GCA_050731155.1 Nitrospiraceae bacterium | reverse complement strand
AAAGTTTTTGGGCTAAAACTTTAATAGCACTTTCTCGGATTTAAGACTTCTTTAATCGGCGAGGGAGCAATGGACCCGGCGGAATTCAGCGGCAGCCCGAGCGGCAAGGTGGTTCGAACCCCTCAGGCGTATTGGGCATTTGTGCCCAATCCCCTGCCTCCGCCTATCCAATACGACCCTGAAACCGTCGGGCTCCTTTCCGACGCTGACCGAGGGCTTGGACACCTTGCGGGCATCGGGCAGTTACTCCCCAACCCTCATCTGCTTATCGCACCTTATATCCGCCGGGAGGCGGTATTGAGCTCCCGCATCGAAGGGACGCAGGCTTCGCTGTCGGATCTCCTCTATTTTGAGGCAGCCGAAGAGGAACCTCCACGCGCTCCTGACGTTCAAGAGGTCCAGAACTATGTTCGAGCAATGGAATATGGTCTGAAACAACTGAAGAAATTACCCCTGAGCCTTCGGCTCGTTCGGGAGATTCACGCGATACTGATGGGGGGTGTCCGGGGTGAGCAGCGGAGGCCTGGTGAGTTTCGGCAGACCCAAAACTGGATCGGTCCGCCGGGGTGCAGCCTCGTCGAGGCAACCTTCGTCCCGCCGCCTGTGTCGGAAATGAATGATGCCCTCGGCGCGTGGGAGAAGTTCCTTCACGAAGTCAAGGACATCCCACCGCTAGTGCAGTGCGCCCTGCTGCATTATCAATTCGAGGCGATTCACCCTTTCCTGGACGGGAACGGGCGCGCCGGCCGCCTGCTCATTACGTTTTTTCTGTGCGAACGGGGGTACCTGCCCCAGCCCCTTCTGTATCTCAGCGCCTTCTTTGAGCAATACCGCGATGAATACTACGCCCGGCTTCTGGAGGTAAGCCGATCAGGCGACTGGCAGGGGTGGATCAAGTTCTTTCTACGAGGGATCGCAACGCAGGCCTCTGCCGCCATACTGGATTCCCAGCGCATCCTCGGGCTGCAGCAACGCTACCGGGAACTCCTCCAGCGGCGCAAGGCAAGTGCCACGGCGACAGCCATCATGGACGAGCTTTTTCTCAACCCCTACGTTACCACAAGTCGCCTGGCAAAACGTTTGGACGTCTCGTTCCCCACTGTCCAAGCAACTATCGACTGGTTGGTCAAGGCTGGCGTCCTGCGGGAGATCACGGGCCGGCAGCGGAACCGGATCTACTGCGCCGAGGAACTCCTACGCGTCATCGAAGGACAACCGGCAGGATCCAGACCAACCCAACGAAGGAGCGGCCGTCATTGACCGTAAGGCGTATAACGGCCACGGGGAGAGAAAATTGACTGCGACCCCATTTTTGACCGAGGATTTTGGCTAACATGGGTTTCTCACGGCAGGCATCCAGCCCCAACCGGGCGGGAATGGGTGCATTACTCTTACCCCATTCGCCCGCCCCCCGCAAGCCCAATCGACGGTTGGCGGAACGGAGGGGAAGGTGTTGGCACCGAACTTGCTTTTTGGCGATCTTGTTCCGGGTGGGCTGGCGACGGATTTGACTTTGGCACGGCCCTCGGGTACCGTCTCCCTCGTTCCGCAGGTCCTTCGAAGCACCTTGCGCGTTGATGTGATCCCGGACGTCCCATTTCCCCCTGACCACGGCCATAGGCCGCTGGAAAATCTCATCACCATATCCGCCGTGAAGGAAGCCTGACAGGATATCGCAGGGTCGCACCGGCGAGGTCGAGTTACTGAATCCTCAAGATATAGTTCGGCTGCGCCGACTCGACATCGGCCAGGGCCTTGAGTTGCTCGGAGAGCTTCAGGGTGAGGGCCGCAAGATCGATCTGCACAACAGCCGTGGCGTCTTCATCGACCTCACCCTGTAAGGGTAGGCCAACCGCCTTTTCCAGATCGCGGAGGAGGTGAGAAAAGCCCATGTCGTTGGGATCTGCCAGCTTTCGTGCGACCGCCTGGGATTCTGCGCTGCCCGGTGAGAACCTGATGACGAGCTTTTTCGGCAACGAGACGTTCGCATGGGCTTCGGGTTTCCCGGCGCTGGGTTGGACGCCCGCGACATTTTTCCGCCCGCGGAGTTTTTCGGGAAGTTGATCTGTCAGCTTTTCACCACCGACAGACAACAGGACCCATTGGCCGCCCATCACCTGCTTTGCCCTGAGAGGGATATTGACCTTGGCCTGTAAGCGGTCGATCACCTGTGCCAACGCGCCTAGGTCCGGAGGGCTGACGCGACTGGCTTGGATGACGGCGGCGCCTCCGTCCGATCCAGGAACGAACTTGACGAGGACCTCGCCGGGGACAAACCGAGGCGATGACACCGGTGAGGTCCCGAGGAGGATGCCTGGAAGCACGAGACCGAGCAAAATAGTCATTACCTTGCCCTCAATATCCACCGCAATCAAAAGCGGCCTCTGCATCGAATAGCTTATCAAGAGCGGAAGGAGGAAGCAATGAGCACCGCTCTACTGGCAGTCATGGTTGCCCTGGCAAGCTTGGCCTACGGCACTCTCCCTGGAGAGGCCCAGGAACGCACGCCGGAGGAGGTCCGCAGGCTTCTTGAGCGCAGGACCATCCCCCCTCAGGCTCAGTTCGTCCCTGGAGAGGTCATCGTGAAGATGAAGCCGGCCCGGACCCTTCGGCCAGCAGACCTCAAGCGGTTCGGACTCGAGGACGGCAAGCGGGTGACATCCGGCGGCGAGCTGCTCTACCGCATCCCGCCGACCGCCCTGAAGACCCTCTCGCCCACCCTGGCGCGGGATCGCACACTGGAGGTCCTCCGGCAACTGCGCGCAGACCCCAATGTCCAGTATGCGCAACCGAACTATATATTGCGCATCGTGAGAACCCCGAACGATCCCCGTTTTCCTGAGCAGTGGCACTACCGCGACAACGGCACGGGCACCGGCCAGTCCCCGGGAGGAATCAGCCTGCCCAGGGCCTGGGACACGAGCACCGGAAGCAGCAGCATCGTCGTGGCGGTCATCGACACCGGCATTCTGCCGAACCATCCCGACATTGTCGGGTCGCCGAACCTCATTGCCGGCTTTGACATGATCAGCGACCCGGCGATCGCAAACGATGGAGGCGCTCGCGATAACGATCCCACGGATCCCGGTGATGCCGTCGCCGCGGACGAGTGCTTCCCGGGCGATCCTGCCCAACCCGCGAGCTGGCATGGGACCCATGTGGCCGGGACCATCGGCGTCGGAAGAACCGACAACGGCGTCGGGGTCGCAGGCGCCAATTGGACCGTGCGGGTTCAGGCCGTGCGCGTCCTGGGGAAATGCGGGGGCACCATCG
>JBOHOI010000285.1:0-3288 GCA_050731155.1 Nitrospiraceae bacterium | reverse complement strand
CAAGCGGCCGCTGTCTGGCGAGCCGGACAGGTATGAGCCGGACGAGTTGGAACGGGATCTGATTTTCCTGGGCTTGGCCGCGATGAAAGACCCACTCCGCCCGGAGGCCGTGGCTGCGGTCCGGGCCTGCCAGGACGCCGGTATCCGGATCGTAATGATCACCGGAGACCATAAGGATACAGCCGTGGCCATCGCGCGGGAGTTGGGGTTGCTCAAGCACAAGGCCCAGGCGATGACGGGGACTGAGCTAGACCGGTTGACCGATGCCGAACTGGCTCAGCGGGTCGCAAGCATCGCGGTATATGCGCGCGTGTCCGCCGAGCATAAGCTCCGGATTGTGCGGGCGTGGAAAACTCAGGGAGCCGTGGTAGCCATGACCGGCGACGGCGTCAACGACGCCCCGGCGGTGAAGGAAGCCGATATCGGCATCTCGATGGGGCAGGCCGGCACGGATGTGACCAAAGAGGCCTCCGACATGGTCGTGACAGACGACAATTTCGCCTCGATCGTGGCGGCGGTGGAAGAAGGGCGCGGCCTTTACGCCAACATCCAGAAAGCTGTCCACTATCTGCTGTCCTGCAACCTCAGTGAGGTGCTCGTGATGCTGTTTGCGACACTGTTCGGATTGCCGCTTCCCCTGTTGCCGGTGCAGATTCTCTGGATCAATCTCGTGACGGACGGCCTGCCGGCCCTGGCGCTGACCGTTGATCCTGCAGATCCAGATCTCATGCGGCGGCCGCCGCGCCAGCCCAATGCAAGCATCCTGAGCCAGAGACGGCTGGCCCGAATGTTTGCGCAGGGTCTGTTTATGGCAGTGATCACGATCGGTGCCTTCGCGTATTGTCTGTACGGAGCGCATCAGGATCTCGTGCTGGCGAGGACGATCGCGTTCACGGTCCTTGTGATGGGGCAACTCTTTTTCGCATTGAGTTGCCGGAGCGACCGCTATCCCTTGACGAAGCTGGGATTGTTGACTAATCGGCCATTGCTGTGGGCCATCGGCGGGTCGGCTGCGTTACAGGCAGGCATCCTGGTCTATCCCGCGGTGCGGGACGTCTTCAAATCAGCGGCGCTCACTCCCGAACACTGGGTCCTTGCCGTTGGTCTCGGCATGTTGCCTCTGCTGGCGATGGAGGGATGGAAGGCTTTAATGGAAAAGGTGTCTTCTTTTCGGCGCTCTCCCATTGCCTAGATCTTCGTTCGGCCTAGCCTTCTGTCATCTGAAGAAGTAAACTCAACATAAGGACTCCGCTCACGAATCGTGACCCGGGAGATACTTGGGAGCTCGACCAGCCAACCCCGTTGTTGATCGGGGCCAGCGGGATGAATGATTGATCAAGTGTTCCCGACCGAAATTCTAGGGGATGTTTCCAACACTTTGAGGTGCGTGGATGTCGAAGCTGTTTGAGGGCTTGGAGCGGATCGAGGAAGCCCGAGAGCGCATCACCGGGTTGAGCTTCATGGCGGGCCTGTTTGAAGGCAAACCCAATTTTGATCTGCTCCTTCCGCCCGAAGAGCCGACCCAAGAGAGAGAGACCGGAGAAGCCTATTGCAAGAAAATCGAGGCTTTTCTCACGAGCCAAGTCGATCCAGACGAAATCGAGCGCACGGCTAAAATTCCAGACACCGTACTCAAAGGCCTGTTCGACCTCGGCGCCTTCGGGATGAAAATCCCCAAACAGTACGGGGGGCTCGGGTTCTCGTACAAGAATTACGGCCGCGTCCTCACCCTCATGGCCAGTTGGAGCAATATTCTGGCGCTCACCGTGGCCGTACCCCAATCCATCGGCATTGCCATGCCGGTTCTCCTGTTCGGCACCGAGGAACAGAGACAGAAGTACCTGCCGCGTGTGGCGCGCGAAGACATCTCCGCCTTCGCGCTCACGGAACCGATGACCGGCTCCGATGCCGCGAACATCCAGACCGAGGCGGTACTGGATCCAACCGGCAGCCAGTTTATCGTGAACGGGGAGAAACTCTGGTGTACGAACGGGCCCATCGCCCGTTTCGCCACTCTGATTGCGCGCGTCCCGGCCCGACAGACTGATCGCGACGGCAAATCGGTCTGGGTACCCGTGCCGGAGGGCAAGAGCGTCGAGGACCGCGTTCATAGCGCGTTCATCCTCGACATGCACCAGGCCGGGGTGCAGATTCGCCAACGATGTCAATTTGAGGGCTGCCGCGGGATCGAGAACGCGCATATGACGTTCCAGGATGTGCGCGTCCCCGTCGAGAACGTCATCGGCGAGATCGGGAAAGGACTCAAATACGCCCTCATTATTCTCAACGTCGGGCGCGCCATCAGCATTCCCGCCATCTGCCTCGGCATGGCCAAACAGGCCTGGCAGCCCACCCTCGATCGGGCCAACTCGAGGCAGACCTTTCAAAAGCCCATCGGCGAGCGCCAAACGCAGCAGATGCGGATCGGCCGGATGGCGGTGAACCTGTTCGCGATGGAGGCGCTGGCGTGGCTGGTCTGGCATCTGGCGGATCACAAACAGTATGACATCAGAATAGAAGCCGCCATCGCCAAAATGTTCTGTTCCGAAAAGGCAATCCAATTCCTGAAGGATACCCAAATCATCTTTGGCGGGATGGGCTATGAGACGGCCGAATCGAAGCGGCTCCGCGGGGAACCCGGCTTCGGGATCGAACAGCTCGTGAGGGACGCTGAGATGTACCGCATCGGAGAAGGGGCCACGGATATTTTGCGACCGTTCGTGGCACGCGAAGGCCTCAGCCCACATCTCGACCGGGCACGCACCTACTTCGATGAACGAGTGACTGGGACTGAAAGAATCAGGGAATTCGTGAAACTCCTCCGTTTTTACATTCCTTGGTACTGGGGGCAATGGCGACGCAACTCGCTCTCATCCCGCCCGGAGATGCGACACCCCAAGGTCCGCAGCGCACTACGCTATGCCGAGCGGGCAAGCCGGCGCCTCGCGCGCGCGATCTTGTACGCGATGGCCATGCATCGGGAAGCCCTCCGGGATGATCAAGGCCGGCAGAACCGGATCGAGGCAGTGGGAGATGATCTGCTCACCATCTCCGCCGCCGCTTTGTATGCTGAGTCGCAAGAACGAACCTACGGGTGCTCTGAGGTGTGGGATCTTGCCGATGAATTCTTCCGGAATGCCAAGGGACGGATCGGCAGGAACATCCGGGAACTCCTTCACAATGACGATCGTATCCTGACCGCCATCGGCCGGCGCGCACTTCGCGGCGACTACCCGTCGTTTTCGAGCGGAATCATCCGGCGCGGCCTCAACGACTACCGCCCCAAGG
>JBOHOI010000284.1:0-3299 GCA_050731155.1 Nitrospiraceae bacterium | reverse complement strand
GTGATGGCCTCCCTCGTGGTAGTCCTTGTGATTCATTCTAGCGGGCAGCGGTCACGGCCAGGCGAAAACCCAGTGCATGGAGAAGCGCGTCGAGGCTCCTCAGCTCCGGATTCCCACGCTGCGACAGCATTTTGTAGAGGCTTTCTCGGTTGAGCTTGGTTTTCTCCGCGAGTTGCGCCACGCCACCCTGCGCCTCTGCCACGTTTCTCAACGCAAGGAGAAATAGTTCCGGGTCCTCTTCCTCGAGCGCGGCATTCAGGTACGCTTCGGCTTCCCGGAGGTCACGCAAGCTCTCAATCAGGTCCGCTTGGTAGGCTTTGCTCTTGGTCATGATCGCCTCCCGTACTCGTTCCAATAGTGTTTCGCGAGATCGATGTCTTTGGCTTGAGTGCTCTTGTCTCCGCCACAGAGGAGCAACACGATCGTTAATCCAAGCTGGCCGAAATAGACTCGATAGCCCGGACCGTAATCGATTCGAAGCTCCTGCACTCCCTCGCCCACGCTGTGGCAATCCCCAACGTTCCCGAGACTGACTCGATCCAGCCTCACGCGAATCTTCGCCCGGGCTTTACCATTCCGTAGCGAAGCCAGCCATTCGGTGAAGGGACACTGACCATCAACGGTGACGTAGACTCGGAGTTCTTTGGGAGTTGCCTCCACACACCAATTGTAGTCTATAAGCTACATCATTACAAGGCCGTGATGCCCATTGTTCAAGGGAGCAGCGTAGATGGAAGGAAGACTCAGAACCTGGCTGGCCATCGCCCCCGTCGCGGTCGGCTTCGTGATCCTTGCCTCGCTCCTGTTCGCGGAGGGGCCGGATGAGAAGAAGAAAAAGAAGTGAGTGCAACAGCGTGTTAGGCGGTTGGCTTACGGGGGAGCCTCGGAAACCAGCGACCGACGGCTGCGCGGTACTCGTCGTATTCATGCCCAAACACCTGACGCAGATGGGGCTCTTCATAGAACACGATGAAGAGGTGGGCGCAGGCGCCCAGGCCAAGCGCATAGATCGCAAGCGTTCCGGTTTGGTACAGGACTGCCCAGCCCAGGATGACCGTCAGCACGCTCAGGTACATGGGGTTCCGCGTGTAACGGTACAACCCTCGTACGACAAGCTTCTTCGGCGGATCGGTCGGCGCCGGCGTGCCTCGCCCAAATACAGCGAAATCCCACACGCACCACGCGAAGATCGCACCGCCTACCAGAAGGAGCGCAAACGCGATGGCGAACGTTCCGCCTGACGCCGCGGATTGGTCTCGGGCAAGGTACAGCGGCACATAGACGGCAACCGTTCCCGGCACGACCACCACGAACAGCAGATTCTTAATCAGGAGGATCACCGCTCCGACCTTCGGGCCAACGTATGCCTAAGCGTACCGGCTGAATTTCTGCCGGTGGCGGCTCATGTCACATGACAAATTAAGGGAGCTGCGGCCGGTCAGGTGTTCAAGGGTGGCCTAATATGAAAGCCGTGTCAATGAGCGCAGCGCACATTCATCACTCAGCATTCAGCACTCATCACTGCCTTTTCGCGTACCCCTCCTCCCTCAGCACCTCTGCCACATTGGCGTCATTGACATAGACATCGGCCACGATCCTTCCGTACACGTCCAGGGCCTGGGGGACGACGAGGACTGGTCCCTCGCGGAGCAGGAGATCCAGGCGTTGTGTGGCTTCAAATCCTCCCGACTCCGAGACCTCCGGCGTGTCGATCCCTCTGATGCGGACCCGTTCAGCACCGTAGGCGAAAGTGTCGCCGTCAATCAGGCGGATCTTCCAACCATCTAGCAGACGGGCTTGCTGTCCTCGCTCCATCCACGGACCTCGTGAGAGCATCGCCCGGCGCCACTGGCGAAGTGTGGCGACATCCTGGCTGGTGGCCTTTCGAGGGCGGTGCAAAGACTTGCGCCTCTGGGGCGGCTGCGTTGGGCAGAGGCACAGGGGAAGGCAGGAGGTGTCCTGCGTGATCCTCTGGGTCTTGGTCGTGGAAGGACAGGCCGAACTGATCGCTTGCGCCTCAAGGGGAATCTGCAGGACCAGGACCAAGCCTGCCACACCATAAGCTGCACCAGCACGAACCCAGGGATGCATGGAGAGTTCCTCTGTACGCTCCGCCTACGAATGCCGGTTCTCATGATGAGTTCAGCAAAATCTGTGCCTCCTCTCTATCCGGCTCAGTTGACAAAGCTGAAATCCACGTGTTGGAATACGACCGCATCTCGTATCTCGTGAAGCGTATCTCGCGAGCGACGAGATACGAGCGACGAACGACGAGCGGACGCTTCACGATTCACGGAGGCTTCATTATGGATATGTTTGGGAAGGTGGGGCTGGTTGAGATTCCGGTCCTGATCGCGCCGGATCAAAAGGCCTGGCTGGACCGTATGATCAAGGAAGGGAAGATCGCCATTCCTCCAGGGGGCACCCTCGAAAAGGGGTCCTTGTACTCCATGTTCATTCGCATGCTGCTCCACAATGCGATGGAAGAGCAAAAGCGGCAGGAAGCCTTGGACGCAGAGGACGAGGACGATGAGTAGGCGTCGTGCGTCGCTCGTATCTCGTCGCTCGCGAGATACGCTTCACGCTTCACGAGTGACGTAGGGTGCCACTTACTGTATCCGAATTGATGCGCGCCGTATCGGTCTGGATACAGGTGAGCGACGAGATACGAGATACGAACGACGAGCGACGTCCCTATAGGGTCTTAAATGCCGCCTGCGCGGAGCGGATGGTGTGCTCGATGTCCCGTGGGGTATGGGCGGTGGAAAGAAAGGCTGCTTCGAACTGGGACGGGGCGAAATAGACACCCTTGTTGAGCATGTTGTGAAAGAACTTGGCGTAGGCCTGTGTATTCGATTGCTTGGCTGAGGCATAGTCCACCACTGGACCCTTCGTAAAAAACGAGCCCAGCATTGAGCCCACCCGCGTCTGAGTCAGAGGCACGTCAGCTTTCTTCGCCGCTGTCCCCAAGCCTTCTGCCAGCTCTGCTGCCCGCTCGTCCAACTTCTTATAGACACCGGGGGCTCGCAGCCTCGTGAGTGTCTCGATTCCCGCCGTCACTGCCAGGGGATTTCCTGAGAGAGTGCCGGCTTGATAGACCGGTCCCGCCGGCGCCACCAGCCGCATGATCTCTCTCTTCCCACCATAGGCGCCGACCGGCAGCCCACCGCCAATGATCTTCCCCAGACAGGTGAGGTCGGGCATCACTCCGTAGAGCGCCTGGGCCCCTCCGTAGTGCACGCGGAACCCGGTGATCACCTCATCGAAGATCAAGAGAATCCCGTGGGCCTGGGTGAGCG
>JBOHOI010000283.1:0-3334 GCA_050731155.1 Nitrospiraceae bacterium | reverse complement strand
ACATCGACGATCAGATACCCTTTGTCCTGCGCCGGGATGAATCCCACCGGCACGGTGGTAAACCCCAGGTAGGTGAGGCCGATCAGGCCGCCGTAGACTACGAGCACGACAACGCTGACCCGCAGCGACATCGCCACCGCCCGTCCGTACACATCGGTCGCCCGGTCGAAGAACCAGTTGAACCCCCTGAAGAAACCACCCAGAAGTCGGTTGATTATTGGGCCGAGGAACCATCCTACGAGGCTGCTGGCCCCGAAGGCCGCCGCGCGCAGCGTCCAGATCGCCAGCGCACTGGATGGCTGCCCGAACAGACGCGTCAATGGCAGCGTAAACACCCAGTAGCCCAAGAACCCGAAGATCAGGGCGATGCCTAGGCGGGGCAGCGCCTCCCGCTCCCCTGAGTCATGTCCTGGGCCATGGGGTTTGATGAGCTGGACGGCTCGGGCGGGGGCCATCGTCAAGGCATTGATCGCCGAGATGATGGTCGAGGCGGCGATGGTGAGGGCGAACTGGCGATAGAACTGGCCGCTGATGCCCGTGATGAACGCCGTGGGGATGAAGACCGCGCTGAGAACCAGGGTGATGGCGATGACGGGACCGGTGATCTCGGCCATGGCCTTGAGGGTGGCCTCGCGGGGCTCCAGCCCCTTGGCCATCCAGCGCTTGATGTTCTCGACCACGATGATGGCATCGTCCACCACGATACCGATTGCCAGCACGAGGCCGAAGAGCGACAGATTATTGAGCGAAAAGCCCAGGGCCGCCATCACGCCCAAGGCCCCAATTAGCGACACCGGGACATCGATCATCGGCAGAAGCGTGGCCCGCCAATCCTGCAGGAAGATGAGGACCACGATAAAGACCAGGATGAACGCTTCGATGAGGGTTTCAAAGACGGCGTTGACCGACTCCTGCACGAAGACGGTCGGATCGTACACGATGCGGTATTCCAGGCCCGCCGGGAATTGCTTGCTCAGGTCGGCCATGATCTTGCGGACAGCTTCGGCGGTGGCCAGGGCGTTGGAACCGGGACGTTGGAAGATCCCAATGCCCACGGCCGGTTTGCCGTCGAGATAGCTGTTGGCAGAGTAATCGCGAGCGCCCAACTCCAGCCGGGCGACATCGCGCACGCGGGTGATCCGTCCTCCCTCGCCTGTCTTGATCACGATGTCGCCGAACTGTTCTGTTTCGATCAGGCGGCCCAAGGCACTGACCGAGAGTTGATACGCGCCTCCCTGCGGCACGGGCGGCTGACCGATCACTCCGGCCGCCACCTGCACGTTCTGTTCGCGCAGCGCCTGCACGACGTCGCTAGCGGTCATGTTCAGCGACGCAATCTTCTCGGGATCAAGCCAGACACGCATGCTGTATTCGCGCACGCCGAAGATGGTAACATCCCCGACGCCGTCGAGGCGGGCGAGGACATCGCGCACCTGGAGGAGCGCGTAGTTGCTAATATAGATCTGATCGTAGCGGTTCTCCGGTGAAATCAGATGCACCACCAGGAGCAAATCGGGGGAGCTTTTTGTCGTAGTCACGCCGCTCCGGCGGACTTCCTCAGGCAATCTGGGTTCGGCAATCGCCACGCGGTTTTGGACCAGCACCTGGGCCTTGTCGAGGTCGGTCCCGAGTTTGAACGTAATGGTGAGCGTCATTTGCCCGTCGTTGGTAGTTTGAGAAGTCATGTAGAGCATGTCCTCGACGCCGTTGATCTCCTGTTCGATCGGCGTCGCCACCGTTTCGGCGATCACTTCGGGGTTCGCACCGGGGTAACTGGCGCGCACCACGACCGTCGGCGGCACCACTTCTGGGTATTCAGCCACCGGCAGGGTAAAGTAGGCAATAGCGCCAATGATCACGATTACGATCGAGATGACAGTGGCGAAGATGGGGCGATCGATGAAAAAGCGAGAGAGTGTCACAGCCTCACCGTTCTACATTCCGTTCAGCAGTAGGGTCCGACTCTGGTGTCAACAAATTTTCTTCACGAAGGGGTATCTCTTGCCGTTCCGGATCGACTTTTATGTTCGCTCTTGCGCGCTGGATTCCTTTGACGATTACCCAGTCCTCGGGCTTTAGCCCTTCTCGGATAACCCTCAAGCCGTTGATGATCGTACCCAGTTGCACGGCCCGGTACTCTACAAGGTTCTGGTCATTGACGACGAAGACGAATTTCTGCGACAGATCGGTTCCGATGGCCTCGTCCGGGATCATCAGCGCCTCGTATTTGCCGCTACCAGGGATGCGAACACGTGCAAACAGCCCGGGAGTGAGAGTCAATTCGGGATTGGGAAAGATGGCCCGTCCTGTCATCGTTCCTGTGTTCGGATCGAGTCGATTGTCAACAAAATCGATGTAACCCTTGTGAGGAAATCCCGTCTCATCTGCCAAAGCAAGGTAGGCGGGATTTCGCGCTTCACGTGAGCTGGGTCGCTTCCCTTCACGTGAGAGGCGGGCGTATTTCAGATAGGCGCGTTCATCGGCTTCGATATAGCAGTGGATGGGGTCCAGGGAGACGATCGTAGTCAGCAATGTGGATTGCGCCGTTCCACCGGCAATGAGATTGCCTTCGGTGACAAGTTTGCGGCTGATGCGCCCTGTGATCGGTGCGGTGATCCGTGTGAATTCGACATTCAGCTTGGCCGCGTCAACGGTGGCCCGCGCTGCCTGGAGCTGTTCCTGGGTTTGGCGCTGTGTGGCTGCTCGGGTGTCAGCCTCCTCTTCAGAGATGGCACGGACCTGCAGCAGGCGCTGTGCCCGGGCGTAATCGCTTTTGGCCAGCTCGAGCCGCGCGTTGGCCAACTTTGATTCCGCCGTGGCGCGATCCAGCTCGGCCTGGTAGGGACGGGGGTCGATCACGAAGAGCAAGTTCCCTTTCTTCACGATCGCGCCTTCAGTGAAGTGTATCGATTGCAAGTACCCGCTGACGCGTGCCCTGATCTCCACTGATTCCACGGCCACAAGCCGACCGGTGTATTCGTCCCACTCGATCACTTCGCGTACGACCGGCCGAGTCACCGTCACCTGAGGCGGGGCCGGAGCTGGAGCGGCTTGCGGTCGCTCACAGCCGACCAGCAGCAAGGCCAGCCCGGCAAGACCGAAGGTCACACTGTTCCACAGAAACGCGGAATCGTACCCCACAGTTCGTCGCATCATCTTTTCCGCCCTCGGTCTTCTTGACCTCTGTAGTTGCTGCAGTAGAACTCAGCAAGCAATCTCATGGCTGACCATTCGCGTCGCCTGCACGACGAAGGCAGGGTTTCCGGTCGCGGGACGCCCCCGAGCATTGCGCTGCTAAGCATCTCGGCTGCCAGCCTAGCGAGGGGCTCTTGAG
>JBOHOI010000282.1:0-3363 GCA_050731155.1 Nitrospiraceae bacterium | reverse complement strand
CCGGGAGACCGAGGCGATGCGTGACGGGAGCGATGCCATCGCCGACTGGCCAATCCTGAATGCGCTGCTGAATACCGCGTCCGGCGCCAGTTGGGTGTCCTTTCACCATGGCGGCGGGGTCGGCATCGGCTACTCCCTACATGCGGGGCAGGCCACTGTTGCAGATGGAACGAGTCAGGCTGCGACCAAGATTGAGCGCGTGCTCACGAACGATCCAGGCCTGGGCATCCTGCGGCATGCCGACGCCGGCTATCCCGCAGCAGTCGCGGCCGCGCAGCGCCACGGGCTCCACGTCCCGATGCCTCCGAGTGAGCACCGCTAGCTTGTGACCGCCTCAAGGTCAGCGTATAATCGCCCGCGACCTGGATGAAACTGTCTAGTTGGTCCAGTTTGGTCTGTCTGGTCTATTCGGTCTGTTCAGTCTATCTGGTCTTATCCGACTACGACCGAAGAGACCGAATAGACAGAACAGACGGAACAGACCCGATATGGTAGAGCCCCTGTGAGTAAGAAACCCCGGTTCGTCATCTTCGCCCACAACGCCACCTACGACAAACTCCACCAGGTGGCGACGCTGGGACTGACCGCTGCCGCCATGGGAAAAGACGTGGTGGTTGTTCTGCTCTTCTGGACCATCAAGAAGCTGGCTCAAGGGCAGATTGACACCGTGGACTTTCCCCCGGAGTATGGAGCGGCTGCGGATGAAGTCAGCCGCCTGCTGAAAGAAAAGAACGTACCCAGGATTTCTGAAATGTTCCAGGAAGCCCGGCAGGTGGGTCACTTCCGATTGATCGCCTGCAGCGCCGGCCTTGAATACATGGGAGTGGATCCTGAAGCCGTCGCCAAGAACGTGGATGAGGTGATGGGGCTTCCGGCGATCCTCTCGTTGACTGCCGGCGCCGAAACCACGCTCTTCATCTGACCGCGTGAAGCGTCTCTGGAAGACCGTCGCTCGTCGTTCGTGAAGCGTGAAACGTCTGAATTCCGGAACGAGATACGCTTCACGAGGCGCGCTTCCTGGTCAGCGTGACTTCGTCACTCCCACCCGATCACAGTACTTCGTGAGCTTGCACCGACTGCAATAGGGCGAGACCGGCTGGCAGAGGTTCTGGCCAAACGGCACCAGGAGATCATTGAAGGTGATCCAATGCTGCCTCGGCAACTTGCGCCGCAGCGCCTGCTCCGTGTCCTCCGGAGTTTTCGTCTTGACATAACCCCACCGATTACTGATCCGATGCACATGAGTGTCCACGCAGATCCCCGGTTTCCCGTACCCCACCGTCACCACCAGATTGGCAGTCTTCCGTCCCACGCCCTTGAGTGTCAGCAGGTCTTCAAGCGAGTCCGGGACTCGGCCGTCATACTCAGTCAGCAGCCGACGACAGATGTCATGAATTTGCTTCGCTTTCGTCCGATAGAAGCCGACTGGGTAGATTGCCCGTTCGATGCGGCGCAGGGAGAGTCTCCGCATGCTGGAGGGATCAGAGGCCAGTTCGAACAGGCGTCGGCTCGCGTCAGCAGTCGTTCGGTCCTTGGTCCTGAGGCTGAGCACGCAGGCAATCAAGATCCGGAACGGGTCGCTTGATTCCTTTGCGACCACCCCGACAACGGGCTCTTGCCACAGATTCACTTCCCGCCTGAGGATCCGAAGGGCAGCATGAATATCCGTTCCGCGCATCGCGGTGCCGAAGGATGAGAATAGGCAACAGGAAAGTTACGGCCTAGAAAGATAGGCGGGAGCGAAACACACGCTTGCGGCGCAGGCACCTGCGCGATCCGTCGGCGAGGAAGCCGGACTCTTGCTGGTCAGTCCATCCGACGTTTCGCGAGCCACTTCTGACGGCGCCGCTGGGCCTCACGCTGCTTGGCCTTCTTTCTCACGCTGGGCTTCTCATAGAAGCGTCGCCGTTTGAGCTCACGGAATAGACCTTCCCCGGCCAACTTCTTTTTGGCAACCTTGAGTGCCTTCTCGACGTTGTTGTTAAAAACCCTAATTTCCATCGTCCTTCACTTTCAGCGCTTCACAATGAAGATCGCATACCACTAAGTAATCGCGGGGGGAGTGTATCACAGGCTTTTCAGTTCTACAAGACGCTGTTCAACCTCCCTGGCCCGCTGAGCAATATCATTAACAACCGATTGATTTGGCTGCGATTTCAAGTTGGCGTAGACGTTTTCAAGCCCTCCCTCGATTGCCGCCCGTGCCATCAGCAGCCCAACCTTGAGATCGGGGGCGACTGTCGGTTTGGTCTGACCCAGCAGGGTGCGGAGCAACGATGCAGTCTCACTCGCCAGGGTCGCGGTCTCCAGCGGCACTTCGCTGGCAATGCGAAGGCTTGTTGCAATCGCACTCGGCTTGGAAGGATCAGTTTTTGGCAGCCGGTAGGCCGTCACGACACCAGCGTAGGCGTCAGCATCAGCTTGGATGAGACCTCGGAGTCTCTCACTCAGCTCTTGTAACCGACGCTCTGTCGCTTGAAGGTCGCTCGTTTCTCCTGGTACCTTCATCTTGGCGCTCTGCTGCTTCTTCTGATCAGCGGGAGGTCCAATCCTGCAGGCCATGACGCCCAAGGCCGCCGCAAGAGCGCCAGCCAGGGCGGCGACACTGCCGCCCCCCGGGGTGGGAGTGCCCGCTGCGACTGCCGCTACAAACCCTGAGACAGACGAAGCCAGATCGGCCGAACCAGCAGAAGAGGAAGGCTGTGCCATTGTCTGGTCGCCGCGGACTTTAGCTTCACGAGCCAAGACCAGCTCCAGGCGGGTTTCCAGCACCTGGGTTGGATCGAAGCGTTCCAATTTGAGGAAGAACTCCGCCCCCTGGATCACCGCCCGCTGGGGAACCAGTCCGATCAGTTCGCTCCCGCAGACCTCGACGCCGCGCTGTTCGCCCTCACGCCTCACTGCCTCAAACGCCACATGGATCGGGGTCTCTTCGAAATTCGTCAGGTTCATTGAAACTTGCACAAGGCGGCGGCTCTTGAGTTCGATCCCGATCGCCTTCAGATAGGGCAGCCCTCCGCTCGAAAACCGGATTGTCTTGGCAATGGCCTTGGCGACCGCCAGGTCATCTGTCTGCAAATTGACATTGTACGCGATGAGCGGAGGCCGCGCGCCGACAACGGTCGCCCCGGCCGTTGGGTGAAGGTGCCGAGGGCCAAAATCCGGCACCCAGGCAGGCTCTGATGCCATTCGGTTGGCAAGCCCTTCCAGCCCGCCTCGTCGTATCGTTTCAAGGTTCGCGCGGTCCGGATGTTCCGTTGCCCGCTCGTACAGGAAGACAGGAATCCCCAATTCGTTTCCGATCCGTTCCCCCACCCGTCTGGCCAAGGCGATACAATCCTCTATTGTCACGCCCTTGATGGG
>JBOHOI010000281.1:0-3385 GCA_050731155.1 Nitrospiraceae bacterium | reverse complement strand
AATCCCGATGGCTCGACGGTGTTCAAGCTGGACGACATTGATGTCCCCGAGCATTGGAACCCGTTGGCCGTCGATATCTTGGCACAGAAATATTTCCGCAAGGCGGGCATCCCCCAGCTTGGACCAGACGGAAAGCCCCTCGCTGGTCCAGATAGTAAGCCGGTGCTGGGCGGCGAGCATGATGCGCGCCAGGTCTTCCACCGGCTGGCCGGCTGCTGGGCGCATTGGGGAAAGAGTCACGGTTATTTCAACAAGGAGGAAGACGCGTCAGCCTTTTATGACGAGCTGTGCTACATGCTGGCCCGGCAGATGGCGGCGCCCAACTCCCCGCAGTGGTTCAACACAGGCCTGCACTACGCCTATGGACTCTCTGGTCCTGCCCAAGGGCATTACTACGTGGACCCAAAGACCAGGGACATGGTCAAGGCGACGAATGCGTTCGAGCACCCGCAGGTGCATGCCTGCTTTATCCAATCAATTGAGGACGACTTGGTCAACGAGAGCGGGATCATGGATCTGTGGACCCGCGAAGCGCGGATCTTCAAGTACGGCTCGGGCACCGGGACGAATTTCTCCAAGCTGCGGGGCGAGAACGAACCGCTCTCGGGAGGGGGCAAGTCGTCCGGGCTGATGTCTTTCCTCAGGATCGGAGATCGCGCGGCCGGTGCGATCAAGTCCGGTGGGACCACGCGGCGCGCGGCCAAGATGGTGTGTCTGGACCTGGATCACCCCGATGTCGAAGAGTTCATCAACTGGAAAGTCGTTGAAGAGCAGAAAGTTGCTGCCATGGTCACCGGCTCCAAGATCTGTGCAAAGAAGCTCAATGCCGTGCTCACGGCGTGCCATGTGCCGAACGGCGGGGGGGGAACGAAGGTTGAAACAGACCCGAACAACAACGCGGCGCTGAAAGAGGCCATCTGTGCCGCCAGGCAGGCTTCAGTGCCTGAGGCCTATATCCAACGGATGTTTGCCTATGCCCGAGAAGGATTCACACATTTCCTGTTCCATGAATACGATGTCAACTGGGATGGAAAAGCCTATCAGACCGTGTCAGGCCAGAATTCCAACAACAGCGTGCGGATTCCGAACGGCTTCTTCGAAATCCTGGAGAAGGATGGGGACTGGCCCCTCAAACGGCGCACGGACGGCAAGGTCATCAAGCCGGTCAAGGCGTGCGAACTCTGGGACAAGATCGCTTGGGCGGCGTGGATCTGCGCGGACCCCGGCACCCAGTACGACACGACGATCAACGAGTGGCACACCTGCCCCGAAGACGGCCGGATCAACGCGTCCAATCCCTGCATCACCGGAGATACGCTGGTAGCGACGGCTGGCGGCTGGCGGAGGATTGACGAACTGGTCGGCAAGACTGTCCGGGTCATAGGTGCGGACGGTCAGCCCCACTTGGTCACCAAGGTGTTCCCTACTGGCCGCAAGCCGGTTTTTGTGCTCACCACCCGGTCAGGTTACCGCGTACGCATCACCGGCGATCATCGTGTGCTGACAGTCGGCCGCGGCGATGTGGCTGTGAAGGACCTCACGCCGGATGATCGCCTGTTCTTGCAGGGGCCTGGCTTCGGCCGACGGACCTTGCCGGAGAACATTGGAATCGGAATCGGAGTGGCGGTAGGTGACGGCTGCCTCACCAGGTCGGTGATCCGGGGCCGGCAGGTAGAGGTGGTGATTCTGACAATGCATGCCAGCGAGGCTGGTGTCCTGGTCTCGATCGCTGAGGCGATCAATGTCCAGAAGACGGCGCTTAAGGCGGTCGGCTCGATCGGTCGTAACGATGGCGTGCGCGTTATGAGGAGCGCAACTGGAGCCAGGCTCGCGTTTGGCTCCCGTCCTGTTGTGGACCTGTTCCGCCAATTTGCGGTGCTGGATGAAGGATCGGAGCGGAAGCGGTTTACACCTGCGGTCTTCGAGCTGGACCGCGCGGCCTTGGCAGCAATCCTGCGCGGTCTGTTCACAGCGGACGGCACAGTGGCCAACTATGGGGAAAAGTCGCAGTACGTGGCGCTGGATTCCAGCTCACTGGAACTCCTGCGCCAGATCCAACTGGTGTTGCTGTCGTTTGGGATCAAATCCAAGCTCTACGAGAACCGTCGCGGTGGCAAGACAACATCGGTCTTGCCGGATGGTCTCGGCGGCACACGTGCCTATTCGGTCCAGGAGATGTATTCGCTTCGGATCAGCCGGTCGTCTCGCTTCCTGTTCGAGCGGGAGATTGGGTTCCATCCCGAGAGCCCTAAGGCTGCGGCTTTGGCCCAACTCAATGCCGAAGTTCATGCCTATCAGGACGAACTCACGGATTCGCTGGCGTCAATTGAGCCGGCAGGGGAGGAAGATGTCTTCGATCTGACTGAGGAGACCACACATCATTTCGTCGCATCCGGGCTCGTCGTACACAATTGCTCGGAGTACATGTTCCTCGACGATACCGCCTGTAACCTCGCATCCCTCAACCTGGGAGAGTTCTACACGCCGGACGGACGGTTCAACCTGGAAGACTTCCGGCACGCAGTGCGGCTCTGGACCATCGTGCTGGAGATCAGCGTCCTGATGGCCTCCTTCCCAAGTCGGGCGATCGCGCAGAAGAGCTTCGTGTTTCGGACGCTGGGGTTGGGGTACGCCAACCTCGGCACTGTGCTGATGCGGCAGGGCATTCCATACGACTCCCCAAAGGCGCTGGCCCTCTGCGGGGCAATCACGGCGGTTCTGACAGGCGAGGCTTATGCGACTTCAGCTGAGATGGCGGCTGAACTGGGGCCGTTCGAGGGCTTTGCGCGCAACCGCGAGCACATGCTGCGGGTCATTCGGAACCATCGGCGCGCTTCCTACAATGCTCCGCTGGAAGAGTATGAGGGCCTCAGCGTCAAGCCTAAGGGCATCCAGCCTGAGCACTGCCCGCCGGATCTGTTGCTGGCCGCCAGACGGGCCTGGGATCGGGCGCTTGAACTCGGGATAGCCTATGGATTCCGCAACGCCCAGACCACGGTGATCGCTCCGACCGGCACGATCGGTCTGGTCATGGACTGCGACACAACCGGTATCGAGCCGGATTTCGCTCTGGTCAAGTTCAAGAAGCTGGCAGGCGGCGGCTACTTCAAGATCATCAACCAAAGCCTTCCGCCGGCGCTGGCCACGCTCGGCTATACCGAAGCACAGATCCAGGACATTGTGACCTACTGCACTGGACGCCGGACGCTCAATGGGGCGCCATTCATCAACCATGAGACCTTGCAGGCCAAGGGGTTCGATGGCGCAGCGTTGGACCGATTGGAGGCGGGGTTGGGGCAGGCCTTCGAGATTCAGTTCGCGTTCAACAAATGGACGCTCGGCGAAGAGTTCTGCCGTGAGAAGTTAGGCCTGACCGACGCACAAC
>JBOHOI010000280.1:0-3386 GCA_050731155.1 Nitrospiraceae bacterium | reverse complement strand
CCGGCGGGGATTATAGGGCACCCGCTAACAGGCGTCAATCGTGGTTGCATTTCAAAACCGGATTTGCTAAGCTAAACGAAATTTTGCCTGCATGTAACGCACCGCGTGCCCGGGACGGGTTGCTTGAAGAAAACCTTCACCATTCCGACCCTTCTGCTTTTCCTCGCAGCGACCATCCTCGCCACCGGGTGTTCGAGCGCCCCGAAGAAGACGTCGGCCGGTTCGCAGGCCCTGAGCGGAACGGACGAGCAGATGTTCATCGGCGATACGGTTGAAAAGAATTACGATCCCAACGTCATCATGAAACGAGCTGAAGCCTTCTTCGAAAAGGGGGATTATCCCGAAGCGATCATCGAGTACCAGCATTTTATGGACTTGCATCGTATCCACCAGCTGGCTCCCTACGCGCAGTACAAGCTCGGCGAAACCCACTTTAAAATGGCGAAAACGATCGACCGTGATCCCGAGCCGGTCTATAGGGCGCTTGAGGCCTTCGAAAAACTGCGGAAGGACTATCCAGGCAGCCGGTATGACGCTGAGGCCACGGAGAAGATTCGCGCGGCCCACGACTGGATCGCCCAAGCCCACTTCTTTGTCGGGCAGTTTTACTACCGGCGAGAAGCCTACCTTGCGGCCGCTCATCGGTTTGAGGCGATTCTCAAAGAGTACCCCGACATGCAGGTGGCCCCGGACGCGATGTACTACCTCGCCCTCTCCTATCACGAAATCGGCGCAGACGACTGGGCGCAAGAGAAGCTCATCGCCCTCGCCCAACGGTACCCCGAGAGCAAGCACCAGGCGGAAGGTCAGCGTCTGCTCGCCAAGCTCCAGTCGGAACGGCAGGCCACGCCGGTCGCGCTGGCCGGAGCCTCATCCAATCGCATCTCCGCGGCGCAGAACGGCGTCGTTGCCAACAGCCTCTCAAGTTTGAACGGCTCTTCACCGCAAGCAGCGGCTGAACCGGCACCGACTCCGGTCGCCTCCTTGACGCCGGTCAGCGCCGCTTTATCCACATCCCACCAGGCATCCCCCACATCGCACAACCAGCTTGCTCCCCACACCACGCTCTGCCGTCTCGGCACCTGGTGCTAATCAACGCGTGAAGCGTGAGGGGGTGCTTTCCATTTCCCCTCTAAGCGCTTTTCTCCTCACGCCTGACGCCTAACGCCTCACGGCTTTTTAGCTGAATGGAAGGGCTTCGCGCAGGAGCTCGCGGAATGACGCCTTGATGAGCCCTTTGGCTTTGAGAAAAAACGTCTGATAGGTTTCCCGTCCCTGGAGGACATCGTAATACAGCTTCATGACCTCCTGGGACCGGTGCATGAGGCGGTGGCAGAGGCGAGGCACCGTATAGACGATTCTGGCCAGCCGGGACGCAATCCGAAACTCGGGATAGATTTCGCGATTCACCGCGAGCTCGTAGTCGAGCAGGGATCGCTGCCGATCGTGAAAACTCCCCAGCACGCTGGCCGCCGCCATCTGGCCGGATCGGACCGCATAGTAGATGCCTTCCCCAAAGAGGGGGTCGACGAGATGGCCCGCGTCGCCGACCAACAACGCCCGATGCCTGACAAGGGCTGTCGGTGCAGCCATACCCAGAGCGCCATTTCGCGAGCTATACAGCGGCAGCGGATGACCACACGGCTGCGGCACAGTGAGGGTGGCTAGTCCTTTCTCATCGCGGACAAACCGCTCAAAGATGCCCTTCGGGCTGGCCGCCCGCCCGCGGAACTCCGCGACGCCGATCGACAGCCGCTCTTTCTTGGGAAAAATCCAGGCATAGCCTCTGTCTGTCGCGCCAAGATCAATGAGCACCTTCCCCTCGCCCGGATAGACGGGCGCCTGACCGATCCCGATCTCGCTTTCCAAGGTCGGCATCCTGCGCAAACGCCGCTCAGGGAAGAGGCGCTGCGCGACGACGCTATTCGCCCCGTCCGCGCCGATCAGGACTTTCGCCCGGTAGCGTCCCTTGTCCGTGATGACCTCGACCCAATCCGGAAGCTCGTGAAATTCGATCGCTCGTTCACCTTCGTGGACCTCGGTGCCGGCCCGACGCGCCTTCTCGAGGAGGAAATGGTCGAACCGGTCCCGCATCACCATATAGGCGATCGGCCGCGAGGACTCAATGAGGAAGGGTTTCTCACCGCGGTAGGTGAACTGAACTCCGTAGATCGTATGCTCGACGACCGCCTTAAAATCTGAGTCCAGGATCTGGTCGATCCGGACCGAGAGCCCGCCGCCGCACACTTTGTACCGCGGATGTGCTTGCTTGTCCAAACCCAGCACGGCCATGCCGGCGCGGCTGAGCTCGTAGGCAGCGGTCGCACCGGCCGGTCCCATACCCACGACGAGCACGTCGTAGGACTTGGCTTCAGGCAATGTCGCCTCGCTCTTCATTCCCTACGCACCTCGTATTTCGTGAAGTGCACCTCGTGAAGCGTCCGAATTCCGGAACGAGATACGCTTCACGAGATACGAGCGACGAGCTAGACGCTTCACGAGCGACCCACGACGCCGAAGGACGTTTCACGCTTCACGGCTTTCTATTGGCCCAGGTACCAGCCGATGCCGTACTGCTCAAGGAAGCTCGTGAGCAAGGTGAGCGAGTTGGCGTAGATCATGACCCCGACCACCACAAGGAACAGCCCACTGATGGCCGACACGCTCCACAGGTAACTCCGGACTTGTTTGAAGTAATCGAGAAACCGATCCACGCCGAGAGCGGCCGCAAAGAGCGGGAGGCCGAGACCAAGGGAATAGGAGGTCAGCAGCGTCACCCCGTCCAACAACGCATCGGTGGTGCTTGCGTACAGCAGAATCGTGCCCAGCACGGGCCCCACGCATGGCGTCCAACCGGCGGCAAAGGCGACCCCGATCAGGAACGACCCGAGATAGCCGGCCGGACGGCTGCTGAAATGCAGTCGCTTTTCGACCTGCAGGAACCGCAGGTTCAACACCCCAAGGAGGTAGAGACCAAAGACGATGATGAGAATGCCGCCAATCCGCCGAATGTAGTCTTGATAGACGATGAGCATCTGGCCGATCAAGCTGGCCGATGCGCCAAACGCCACGAACACCGCTGAAAAGCCGGCAATAAACAGCAAGGAGTTCAGGATAATGGATTTTCGAAACTTCTGTCGCTCAGTGGCATCCGCCAATTGTTCGAGCGAGAGGCCGGTAATATAGGAGAGGTAGGACGGGACCAAGGGGAGCACGCAGGGGGACACGAAGGACAACAGCCCAGCCGTAAAGGCGGCGAAGAGAGAAATCTGGTGAATCGACTCGCCCATGTCTAGGAGGCTTTTAACAAGGTTTGGATGAGCTGCCGCGCCTCCTGGCTCCCCCAGTCCCGGGCCCCGAAGATCCGGTGTCTGATCAGGCCCTGG
>JBOHOI010000279.1:0-3431 GCA_050731155.1 Nitrospiraceae bacterium | reverse complement strand
GGCTGGGTCTGTGAAGAGTCCTGAGTCGGCGTGGTGGGCTGGGAACTGGAGGATGATTCCTTTTTGTTCAGGTCGATGACGGTTGAGGAGAAGGTCCGTTGTTTCGAGAGCACCGCAAGGCCGAGCGAGGTCAACATAAAAATAATCGCCGCTGCCACCGTCACTTTACTGAGAAATGTGCCTGGTCCTCGGCTGCCGAACACAGTCTGGCTCGACCCTCCAAAGGCAGCCCCGATCTCTGCTCCCTTGCCTGCCTGAAGCAGAATAGCGCCGATCATCAGGAAACACACGATGACGTGGACAATCACAGCCAAGGTGTACATGCCGTTCCTCTTTCCGTCGGTTCCTTATCCAGCCACGTTCTGCGCCAGGCGTATGATCTTAGCAAAGGTGGACGGATCGAGACAAGCACTTCCTACCAGTGCTCCGTCAACCTGGTCTGACGCCAAGAACTCACCGGCATTCTCGGGGGTCACACTTCCCCCATAAAGGATACGGACAGGCTCGCCGGCCTCCGGCCCCCAACTGCTGGCTAAAGTGGCTCGCAGGGTTTTGTGAACTGCCGCGGCCTGGGCAGTCGACGCGGCGCGGCCGGTCCCTATGGCCCATACCGGCTCGTAAGCGATTGTGACCATGCGTAGCTCGTCCTTCGAGATCCCATCCAGGCACCGGAGGAGTTGGCCGGTGACCACCGTCTCGGTTCGCCCGCTCTCGCGGTCACCTAGAGACTCCCCCACGCACAGAATCGGACGCAGCCTGTGACGGAGGGAGGCACGGATTTTTCGATTGATCCCTTCGTCGTTATCGCCGAAGTGTTGCCTCCGCTCCGAGTGCCCGAGAATCACATATTGACAACCCAGTTCTTTGAGCATGGGGGCAGAAACCTCACCCGTGAAGGGCCCCTGGTCTTCCCAGAACAGGTTTTGCCCCGCCAGGATGAAAGGATGGGGGACAGGCATGGCTTGGCTGGCGGCCTGTAGCGCGGTAAAGGGTGGAGCAAGGACCACCTCGAGGTTTCCTGGCTCAGGAACCAGCTTTGAGAGCTGCTGCACGATCGCTGCCGCTTCTGCAGCAGTTTTGTGCATCTTCCAGTTGCCCACGATGAGTCGTCGCGGCACAGTACCCTTCACACCTCTCGGTCCGGCAGCGCCACGAGTCCAGGGAGCTGCTTTCCTTCCAGGAGCTCCAAGGCCGCACCTCCCCCAGTGGAGATGAACGTCATGCTTTCGGATTCACCGGCCCGGTGGACAGCCAGTGCCGTGTCTCCTCCACCTACTATGGTCAGGGCGTAGGCGTTGGCGACCGCATGGGCCATGGCGAAGGTGCCACGTGCGAATGCATCTATCTCGAAGACACCCATCGGTCCGTTCCAGAGAATCGTCTTCGCATTCTGCACCGCTTCGCTGAACAATTTGACAGAGGCTGGACCGATGTCCAGCGCATACCAGCCCTTCGGGATTTCCTGCACCGGGACGATCTTTGTCTCGGCTCCCGGTTCTCGGCTGTGGGCCACGACGCAGTCCACGGGAAGGTAAAACTTGACCCCTCGGGAGAACGCGTGCTCCTGGATACCCCGCGCAAACTCCAACATGTCGTCCTCGACCAAGGAGTTGCCAATTTCCAGCCTCATTGCTTTGATAAAGGTGAAGGCCATGCCACCACCGATGATGACCTTGTCGACGCGCTTCCCCAAGTTTTCAATGATCTCAATTTTCCCCGAGACCTTGGCTCCTCCAAGAATGGCCACGAATGGCCGAACCGGGTCGGCGACGGCTCCTTCGAGGTACTCGATCTCCCTCTTTAACAGATATCCGGCGGCTGCGACCTTGATGAACTTCGTGATGCCGACGAGCGAGGCATGGGCGCGGTGGGCCGCCCCGAACGCGTCATTGATATAGACATCCGCCAGGGAAGCGAGCGCGCGCGCAAAGGCCTCATCGTTCTTCTCTTCTCCCGGATGAAAGCGCAGGTTCTCCAGCAACAGGACATCGCCGGGCTTCATTCGGGCCACCAGCGTTTCCACTGCAGTGCCGATGCAGTCCGGGGCGAAGGTGACCTCTTTGCCCAGCAGCCGCTGGAGCCGCTTGGCGACCGGCGCCAGGCTGAGCTTGGGATCCGGCTTGCCATTGGGGCGACCGAGATGCGAGCACAGAATGACCTTGGCGCCTTCGTCCACTGCACGGTTGATGGTGGGCAGGGTGGACCGGATGCGGGTGTCGTCTGTGATCTGGAGCGCGTCATCGAGAGGAACGTTGAAATCAGCTCGGATGATGACGCGCTTGTTGCGAAGATCCACGTCCTGGATCGTCTGTTTGTGGAGGTTCATCAGCGCTCCTTTACCACGACGCGTGGCCCCGGCTCGTGTCCGGTGAAGCTGCGGACGATTGGCGCGGGGAAAACTGTGAGAGGGTAAAGGTCGTCAGGACTTGGCCGCGATCAGTTTGATCAGATCGCGGACGCGACACGAATATCCCCACTCATTGTCATACCATGCGATCACCTTCACCAGGCGGTGTTCCAGGATTGTGGTCAGCGGCGCGTCCAGGGTCGCGGAGTGGGGGTTGCCTTTCTGGTCTATCGAGACGATCGGTGCCTCGGAGTACTCCAAGATTCCCTTCAGAGACCCATGGGACGCTCGCCGGAAGGCGTCATTCACAGAAGCGATATCGCAGTCCTTCTCCGTTTCCACCGTCAGGTCCACAAGCGAGACGTTGGGAGTGGGGACGCGGATTGCCATACCATCCATTTTGCCTTTGAGCTGGGGGAGTACCAGGTGCAACGCCTTGGCGGCGCCCGTGCTGGTCGGGATCATCGAGATGGCTGCCGCTCTACCGCGGCGCAGGTCCTTGTGCGGCAGATCCAGAAGCTGCTGGTCGTTCGTGTAGGAATGAATGGTGGTCATCACGCCGTGGCGGATGCCGAAGTTGTCCAGGAGCACCTTGGCGACCGGCGCCAGGCAGTTCGTCGTGCAGGACGCGTTGGAAATGATTTGATGGACGCGGGGATCGTAGGTCTGCTCGTTGACACCCAACACGATCGTCACGTCAGGGTCCTTGGCCGGGGCCGAGATGATGACCCGTTTGGCGCCGGCCGAGAGATGACGGCCAGCCCCTTCGCGGTCTGTAAATCGACCGGTTGATTCAATCACCAGATCCACGCCGAGGTCTTTCCAGGGCAATTCCTTTGGATCCTTCTTGGCCAGAACGGTCAGGGACTTGCCGCCCACGACAAGCTGATCGCCCCTGGCCTCGACCTCCGGCTTGAGTGTGCCGTGCACCGAGTCGTACTTCAGCAGGTAAGCCAGAGTCTTCGCGTCCGTGAGATCGTTGAGGGCAACGAACTGGAGGTCTGGGTCATCCAGCGAGGCCCGAAGGACGTTCCGACCGATCCGTCCGAACCCGTTGATGCCGATACGGATAGCCATGGTAGAT
>JBOHOI010000278.1:0-3448 GCA_050731155.1 Nitrospiraceae bacterium | reverse complement strand
GACGTCCACGAGGTCGCGAAGGAGGACCGGGGCATTTCTCGCCGCGGCGGGTTGTGGCAAGGACGGACGCTCTGGAAACGGGGTCTGCTGGAGGGCCAGCGCACTCCCTCGCCCGAGTGGGGCGACTGCATTGGCCGTGGCCGGCTGTTCGACCCGCGTGCCGACGAGAGGTGTGTTAAGGAAATCCTCGAATCTGATCAGCGTTTGCTCCGGATACTGGGCCACGACGAAATAGGCGTTATTGGACTTCGGATCGACCCAGTAGCCGGGGTTGAGGGCGAGATTCGAGCTGAGGCCTGTGATCAAATCCTGCACAACTTGCTGCTCGTTCAGTCCGAGGTAGGCGGATTTGGCCCGGTTGATCTCCAGGTGCAGCTCCGGGTAATCCATCCCCTGCCTGATTTGCACGTCGACGGCGCCGGGAATCCGGACTGCGATGTCACGAATCCGGGCAGCGGTCGCTGATACCTCGGTCATCTTGGGCCCGCTGATCTTGATATCGATGGGCGCGGGGAGGCCAAAGTTCAGCACGTCGCTGACGATCCCGCCGCTTTGGAACGAGAATTTCAGTCCGGGGAACTGCTGAGCCAGCCGCGCGCGGAGCCGGGCAATAATCTCATCGGTACGGAGGGCATGCTCCTGCGCGAGACTGATCAGGAGAAAGGCCTGATGCGGGCCGTTGACCGGGGTGTAGAGCACCATCCAGCCTTGCGGCAAACCGAGGTTCGCCACGACCTGGGCAAGCTGCGAAGCGGGGATTTCCTCGCGGATGATGTCCTCAATCTGGGCGACGATGGCCTCGGTCTTCTCGACCCGGGTGCCGTCAGGCGCCGCCACGTTCAGGATGAATTGGCCGGCATCCACCTTCGGAAAGAACTCCGTGGCCAGCCGAGGCGCCATCAGCAAGGAGCCGATGAAAGTCGCCGTCACCGTGATGACGACAAGCTTCTTGTGCGCCAGACACCAGCGCAATGCCTCGACATACCGGGCGACAAAGGGCTCGAAGAGATTGAGTCGATTCCAGTATGCCGCCAACCCCCGGGCCGGCGCCTGACCATCCGCAGCAGGCCGGGCGTGGTGCCGGAGGAGTGACTCCATCGCAACGGGCGCGACCGTGAGGGCGACAACAAAGGAGGCCATCATCGAGTAGGCGACCGCCAGCGCCAGGGGGACGAATAAGAACTTGATGATTCCGGTAAAAAACGCGATGGGCAGAAATACGAGAAACACCGTGACGGTGATGACGAGCATCGGAAGGGCCACCTCAGTCACTGCATCGGCCGCGGCTTGCATGGAGGTCTTGCCCATGCCCATGTGCCGATGGGTGTTTTCCACCAGCACGATCGCGTCGTCCACGAGGCGACCGACCGCCAGCGCAAAGCCGCCCAATGTCATGACGTTGACCGTATGGCCCGTGAAGTAGAGGGCGATAAAGGCCGCGGTGACCGACAGGGGGATGGCCAGGGTGATGATGAGGGTGGAGCGGAGGTTTCCAAGGAAGAGCAGGACCATCAGGCAGGCCAGTCCGCCGCCCAGGAGACCTTCCTCTTCCAGCGTCTGGATCGCTTGGCGGATATAAATCGACTGATCAAAGGTCAGTTTCACGTCCAGGTCTTGAGGCAGCCCGATCAGGTTCGGCAACGTCTCCTTGATGCCATCAATGACCCTGATCGTGTTCGCCCCGGCCTGCTTCATGATCGGCAGATAGACCGCCCGGCGGCTGTTGATCCGGACGATATTGCCCTGGATCATCTCGGAATCCGCGGCGCGGCCCACGTCCCTCAACGCCACCGGCACCCCGTTGACCATTTTGATCGGGATCTCGTTCATCTGTTCCACGACCTTGATCATGCTGTTCGTATAGACGTTGTAGTCGAAGTCGCCGATCTTGACGCTGCCGCCTGGCAGCAAGACAGTCTGGGCATTGACCGCGGTGACGACATCGGTGATGGAGATGCCGCGGGCCAGCATGCGCTCTCGATCCAGAAAGACCGTAATCTGGCGGACGGTCCCGCCGAAGCTGGGAGCTACGAAAATGCCGGGCACGTTGGCCAGCTGGGGCCGTACGTTGAAGTAGGCCAGGTCCCGCACATCCTTCTCGCTGAGGGACTCGCTGCTGACGGTGAGGACGCCGATGGGCAGACTGGCGGCCCCGAACTTGATGATGATCGGCGGAAAGATCCCCTGCGGGAGGTAGCGCAGGGTCGAGTACGTGAGGCTGGTGATCTCGGCCACCCCGGCGTTCACATCGTAGGAGGGGTGAAAATAGACCTTGATCAGGCTGACGCCGGGCAGTGAGCGGGATTCGATGTGCTCCACGTAGGAGGCCTGCAGGTAGAGCTGCTCAAGGCGCAGCGTGATGGCCCCTTCGATTTCCGAGGGCCCCATGCCCTTGTAGAAGGTGGCCACCGCCACCACCGGCAAGTTGATCTCCGGGAAGATGTCCACCTCCATATTCTGGTAGGAGACGACCCCCAGGATCATGACGATCAGGCTGATCGCCACCACTGCATAGGGATTTCGCAACGCCGCGCGGGTCATGACTTACTCACGTGAGAGGCTCTTGTGTTTCCTTCCCATTGCCGCTAGCCACTAGCCCCTCGCCTTGCCATATGACTACACCACCTGAAGACAGGGCAGGACAAACACCCGCAAGGGGATCTTCGCCCCTTTTTGCTTCTTGGCCAGTTGGTCCCGAAATGCTTTCAGTCCCTCCACAACGCGCTCCGCCTGATCCTCCGCCAATGCTGTCATGATCATCGAATTGGCCCCGGGCGACGCAAAGGAATGAAACGCGGCACCGGTCTCGCCGGTCCCACCTACTTTCTGAAGCTCGGTGAAGGCTTTGACATCGAGAGATTTCATCAGCACAAGAATCTCGTCTTCGAGGGAATCACGAAACACGATCAGCAACATCTTCATCGATGTCCTCCATGTCTCAGGCTTGTGGCGATAGGCGATAGGCTATAGGAAAACTATGAAGAAGGTAAGCAGCTTGCCCTTGCCCGTAAGGTCCCATGGCCGATCGCCACGAGCCTGTTGCCTGTTGCGGATTACCGCATGATCACCTTGCCGGCCTTGCTCCAATAATAGAAGACGGAAAAGTTCGGGTAAAACGAATTGGTGGCATTCTGACCGGCGAGGGTAAAGAGCACACCCCCCGCGACTAGGAAATTCGTATCGCCAATCCGATACTGGATGGAAGGTTCCACGCCGAGCACCGAAAATCCGCTTTTCTGGCCCGCATTGATGCTATGTCCGTCTATACGCTGAGTGAGCCCATGCAGGGTGACAAATTCGAGGTTGTAGCCAAACCCATGTCTGTCGCTCAGAATATGTTCAAAGATGAGGCGGGTATTGACCAAGTCGCCGAAATACGTCGCCTCGCCCTGTGAATTTTTCAGGCCGGGAGTGGAGTAGGTGTAATAGACGCCACCGCTCCAACGAT
>JBOHOI010000277.1:0-3487 GCA_050731155.1 Nitrospiraceae bacterium | reverse complement strand
CCACATGATGGCGTGATCTCACCGGGCGGTGTCGGGTATGACATCAACTGCGGCATGCGCTTGATCCGGACGGACCTGACGTTGGCGGACGTGCGGCCTCGACTGGAGCAGCTCATGACGGAGCTGTTTCGGAGAGTTCCGGCCGGCGTCGGCTCGAAAGGGTTCGTACGGTTGGACCGGCGGAAGTTCGAAGAGGTCATGCGTAAGGGCGCCCGGTGGTGCGTCGAACAGGGATACGGCTGGCACGAGGATCTCTGCCGAATCGAAGAGCAGGGCTGCATCCCTGGAGCCGATCCTTCCAAGGTCAGCGACCGGGCGGTGGAGCGAGGCATCAGCCAACTCGGCACCCTGGGGTCCGGCAACCATTACCTGGAAGTGCAAGTTGCCTCCAATGACCGAATCTTCGATCCGCAGACCGCGGCCGCGCTGGGGATCACCGGTCACGATCAGATCGTCGTAATGGTGCACTGTGGATCACGCGGATTCGGTCATCAGGTCGCCAGCGATTATCTCAAGGTGTTTGAAAAAGCCATGCGGCGGTACGGCCTCACGGTCAAAGATCAGCAATTGGCCTGCGCGCCGTTCCGCTCGCCCGAAGGCCAAGACTACTTCGCGGGGATGAATTGCGCAGCCAACAGCGCCTTTGCGAATCGGCAGGTGATTACGCATCAGGTCCGTGAAGCATTCGGCGCGGTGTTCGGCCGTCCGGCAGAGTCGCTCGGCATGGACGTCGTGTACGATGTGGCGCATAATATCGCGAAGGTCGAGCGATACGAGGAAGGCGAGTTGGTGGTCCATCGAAAGGGGGCCACCAGGGCGTTCGGACCGGGACGTCCGGAATTGTCGGATCGATTCCGGGAGATCGGGCAGCCGGTGATCTGTGGGGGTTCCATGGAGACCGGTTCCTATCTCCTTGTTGGAACCGATCAAGCCATGCGCGAGACCTTCGGATCAACGATGCACGGGTCTGGGCGAACGATGTCCCGCGCCCAAGCCAAGAGGTCGGTCCGAGGGGAGCAACTCAAGCAGCAAATGGCGCAACGCGGGATTATCGTGAAGGCGGTTTCCATGTCCGGACTTGCCGAGGAGGCCGGGTTCGCTTATAAGAACATTTCGGACGTGGTGGAGACAGTGGATCGTGCCGGCATCACCAAGAAGGTGGCAGAGTTGAGGCCGATCGGGAACATCAAGGGATGAAGGGGACGTCGCTCTACGCCCTGTCAGACCACGAATGGGTGAACGCTTGTCCTAACGAGTTTCACGGCAAGGAGTCTGAATGACCATGCGCTTGACAAAATGCACGAGCGTGTGCCTGACATGTGGCCTGGTTGGCGCTCTCCTGATAATGACCAAGCCTGCTCTGGCAGACTCCATGCTCCGCAAGCTCAACTGTGTCACCATCCAAGCTCTCATCATGGAGTCGGGCGCATCCTTTGGGATTACGACGGAAACTCTGCGCGAGGCTCTTCTCGCCGGAATCAAGGCAAAACTCCCGCGCCTCAAAGTTGACTCATCCTGCTCCAACAGAA
Organism: Nitrospiraceae bacterium; assembly: GCA_050731155.1. Classification (GTDB taxonomy): domain Bacteria; phylum Nitrospirota; class Nitrospiria; order Nitrospirales; family Nitrospiraceae; genus NS-7. The sequence continues at coordinate 1,958 of JBOHOI010000277.1, read as the reverse complement.
TTTATTTTAAAGTGTTCATGCAAAATATCGCCGCAGGAGACTTCGACGGATTCGCCGGGCATGTCGCTTTCGATGTCCGTCGCAAGGCCACCTTTACCGACACCTCGGAGCCTATTGATGCCCGCGCGTTCGACCTCGAGTCATACATACATGGGACACGCGATAAAGCCAAAACCAGCGTGCTCGATCAGCTCAACAACCACCTGGCGCAGTTTGCGGCCGACTACGCGGCTGCGAATCCGTGAGAGCAAGACATTGTGTCCATAGGGGACAGTCGCCGCTCCCAGGAGCACCCGAATAAGAATGACGGTCATACTGACGGAGGGATGAAGCCCTGATGGAAACCCGCAAGTTCCCGCGTTTTCCGGTTCAATTCCGAAGTTCGTTCTCCTCCGTCCATGTCGTTGGCGGAGAAGGGACGCTGCTCGACCTGTCCATTCGCGGATGTCGGGTGGACAGCGAGACCCAGGTGCAACCAGGGACGAATCTGGAGCTGCGCATCCATTTGCCAGATCATGAGCCGCCGATCCATGTCGAACTGGCATCCGTGCGATGGGCGCGTGGGCGGGAGTTCGGCCTTGAATTCACCAGCATGGACACGGATCAGCGTGAGCGACTACGCCAAGTGGTCAGAGACCTCGAAATGGGTGTTCGCCTCACCTGAATGAGCGCGGGCCCTTCGCACGTCGAGGGGAGCAATGAAATTTCTTTCTTTCCGTAGACTCAGCTGCCGACGAACCCATGAGCCAACGAGGGTCCCGCCAGTCCACGAGTGAGGGTCTGATGGAGGCACGTAAGTACGCTCGCTTCCAAGTTGAGCTCGAATGTTCTTTCTCAGGAGACCACATAGTTGGAGATGGACAAGTGGTGGACCTCTCGATGGGCGGGTGTAAGATTCGAAGCGACGCGACCATCCCAACAGGGACGTATTTGGAGCTCCGTGCCTATCTACCTGATCAGGATTCATCGTTGAAGATCGACTTGGCAGTTGCCCGGTGGTCGATTGGACGGGAGTGCGGACTCGAATTCATCCGTACGCAGACTGAGCAGCAGGAGCAACTCCGCCGGCTTGTCCAAAGCCTCGAAGTGGCTCCCAGTCGCTGAAGGTATCAGGCGAAGTCAGTGCGCGGCCGACACTCGGGTGCCTGATTGTAAAGGTTGATGATGAAGAGCACAGTCTATGGATCGTGAACAACTGGAACAGCTGGGTATCTGGGAAAGGCAGGTTGAGCTGTCGAAACTGTGGGACCAGTTAACGACACCGGTCTATCGTGTGAAAAACGAGAAGGGCTACAGCCCCCCGAAGGCGAAGGTCCGCAAGACAGAGTGGCCGGACTGCTGGCTCTACGTGGACGAGGAGGGGTATCAGCTTCTCGAGGAGTCAGACGTTCAGCGCTGGATGTTAGTCGAAAAGGGCTGACCGCCGAAACTCGGAGATCAGATCGCCGATAATTGAAACGTCGCTAGCTCAACGAGGGAGGTGAACTATGGGACCCGGTATGAAGCGGACCTCCATTGCCCGCATCGCCGCCGCCCTTGGCTTTCTCTGTGGATTCCTCGGCCTCCTGGCGGGACTGCTGGATCGGACATGGAAACTGGGAACGATAGGATGGTTCACGGGCGGAACCTTGCTCCTGCTCATCGCGCTGGTTGTGCTCCTGGACGGCGCACTCGCATTTCAGAAAGCGCGGATCATCATCGTCCCCAAGAGCTAGGGCCTGATTCTCGGGGAACTCAAGACGACATGAAACCCCGCAAGGCCCAACGCTTTCGACTTCGATTCAGAATTTTTTTCTCAGGAGGCGGCCTCGAAGGAGAAGGAACGGTCACCGATATCTCCAAATCAGGCTGCAAGGTCGAATGCGACACCGAGGTGCAACCAGGGACTGATCTGGAGCTGCACGTCTTCATGCCGGACCATAATTGGCCGATGAAAGTTGAACAGGCCACAGTTCGGT
>JBOHOI010000276.1:0-3518 GCA_050731155.1 Nitrospiraceae bacterium | reverse complement strand
TCCCTGGGGCATACCTGTGAAGGAAACCACACCTGGGAACTTCCTGTTTACAGCGAAGGTCGGACATGACGCGCTCCTGGAGCATCCTGATCTAATCCGCTTCGTCGTATCCCTGCTCAGCACCCGCGATATCTAGCAGCCCTTCTTCGTCAAATCTTTGCCATCCGCTTCGCCAGTTCCCGCCCTTCGGCTTTGGTGCTGATCTCACGGTCTAACCGCGCCTCCAGCAAGCGGCCCAGGATTTTCCTGTAGGTTGGGCTTGGCTTGAGGCCCATCGCATTCAGATCAGTGCCGGTGAGTGAGGGTTTGACGTGCCGATACACCCATCTGCTCAGCCAGAATGCCAATCTTCCGCAGCCAGCTGAAGAGCAGGGCTGGCAGTCGGCGGCGCAAAAGCGCGCGAAGGTTCTTGGCCCGAGAGTCAGTGTGATCCATGTTTACCAAATTCTAGCAGTCTCGGAACAGGTGGTTTATCGTTTACCTATTCGACCAGTGCAGCGCGAACGCCACAAGAACGTGGAATGGTCAGCGGATGTCCTGAAAGAACGTGCGGGGGAGGATCGGAAGATGGAACTCGACGTGCAGGATGATAAGCAAGACGCGAGCGAAACTGCGCCAGATTCCCATCTTGATGAACTTGCGTGAGTCGGTGAGGACCGGTGGCGAGAGAAGCACAGGGGTAACGACCCGAATCAGTTTTTCGCAGAAGGCCACGTCTTCCAGGATCGGCTGATCCGGAAAACCATCCAGCCGTTCAAAGAGCAAGCGCCGCACGAACATCGCTTGATCACCGTAGATGATGCGGGAACGTCGGCACCGGAAGTTGTCCAGGAAGGACACAACTCGCAGTCGCCAGTCGTCGCCGGAAAACCGGTGGAGAAAGCCGCCGGCCTGGATGGTCGAGTCGGCTTCCAAGGCGTTAAGCCGGGCCAGCGCGCTGACCGGCAACAGAGTATCGGCATGCAGGAACAGAAGCCACTCGCCAGTCGCGCGTTTTGCACCGGCGTTCATCTGAAAGGCTCGCCCTTTCGGTGCAGCCACCAAACGGACACGAGGTTCCACTCTGACGATCTCACAGGTCCGATCCGTGCTCCCGCCGTCCACCACAAAGACTTCATAGTCGCCTGGTTGCCGTAAAAGATGTCGCAGCATCTCGGGCAGCGCCGTTTCTTCGTTGTAGGCTGGGATGATGACAGAGATCATGGGCGTTTCCTTCAGCTCTCAGTCTTCAGCAATCAGCGCTCAGCTCACCCCTCATTACCCTCCCCCTCAAGGGGGGAGAGAAGGGAGGGGGTGAGCCAGGTCGGCACATAGTTCTTGGCATCCGACGCCCAGGCGGAAGGATCTTCGTCAATGGACTCGAAGAGGTCACTCAAGGTGGTCACCATCGCATCCATGAGAGCCAGGTACTCCTGCCCGCGGGGTCGGAGCGCATCAGGGGAAGTCTCCCCACTGGCGATCGCTTGCTCCAGCGCGCGGTGGCCGAAATCATGATGGGCCTCCTCCTGGTGTAACAAAATACGCCGTAGGCGCTGGAAGGGAGCGTTCCGCTTGACCAACCCTGCTTCAATCCGTTTCAGGATCGCCTCGCCCAATCCTTCCAAAATGATCTGCTCGGCCAGCAAGGTCTCAGCCAAGTCACCTCGGCTTATCGCGTCTTCGACGAGCGCGCGGTAGCGCTGCAACGGCGGGAGCATGGGGCACGCGCCAAGGTGACGAGGCGCCAACCAGGCAATCGCCCCTTGAAACACCACGGCGTGGTATGACTCCTGGCGGGCTTGGCCTAGGAGAAACCGACGCATGCCTGCTTCCGGAGCCAGCGCGGCCTGAGCTTTGGCGCAGTCGTGGGCCAGGCGTTCCCCCTGCTCCAAGAATCGCAGCAGACGGGCGATCGGCACTCGTTCGTCAGGACGGACGAGCATGGTCAACAGACTCCCGTGGCGGCGGACCATTCAACCGCCAGTCGTACTCCAAGAATTCCACCTTATATGGGATCGCCTCCAGCTCACGAGCCAGATCCGGGTCCGCCACGTACCGCTTCACATAGTTGATCAGCGAGCCGGAGTGGGCCTCAAAGTCTTCCCTAAACCATTGAAAGATCAAGGAGAGGGAGGCAATCTGCCGTTGACGGTCAAATCGGTTACGAGTCGGATCATTGATAAAGCCTCGGGCGCTCTGTTCCAGTTGCTCGTCCAGATGGTCCGCCCTATAGGCCCTGGACTGGAGCTTGGGGCATGAGCTTGACGCGCAGACAATCGCGAAATGAATACGAGGCTCCCGGAAATCTGGGATCAGCAGCTTCCGCTCCAGGTCATAGAGATTAATCGTTTTGCCGCCGACCTGATAGTCCCGAGCAATGAAGTAGCGGTACCGTCCCCACAACGTCATTGGAGAATACCCGTCCAGAATGCCTTTGATCGCAAATGCGTTGTAGGCGTTGATCCAGAAGGCTAACCGATCCTGCTGGGTAGGCAAACTGGTTGGGTCTACCCGATCCAACTGCATGAGGTAGGTCCGAAACTTGGAATCGACCACGATGGCAGGGTAATTGACCACTCCATCCGTGACGTGGAAACGCAGCGTTTCATCTAAAGCCTGATGCGAAAAGTCCTTAGGGCTGATGGGCTCTGCCGGGTTGAAGGACTGCGGCACTGTGGAGCAGCCAGCCAGCAGTAGCAGTGCCAGAGCAAGGTTGAGGTTAAGGTTCAGGTTGAGAGGCAATAGAACTTTGATAACCATGTTTACCCCTTAGCCTCAGCCTGAGCCTTCCAGGCGAGCAGCGCGGAGAGGGGACGCCGGAGCGTTGAACCAACGACACGGCTGCACAGCATATTGCAGGATGAACGGGCAGAACAACTGCGAATCGCGTCACGATCAAACCGAGCGAGTATCTCTTCGAGCGAGGACTCCAACAGGTTTCCCGCATGGCTCAGCGCTAGGCACGGAGCGACATTTCCTGAAGCATCGATCGCGATGCTGTATCGGCCGGCATCACAGCGTTCCAACGAATCTCCTTTCAGCCAACGGACGTTGTCACGCAGATAGTTCACAAGATAACCGCGCGGCGCTAAGCCCGACTGGATGACCTGTTCAAAGACCTGGCTGACCGCCCACCTGTCGTACTGAAGCATGGCATCCAGCTTCCCATATCGTTCAATCCGCCAGTGATAAGCTCCAACCACCGGGAGGAAACCGTGCGTCCGCGCGAATCGAACCACATCGACCACATCCTCACGATTTAACTCGCTGACGATGCAGGTCAGGTATTTCGGGTGAGGGAATCCCTTGAGCAGGTCTATTCCGTCCAGCACTTGTGACAACTGGTCCGCCCCCCTGATCCGCCGATACCGCTCGCGATCCAAGGTATCCAAACTCACCGAGATATTCAGCGAAAGCCGAGCCAATCGTGAGACCAATGCCCGCGTGAACCTAGTGCCATTCGTGATCAGCGTGAGACTAAATCCTAACTCGCCCAGATCGTCCAAAATCTCTGGCAGATCCCGCCTCAACAACGGTTC
>JBOHOI010000275.1:0-3585 GCA_050731155.1 Nitrospiraceae bacterium | reverse complement strand
AGGTGTTCTATAATCGGCAGCGGCTGCATCAGACGTTGGGCGATGTCAGCCCGGTGCAGTTCGAAGCCCATCACCCTGTCCCCGTTCGAGAGTGTCTACGGAATCGGGGGTAGCTCAGAGTGCTTGCAGCCATCTCGTTCCTTGTCGCCTTGTGCCTCACACTTTTCTGGTCGCCTCACGCCTCACGCCTCACGCCTCACGTGTGGGCCGCAGAACCCTTGGTCATCGCGGCGTCGCCGAGTTTGAAGGCTCCGCTCGAAGCTCTTGGTCGTGCCTTCGAAGCGACCCATCCAGACGTGAGGGTGCGGTTCTACTATGACTCAGGCCTAGAGTTGCGGTGGACAATCGCTGCGATGGAGAACAGCATGATAGGCCAATACTTCATCGGCAGGGGCCCGATTCACCTGGTGGCCCCCGGGGGCGATGAATTGATCAAGCGGCTGCAGCAGAAATATTACGTCCTGCCGGGCACCAGAAGAGAGTACGCCAAGGAGCTGTTGGTGCTCGTCGTTCCTGAGTCCTTGGTCGAGGCCCCCGCGTCTTTTGAAGCTCTCGTTGACGGAGCCGTGAAGCGGGTGGCGATTGCCGATCCCGAGAGAACTCAATTGGGCAAGGTGACAAGGGCGATGTTCAAAGACCTGGGAATCGCGGAGTCGCTCAAGGGGCGTCTGGATGTGGCGGCCGATGCGAAAGGCGTACTGGATTACTTACTGAGCGGGCAGGCTGATGTCGGTGTCATCTTCAGCCCGGATGCGTATCGGGAACGCGAACGGGTTCGAGTCGTCGCCTCAACTGATCGGGGCTACACGCCCGTCGTACACTCTATGGCGATGGAGCGGTACTGCCCAAACCGGAAACTCTGTGAGGATTTTCTTTCGTTCATCCAGACTCCTGAAGCGCAGAATGTGTTGAAGCAGTTGGGATATGAATCCCCGATAAACCCCGCAAAATAGCCGGCTCCTGTGCGCCTCGGTAAAGAACCAGTTAGACGTTTCTGACGAGCTTCAGTAGGGTACCACCTACCTGCCTCTACCCGCTGTCCTGCAAAAATCCCTTTAAGCCCCACTCATCAACGACCCCCACTGATGAGAGGGCGACATCTCATTTCCACGCCCCTAGCCCTTTACTACGTGGGACCTCTTCGGCCCAGAACGAGCTGATAGCAACTCGTGTGGTGTGTAAATAATACTTGACATATAGGTTATGTATAATATACAAGTGTGCACCTTCTAGCACCCATTCGTCCGATCGCACACATCATGGAGGCCTGTCATGAAAAGGATAACCACCAAAACAAGAAGCAGACGCCTTGCAGTGGTTGTCTTAACCACACTGGCGGTTGGGTCCATTGCTGCTGGTGGATGCGTGCGGCTGCCGTACACGACGAGGGTGCTGCACGAGGACCCACGTGTCAGGGTCACGCTACAGAAGGAAGTGGAGCCGGCTGGATACACACATCCGGTCCAGCTCAGCGCGGCTGAGGTGGCCAGTCTGTTACGGGGATTCTCGATTCGTGAGCAGCAACGGTTGCCGTTGCGCTGGTTTGCCGAAGAAGTTCCGCCGAAGCCTGTGTTCCGAGAAGACGAGGTGCAGGCACTCGCGCCGCATCTGGCCGACGCGCTGCAGAAGGTCGGTCCTGAAGAACGCGTGCATTTCGAGCTGTTGGCTCCCGGATTTAATCCTCGTTACCGGAAGGATACGAATGCCGGCTGGGTTGCGGTGCGGGACCCGTACCTCTACCTCATGATGGAGTATTTTCATACCCAGATCCCAGTTCGGAAGTCTGACCAGTACGACTATAACTATCCGACGCCGCCGCCTCCCCCAAAGGACTACCTCCTATATTTCGAGCCTGGCCGCTTCTGGGTGACCAACGGGAAAGGGAAACGTGCGGTGGAGTTCCGGCCGTTCCTGCAATCCGCCGAGCTGCCCGTGCCACGAGGGACTCGTCCAATCCCACCAGCCGGCGCTCCGTAATCCGTTCATGTGTCTTCATTCGTGGAGGCTCGACCCTTATGGCACGGACGATCGCACTCATATACAACACGCTTGCTGCGTGTGCGACAGAGAAATTCTGGGTTCTTTCATTCGCGCTGTGTCTTATCGTGGGGCACTTAAGTCCGCGGTCTGTCCTCGCCGTTGAGTCAGGGAGACTCATCGAAAAAGACGGAAAATACGTGTTTGTAGAAAGTATTGATCCGGCGCTCAAACTCATGCTTGAACGCTCGGTCAAGCAGGGGCTCATTACGCAAGAGGAATACGAGAAGGTTTTGAAGGAATCAGAAACGCGTTCGTATCTCCTCCAGCCGAGTTTTAAGGCCTGGTACGACCGGGGCTTCAACTTCTCGATGAACGACAATGCATACTTCCTGAAGATTCGCGCGCGGTTCCAGCTTCGCGCGACCCAGCGGTTCCGGAACGACGCCTGGCGCAACCCAGGTGACGCGAAGAATTTCCCCGAACTGCTGGGCGTCTTTGGCGATTACCGGGCCAATCGCTCGGAGAACGACTCGACCCATTTCAACTTAAGACGGGTTCGGCTCTACTTCATGGGGCATCTCTTTAACCCAGATTTGAAATACTACATTCAGCTCCGCGGCGAGACGGCGGAGAACTCCCAGTCTCCGGGCTTCATGCAGTTATTCGACTTTAACATGACGAGCACCCACCTGAACTGGCTGAACGTCCAGTTCGGCCAATACAAGGTCTACTTCAACCGCGCGCAGATCAATTCCACCGCATCAATGCAGTTTCCTGAACGAGCCTTGGTCATGGATGCCTTTACGGCCAGCGGATTAGACCGGCGGGACATCGGGATTACGATCATGAACGATGGGGAGGTGTACCCGATCAATTACTATTTAGGTGTGTTCAACGGCGCGGGCCCCAGTTTCACTAGGCTTGGCACATTCATCAGCGAACAGCCCACTGAGCCGTGCATTGGTGGACAAACCGGTGGACAGCCTCCAGGCTGCCCACCGGAACAGCGGAATATCAATGCCGATACGAGGATTGACGTGGACCGGTTCATGGCCACAGCGCGGTTGATGTGGAACGTGATGGGCCGTCCGGGGTACGGCGAAGGCGACATGGCCTATTCGGAAACACCCCAGATGGCCATCGGCGGCGGGTATTCGTATAACCCAGGCGTGAACACAGCGACAGGTAATGGGTTCGTCGGTATTGACCTGGCCAACCTGAACTTCCGACGTCAGCTCGCCGCCTTTGGAAACGGCCGGCAACTCGGATGGGGCATCATAGATTATTCGACATGGGGGCTCGATGCCGTCTTCAAGTACCGAGGATTTTCATTGCAGGGTGAATATTATTTCAAGAATGTGATCCGTCACCAGAAGGGCTTTCCTTGCGTGGTAAAGGATACTGCGGGTGTCTGTACCCAATTCGCTCCACATTTACTGGGCAATGCGACGGGGTGGTATGTCCAATCAGGTTACTATCTCATTCCTCGTTACCTGGAAATCGCTGGACGTTACGCCTGGTGGGATCCGGATACCCATTCAGGCGGCGACTTGGTCAAACAAGTGGATGTGTCGCTCAATTGGTTTCTCAGTGGGACCTATGATT
>JBOHOI010000274.1:0-3607 GCA_050731155.1 Nitrospiraceae bacterium | reverse complement strand
TAAGCGCAAGGACCAACCGATTGGACTCATGTTCTTAGATCTGGATCGCTTCAAGGCGATCAACGATACCCTAGGCCACGACATTGGCGATCAGCTCCTCAAAGCCGTGGCGGACCGGCTGAAGAGGTGCGTCCGGCAGGTGGATACCGTCGCCCGCATGGGCGGAGATGAATTCAGTATCCTGCTGGAAGCCATCCCGAGCGAGCGAGGGCTGACCACCTTGGCGCAACGAATCCTCGACGCCATCGCCCAGCCTTTCGTCTTGGACGGCCATCAGGTCTTCGTGACCGTCAGCATCGGCATCACGGTCTATCCCGCCGATGATGAGGATTCCAATAATCTCCTGAAACACGCCGACACCGCCATGTACCGGGGCAAACAACAAGGAGGCAACACCTACCAGTTTTTCACACCTGAGATGCAGGCCGCGGCCCGCGAGCGACTGGTGATGGAACAGGCGCTCCGGAAGGGATTATCGCGGAACGAGTTCGTGCTGCACTACCAGCCGTTTTTTGACCTAGCCACTCGAACGTTCACGGGTATCGAGGCGATTGTGCGTTGGCGAAATCCTGCTTCCGGGCTCACCATGCCGGCCTACTTTATCCCTATTGCTGAAGAGACCGGCCTCATGATCCCCCTCGGGGCCTGGGTGCTGCGGACCGCCTGCGCCCAGGCCAAGGCTTGGCAGGAAACAGGATTTGCCTCGCTGCGCATCGCCGTCAACATCTCGGACCGGCAGTTCAGGCAGCGCAACATCGCGAGCAGCCTGTCGCAGATCCTGCATGACACAGGGCTTAATCCCCACAGCCTGGAACTGGAATTCCCCGAAAGCGTCTTCACGCTGAATACCGACGCGACCACCACGACCCTGAAAGAATTGAAGGGGCTGGGGGTCAGACTCTCCATTGATGACTTTGGCGCGGGGTTTTCGTCGCTGAGCCACTTGAAGCGCTTCCCTCTCGACACTCTCAAGATCGATCAGTCCTTTGTTCGAGACATCCCTTCCGATCCCGACGCCGCGGCGTTCGTCGCAGCCATTATTGCAATGGCCCGGAGCTTGAAACTCACAGTGATCGGCGAGGGTGTGGAAACCGACGCGCAGGCGGCCTTCTTAGCCGAAAAGGGGTGCCATGTGATTCAAGGATATCTCTGCAGCGAGCCGGTGCCACCAGAAGAAATCCCCAGACTCCTGCGAGAAGGTGGTTGTCCCGCGAGACGGAAAGGAACCTAGTGCCGTTCCAACTATCTCAACCTACTTGTTGCATACGACCAAACCCAAGTGTCATGCAGCACATGTGGGGCGCAATTAGCTCTGACTAGTTGGAACGGCACTAGGGTCTCCGGCGCAGGCGCCTGGAGGCAGGGACATCAGCGGAGCTCGATCCCATAGCGGGGCGGTGAGATGGCCTCGCTGCGACAACGGGGACAGCGGCTCGGGCGGGTCAGGCGGGTTCGCTCCCGGAAGACAAAGCCGCAATCTCGGCACCTGGACGGTTCCAGGACAAACCGGCGTGCGCGGTCGCGCGCCACTGACTTGGTGATGTGGGTCAGGTGGTCTTCGACCTCCCGTTCCGGCACTCCAACCTGTTCGGCAAGCTGGCGGGACGAGTAGAGGGCACCAGTGATCCTCTGCATGATGAGCTGCCTGATGGTCAACTCCGCCACTCCCCTCCCCTTTAAGGGAAAGACCTCAGGATGAAACCTGCTTGCGGCGCTGAGGGCACGAGGGTCTGTGAGGGACTGCCTCCTATGGTGGCAGTATAGCGGGAACAGGGGGCTGGAAGACAGTGCCAGATGTGTACCGCAGTTCCCGGTGAAGGCTGGAGGCCTCGGGAGGACCATGGACCCCCTGTTTCTGGATCGCCATGATGCCGGCCGACGACTGGCTCAGACTCTGATTCACTACAAAGAGGCGTCGGACACCCTTATTCTGGCATTGCCCCGCGGCGGAGTGGTCGTCGGCTACGAAATCAGCCGAGAGCTCCACCTCCCACTGGAGGTGCTGGTGACCCGAAAACTGGGGGCGCCGGGGAATCCGGAGTTGGCGATGGGGGCCCTGTCGGAAACCGGCTATCGCCATCTCAACCCCGAAGTCCTCCTGAGCTTCGGCGTGTCCTCCGGTCAACTGGAGGAAGAGGTGCAGCTCCAGCAACAGGAGATCGCCCGGCGAGTCGAGCGGTACCGGTGGGGCCGACCGCTCCCCCCCATGACCGGCCGGAGCGTGATCCTCGTGGATGACGGGGTGGCCACCGGGGCGACCTTCTACGCTTCTGTGGCAGCGCTCCGTACCTTGAACGTGCGGCGGCTGGTGGCCGCCATCCCCGTGGCGTCCTCCCAGGTCAGGAGCGATCTGCTGTCGAAGGTCGATGAAGTGGTGATCCTCGAGACGCCGATGTCGTTTGCTGCCATTGGGCAATTCTATCTGGACTTTGCCCAGGTCACTGATGAGGAAGTCATCGCCTGCCTCGAGAGGACACGCACCGCTCCGCCCGGCACAGACTCTGTAGCCGAGTGAGAACGATCTGGGCGCAGGGATTCGGCAGCTCTGTCAGTCGTGGAAGATCAGAAAGAAGAGGCGTGACGCAGTGAGAGCCATGATCATGGAGCACAGCGCCGACGTGGGGACCAGGCCCCTTCTTTTCAAGGATCTTCCAGCCCCGGACCCCGGACCTGGCCAAGTGCGGGTGCAGGTGCGGGTCTGCGGCGTCTGTCGCACTGACCTGCACATCGTGGAAGGCGAGCTGCCCGCAGCCACGCGCCCCATCATTCCTGGCCATGAGGTGGTTGGCGTCGTGGATCGCGTTGGCAGCCTGGTGCACCATGTGAAGGAAGGGGACCGGGTGGGCATCGCCTGGCTCCAGAACACCTGCGGCCGCTGCGAGTTCTGCCGCGATGGTCGGGAGAACCTCTGTCCAGGGGCGAGGTTCACCGGCTATCACGTGGACGGAGGCTACGCCGAATACGCGGTCGTGCCGGCGGCCTTTGCCTACCCGATTCCGTCGGTCTTCAGTGATGAGGAGGCGGCGCCGTTGTTGTGCGCGGGGATCATCGGCTATCGCGCGCTGCGCCTCAGCCGGGTGAGGCCAGGCCAGCGACTCGGGCTCTACGGCTTCGGAGCCTCGGCGCACATCACCATCCAGGTGGCCCGGCACTGGGGATGCGAGGTCTACGTCTGCTCGCTTCGAGAGCAGCACCGGGCGCTCGCACGCGATTTGGGAGCTGTCTGGGTCGGCGGCGCAGCCGAGGCTCCTCCCGAGAAACTGCACGGAGCCATCATCTTCGCGCCGGCCGGCGAGCTGGTCCCCCCGGCGCTCCGCGCACTGGAGAAGGGCGGGACCCTGGCGCTAGCCGGCATCCACATGACGCCGATCCCCTCGTTGGACTACGACCAGGACCTGTTCGGCGAGCGGGCCATTCGAAGCGTGACGGCGAACACGAAACAGGACGGGCTGGACCTGCTGCAGGAGGCCGCCATGATTCCGATTCGCCCCCACACCCAACGGTTCGCGCTTGAAGAAGCCAACGAGGCGCTCCAGGCCTTGAAGGCCGGCACGATCGCAGGGGCGGGAGTCTTGGCGGTGCGATGAGAACCGAGACAACAGTGAAC
>JBOHOI010000273.1:0-3625 GCA_050731155.1 Nitrospiraceae bacterium | reverse complement strand
CATTGCTCTACGCTGGCATGGATGGTTCCAGCATCGCGCCCTGGCTCTGCTTTGCGGCGAGCCTTCTCGATGGCCTGCTTGTCCTGCTCATCTATGCTATCGGCCAAGTCGTGCTGCGTCGGCGAGATTGGTTCGAGCAACCAGGGATTCGGGGCTATGTCTTGATGCTGGCTGCAGGGCTGGCGATCAGCGTCAGCGTCGAGTGGGTGACTGTGTACGTCGCAGAGTGGTGGGTGTACACGGCACGGATGCCGCTCGTGCCCGGCCTTGTGGTCGGGATCACGCCCGTCGTGCAGATGCTCGTGCTTCCGCCGTTGATCTTTCGCATCGTGGCTGTGTGGTGTGCCCGTGCGGGGTAAGGACACAGCCCCGATTCCCTGTTCAAATTGCATCCTTTGAGGGAACGTGGTAGCCTTTGTACGACATACCGATTTTCTCTTCATTTCCAAGGGAACAGGATAGTGAAAGAAAAATTTGTTCAGCCGTTACTCATCGCGCTGGTGATGCTGCTAGCCGTCCAGTTAACGGGGTTGAGCTGCCTCTCGGATTTCGCCGTGAATCCAGGTCCTCCGGTCCTACTGGCTCAAGATGGCGTCCATCATCACCTAAACGGCTTCGCCACCACTGCTGACGATGGCTGCCCCTGCCATCTCATGTTTCAAACAGTCACTCCTTTTCACCTTTCGGTCGTGTCTCCGTTCACCTCGATGCTCCCCGAAGCTCCTCCTCTTTTCGTTTTGACGTTAATCCATTTCCTGTTCCACCCTCCTGCCCTCACCTGAACATCGAGAGATTGTTCGAAAAGTAGCTGAACACTCTTTGCTGCCACCTAGGCACGCGCGTGCTGCGCGTAGTCTATGCGGTGCTTTCGGAGGTGGACAATGCCACATCCCTTCTTTCTGGCGCTTGCACTGACTGTGTCAATAATTCACGTAACTGCCTTTGCAAAAGCAAGCCATGCCGCCGAGCCTAGTGCGCTCACTTACACGCTTGACGAAATCATTACCCTTGCCCTGGAACGGAATCCCGCCGTGATGTCCGCGGAAGGTGCAGTCAGACAGAGCCAAGGGGACCGCGTGAGGGCTGGCGCCTACCCTAATCCTTCCATCATCGGATCGAGCGGTCGAGGAGCCATTCGAGACCCGAGCACCGGCGTCGCCATCACGGAGCGGACGGTGACAGTTGAGCAGCCCTTGGAGTGGCCGAGCACGCGGCAGGCTCGTCAGCGGGCCGCCGAAGCGGGAATCGCCGGAGCCCATGCCGGTGTTGAGGAGACACGGCTAAAGATCATCGCCGATGTCAAGGTCGCCTTCTATCAACTGCTGCTGGCGCAACGTGACGCCGAACTGGCCACGCAGAACCTCAAGACCGTGGAGGCCGTCGCGCAAGTGGTCAAGGACCGAGTGGCCTTGGGAGAAGGAGGGCAATTTCAGGTGATTAAGGCCAATGTGGAGGTCCAAAAGGCGCGCAAGGAAGTGGCTCGCGCTGTCAATGCTCTGCAGGTTGCCCAAGTCAATCTCGATACTCTCACTGGGAAGGCGCTGGGGAAACCTTTCAGGATTCAGGGAGACTTCACGGCCATCCAACAAGAACAGAAGCTTGAGTCACTGATCGCCGTAGCCTTGACACAGAACCCAAGTCTCCGACGGCAGCGCAAGTTGATAGACCAGGCGGAGCTGAAGGTGGTACAGGAGAAGCAATCCAGAATTCCCAATTTCACCATATCGGGGACGTATCACCGTGAAGCCGGTGATGAGGCAATCCTTGCCGGGGTGAGCGTCCCTGTACCACTCTGGTATCGGCGACAGGGGGAGATTGAAACAGCGCTCGGAACACAGCGCCGATCGGAGGCGGAATGGCTCCAGGTCCGCAATGAGCTCGAGCGGGCGATCACGCAGCATTTTCAGGAAGCCCGGACCGCCCAGGAGCAGATCGCCGTCTTCGAGCAAGGGTTGCTGAAGCAGGCGGAAGAAGCGCTCGATATTGCAAAATTCAGCTTTCAACACGGAGAAGCCAGCTTGCTGGAGGTGCTCGATGCGCAGCGAGTGTACCGTCAGACCCTGCTGGAATATGCTCAGGCCCGATCAGAACTCGCGATCGCCCTGGCTCGACTCGAACGATGGACTGGAGGCGGATCATGACTCTTGTTCGCTCGTCGACAGTTGGCCGCGTCCTGGTCTGTCTACTCGTCTCGATTGGTCTCCTGAGTTGCAAGGGTCGAGACGAAGAGCCGCAACAACAGCCTGAGAGGCGAGCGAATTCTTCCCCCGCACCCTCTCTGACGCTGTCGAAAGACAGTCCGGTACTGGTGAGTCTGAGAACTGAGCGCGTTGCGGTACGGCCCCTGAAAAGGGAGCTGAAGGCTCAGGCGGGAAAGATTGTCGCCAATGAAAATCGGCTGGCTCACTTAAGTTCTCGGGTACCCGGCCGCATTGTCGCGGTCTACGCCAATCTGGGAGACCAAGTGAAGACGGGTGATCGGTTGCTCTTGCTCGACAGCCCGGAGTTGGGTGCCACCCAACTGGAGTATCGCAAGGCAAGGACTGGTCTCAGTGTCGTGGAAAAATCATTTGAACGGGCCAAAATGTTGCTGGAGCGGAAAGTGATCGGCGTCGCAGAATATCAAAGGCGAGAGGGCGAGTACCAAAATGCCTTGGCTGAGGTTCACGAGTCGGAGGAAAAGCTGCATCTGCTGGGAATGAGGGAGCAGGAAATTAAACGCCTTAGCGGACCGGATTTACCCCATGCGCAGGTTGCACAGGTTCCGCTCCGGGCCTCGATTTCAGGCGAGGTAATCCAACGGAACGCCACGGTCGGCGAGGTCATTGATCCTTCGAAGTCTCTCTTTACAGTAGCCGATCTGTCGATGGTCTGGGTCCAAGCCGATTTTCCCGAGCAGCAAGTCGCGCATTTGAAAGTCGGTCTTTCCATCGCAATCAAGATCGCCGCCTATCCGGACGAGACATTCACAGGACGAATCAGCTACCTGAGTTCGGTGATTGATCCGGCGACTCGGACTGTGCGAGCCCGAGCCGATGTGCCGAATCCCAATCGCAAGTTGCGACCGGAAATGTTTGCCGAGGTCAATGTCGTCTTGGACGATGCGCCGGGCCTCGCTGTCCCAGCCAGCGCCCTACAGCAAGCCGGGGAGAAGACCATTGTGTTCCTCGTTCGTGGGGAGCGCCGGTTTGAGCGTCGTGAGGTGGTGGTCGGTCCAGTGACCGACCGGTATGCGGCTGTCATGTCAGGCCTCGCTGAAAACGATGAGGTCGTGACGGAAGGGAGTTACCTGCTCAAGTCAGAGCTCCTCAAAGAGCAAATGGGCGGAGGGGAAGGGTCATGATCGACAGCGTGATTCGGGGCGTACTCCGTCAGCGCTTGCTCGTGCTCTTAGGCGCTGCCATGTTGATGGCCGCCGGCATCTGGGCATTCCTGGCGCTCCCCATTGATGCCTTCCCGGATATCACGACCGTGCAGGTGCAAGTCATTACCAAGGTGCCGGCGCTCTCCCCTCTCGAAGTGGAGCGGCTCGTGACGTTTCCATTGGAAATCGAGCTCACCAATTTACCTCGAAAGACCGAGCTGCGTTCTGTCTCCAAGTTCGGCCTGTCTGTCATTACTGTGG
>JBOHOI010000272.1:0-3635 GCA_050731155.1 Nitrospiraceae bacterium | reverse complement strand
TACGCGCCTGCGAGGGTCCGTGCTATGGACATGCCGAACCCATCAATGGGCCCTCGGAGTGCGCCAGTCGCCCAGCCTTCATTGCGCCCAACCAGATAGATCTGTTTTGGCAGTTCAACCCAGCCCGTGGTGAAATTGGCGACCCCGCGCACCAACTTGGTCGCGATTTTCTCAGAGGCCGGTGACTCGTTAACCTCCTGACTTACGAGCGAAGGCTCCTCTGCCTGTGCCGGCTGCCCACCCCAGAGGATCACGCACGCCACTACTCCGACGCGCCAGCTCTTCATCGGGCGCATCATAACGCACTGACCGGCAAAGCGCCACCTTGCAACTCGGCATCCATTCCGATAAGGTACGCCCGATGAGCGAAGCTCTCGCCCGTCAGATCATGCTCGCCAGCGCGAGCGGTCTCCTCTACCCTCTCTGCTTTCCTGATTTCAACGTTGGCGCCCTCGCCTGGATCGTCTTGCTCCCGCTCCACTTCGCCATCGCTGGTGCCCGCCCACGTCGCGCTTTCTGGATCGGCTGGCTGGCTGGTTTGATTGTCTTTGTCGGCACGATGTTCTGGGTCGTGACGGCCATGCACCTCTATGGCAAGATGCCGCTCCTGGCGAGCTATGCCGTTATGATCCTGCTCACGACGTATCTCGGCCTGTATGTCGCCTTATACGCTCTGGCTATCGCCTGGCTCCGAAAAACTCTTTTCCCTTTCGCGTTCTTTGCAGCCCCGTTTATTTGGGTCTCCCTTGAACTGCTTCGCACGTACCTCCTGTCAGGCCTCCCGTGGGCCCTCCTCGGCTATTCCCAATATCAGTGGTTGCTAGCCATCCAGATTGCAGATCTGACTGGCGTGTACGGCGTGTCTTTCCTCGTCGTGTTGGTCAATGCCACGCTCGCTGAAGTGGGACTGTGGATAGTGCACCGGCCCCGACAGGCGGGATCGGTCCCCTGGCTGAGTGCCACCGCAGCAACGTTGGGAATGGTCCTGACCCTCCTGTACGGCCAGGCTCAGTTGAACGCCAGCCCAGACGCCGCATCAGCGTCCGCGAGAGACTCCGACCGTTCGATCTCTGTTGGACTGGTGCAACCCAATATTGACCAGGCTCGGAAGTGGGACGCTGCCTTCCGTCGCGAGACGCTCGATCGCTACGCAAGGTTGACCGCCCAAGCCGCAGAGGGGAGCGCCCTGGTTATCTGGCCGGAGGCCGCCACACCCTTTCTGTTTGAGCAAGAGCCGCCCTACCGGCTCGAAGTCATGGCGCTGGCGCGAGCCCACAATGTCCCGCTTCTGTTCGGGACCCCGGCGCTTCGGCGCTTTCCCAACGAGCGCCCCTACCTGCTCAACAGCGCCTATCTCCTTTCGCCGGACGGTGTGATCCTGGACCGTTATGACAAGCGCCACCTCGTGCCGTTCGGCGAATACATCCCGTTGCGGCCTGTCCTGTTTTTTCTCGATAAATTGGTTGAAGGCATCGGTGACTTTGAAGCAGGAACTGTTTCCACGGTATTGGCCCTACCCATTGGGTCAGGAGCCGATAGGAACACCGTCAAATTCGGCGTCGTGATTTGCTACGAAGTGATCTTTCCCAACCTCGTGCGGGAATTTGTGGCGAATGGAGCCCAGTTCATGGTGACGATCACCAACGACGCCTGGTTCGGAAAATCCGCGGCGGCCTTCCAGCATTTCGGGATGGTGGTGCTCAGAGCGGTGGAAAATCGGGTCGCGTTTGCCCGCTCGGCCAATACCGGTATTTCAGGCTTCATTGACTCGCAGGGCAGGATTCTGCACGCGACGCCCATCTTTACCGAAGAGGTCGTGACCGGTCGCATTCCCGTTGGACGAGTACGCACCTTCTACACCCAACAGGGTGATGTCTTTGCATATGGCTGTGTTATAATCACCGGACTTTTTCTGCTGGTCGCTCGACTGCAGACAAAGGTAGGGACAGGGGGCCAGGGACGAGAAAGACAGCAACACTGAGGAGAGAGGCATGCTTGACGAATTAAGCGTGCGGGTCCGAACCATCGGCGAACAGGTCAGCGAACTCAGGGGGCATCTTTGACCTCCCTCACATGACCTCGCAGCTTCAGGATTTGGAACGGGAGACGACCCAACCTGACTTCTGGAAAGACCGCCAGGCTGCCGCCCGCGTCAGCCGTAAGAAAGCCGCCATCGAGCGCGACATCCGCCGCTGGGCCGACATCGAACGCCGGCATGGGGACCTGCGCGCGATGCTGGAGCTGGCCGAGGAAAGCGGAGATGCGGCGATGGAACGCGAGCTGGCGTCTGAGCTGGAGCAGTTCGAAGCCTCTATCAACCAATTGCGGATTGAATTGCTGCTGTCCGGCGAACGAGACGGTAGCAACGCGATTCTAGCTATTCATCCAGGGGCCGGGGGCACTGAGTCGCAGGACTGGGCCCAGATGCTGCTGCGCATGTTCGTCCGATGGGCAGAACGGAAGGGATATCAGGTGGAAACGCTGGATCTCCAAGCAGGTGAAGGGGCTGGCATCAAGAGCGCGACCTTGGCCATCAATGGCCCCTACGCCTATGGCTATCTGAAAGCCGAAGCCGGTGTCCACCGTCTGGTCCGTATTTCTCCATTCGATGCGAACAAGCGACGGCATACCTCCTTCGCCTCCGTGTTCGTCTATCCGGAAATCGAAGAGGACGTGGAATTGGTGATCGACGAGAAGGACCTCAAGATTGACACCTTTCGAGCCGGTGGTGCCGGTGGTCAGAATGTGAACAAGGTGGAAACCGCCGTGCGGATCACGCATATGCCGACCGGCATCGTGGTGCAATGCCAGAACGAACGGTCTCAGCTACAGAACAAGTCGGGCGCCATGAAGATCCTGAAGGCACGTTTGTACGAGGTCGAGCGACAGAAGAAGGAGGCGGAGTTCCAGTCCATCGTCGGAGAAAAAAAGGAAATCGGTTTCGGGAGTCAGATTCGTTCTTACGTGTTCCAGCCCTACCAAATGGTGAAGGACCATCGGACCAATCACGAAGTCGGGAACGTCGAGGCGGTCATGGACGGTGACATAGACCAGTTCATCGAGGCCTATCTCAAGAAGCAGTTGGCAAAAGCCTAAACCCTCGTGCTTGCATGGACCAACTGAACGACCAACAGCAGCAGCGCATCAAGAAGCTGGACACTTTGCGCGAACTGGGGGTCCAGCCCTATGGCACTCGATTCGACGCGACGGACCGAGCGGGCCAATTGATTCGCATACATGGAGAGAAATCCAAGGAGGTTCTGGAACGGGAGCAGATCCGCTGCCGCCTCGCTGGCCGGATCGTGGCTTTGCGGCGATTCGGCAAAGCAGCCTTCGCCGTCCTGCAGGATGGAGCGGATCGCCTGCAGGTCTATCTGAAGAAGGACCTGCTGGGGGAGCAGGGCTATCGAGTCTGCGAGATGCTGGACCTCGGCGACTGGATCGGCGTCAGCGGACAGCTCTTCCGAACCAAGACCAATGAGCTTACAGTCGAGGTGCGTGAGCTAACGTTTCTGAGCAAAGCGCTCCGCCCCCTCCCGGAGAAATGGCACGGCCTAACGGACGTGGAAACACGCTACCGGCAGCGTTATGTGGACTTGATCGCAAACCCCTCAGTGCACGAGATCTTCGCGACC
>JBOHOI010000271.1:0-3704 GCA_050731155.1 Nitrospiraceae bacterium | reverse complement strand
GGAGCACGGGATCGACGCGTGGTGTGTGGAACCCAGAGAGGTTCGATTCACGGAAGAGTCCTTGGTGCTCACTGGCGAGTCCGGCGAGCGGCCGATCGCGCTGGTCTATCGGTTTTTCGAGCTCTTCGATCTCAAAAACGTCCCCAAGTCCGAACTCATCATGTACAGCGCCAAAAAGGACCGGACGATCGTGACCCCTCCCTTCAAACCGGCTCTGGAGGAGAAGCTTTCCTTTGCGTTGCTGCACCACCCGATCCTGAGCTCCTTCTGGAAACGGGAACTTGGTGAAGAGACCTTCGCGTTGCTATCCGGCCTGATGCCGCGCACATGGATTCTCGATCCACGGCCGTTGCCACCCTCAGCCATCATCCCAGACCTGCACGTCGCCGGGCGGGCTGTCGCCGATTGGCTAGACCTGATGCGGGCCTCGCAAAAAGATCGGCGGTACGTCGTCAAACCGTCCGGCTTTTCGGAACTGGCCTGGGGTAGCCGCGGAGTGTCGGTTGGGCATGACCTCCCTCAGTCGGAGTGGGCCGCAGCGCTGGAGACTGCCTTGACCTCGTTCCCGGCGACTCCCTATATCCTCCAAGAGTTCCACAAGGGTAGGCAGTTCGAACTGTCCTTCTATGATGAGCGCACCGACGACCTTGTCGCGATGTCGGGACGCACACGGCTCTCTCCCTACTATTTCATCACCGACGACCACGCCGAGCTGGCCGGGATCCTCGCCACAGTCTGCCCATTGGATAAGAAAGTGCTCCATGGGATGCGGGACGCCATCATGATCCCATGCGCAACGACGTCTGAACGTCCGAATGCCTGAACGCCCAAGGCCTCATGAAAACCCCTCGACATCCGACCGTTGGCGTCATGACGTTCAACCTGATGGCTTGGGACTTTTCGACGTGATGACTCTTTACCACGCGAAATGGTGTCCCGAATGCGCCCTAGTCCGAGCGAAGCTCGAAGAACTGGGCGTTCCTTACGACGAGGTGGTCGTGCCGGACTTCCGACCGATGCGCACAGAGGTCTATGAGGTGTCGGGGCAATACTATGTGCCGGTTCTGAAGGACAGCGACAAGGTCTTGACCGAAACGAGAGAGATTCTGGCGTACCTGGAGTCCCGCTATGGAGCGGGGGGCGCAGCGCACGGGACACAAGGTGAGGAGGAGGAATTTCCATCCTGCAGCCTATAGCCTCGCGCCGCGTGCCTATACCCAGTTAACGGAGGGATGGATATACGATGGAGGAATGGAGACGGATACTCGCTGAGAGCGTGGTGACGCCGAAGGACCTCGCCGCTCGCCTGGGCATTGATCCGCACGAAATCGAGGCGGTCGTCGGCGACTATCCCATGCGCATTACGCCGACGGTGCTGGCCACGATCAAGGAAAAGGGCGACGCAATCTGGAAGCAGGTCGTTCCAGACCCGGCTGAGATGGAGGACGTGGACGCCGAGGACGACCCGCTCGAGGAAGACCTGATGAGCCCGGTGCCCCACCTCGTCCACCGATACCCAGACCGGGTGCTGTTGATGGTGACCAACCAGTGCCCGATTTATTGCCGGTTCTGCACGCGCAAGCGTCTGGTGGGGAAGCCGGGGTTTTTGAAAAAAGGCGAGCTGGACCAAGCTATCGCGTACCTGAAGGAGCACACAGAGGTGCGCGACGTCATCCTGTCGGGCGGTGACCCCTTGTTGCTCCCCGACCACTTGCTCGAACGCATTCTCAAGGCCTTGCGGACGATCCCCCACCTGGAACTGATCCGGATCGGCTCCCGCGTCCCTGGCTCGCTGCCGCAGCGCATCACTCCCAAGCTTTGTGAGATCGTGAAAAAATATCACCCGATTTATATGAACCTGCATTTTAACCATCCAGATGAACTGACTCCGGAGGTGAAGGTCGCGTGCGGCATGCTGGCGGATGCGGGCGTGCCGCTGGGCGCGCAGACCGTACTGCTCAAGGGCGTGAATGACGATCCGGAGGTCATGAAACGGCTGGTGCATCAACTGTTGTTGGTCCGCGTGAAACCCTACTACCTCTACCAGGCAGACCTGACCAAGGGCACCAACCATTTCCGAACCACGGTGGAGACCGGCATGACCATCATCCGCGCGCTGCAGGGCCACACCAGCGGCATGGCGGTCCCTCACTTCGTGATTGACGCACCCGGCGGCGGAGGCAAGATCCCAATCCTGCCTCCCGATTACCTGATGCATCTCGACGAGGACGGTGCGGTGCTGAAGAATTACGAGCACAAAACCTTCCACTATCCTCAGCCGCAGAACGGCACGAGCCGTGAACTGCCGATGGTCGGAGCCCAGTCCGGCCTGTCGGTCTGCGGCGCCTGTCCTGACCCCAGAAGGAATGGAGGACTGGACCATCTGTGACCAGAAGCGCCTTCCGGCACGGGATTCTTCCGTACCAACGACTGAAGCCACTCATTGCCGAGCGGGTGATCCGCGCGGACCTGCCGATCGAGGATCGGCAGGTCCAGCCGGCCAGCCTCGATCTGCGCCTGGGCAGAAAAGCTTACCGCTTGGTGAGCAGTTTCCTACCCGAGCGGTCCGAGATTGCAAGCACGCTCAACGTCCTGGACTTTTATCAATCCGATCTAGTGATGTACGAGATGGACCTCACCGGCGGAGCGATCCTCGAGAAGGGCCACGTCTACCTAGTCCCTCTGCTGGAAAGCTTGCGCCTTCCCAAGACCCTCCGCGCGAGGGCCAATCCCAAGAGCACAACCGGCCGGCTGGACGTGTTTACCCGCGTCATCACGGACCTGAACGTCGGCTTTGATGAGATCCGCCCCGGTTACACCGGTCCACTCTATCTAGAGATCGTGCCTCGCTCGTTCACGATCAAGGTGAAGACCGGGCTCTCGCTTAACCAGCTCCGCCTGATCCGAGGCCCTGCGACTGTCTCTGATTCCGCGCTCCGGTCACTGCACCGGACCGACCCGCTGCTGTATCACAACGTGTCGTCGGACAAACCGCTGGCGCCCCGCGAGATCAGGACCAGCCGAGGCCTGTTCTTGCGTGTGGACTTGCAAGGCGAGGAGAGGGGGCATGACAGGATCGTGGGGTATCGGGCGAAGAAGAACAGCCATGTCGTGGATCTCTCCAAAATCGGCCATTATGCGGCGTTGGATTTCTGGGAGCCGATCCAGCGTCACCGCAACGACAGTCTGCTGCTCGAGCCGGAGGAGTTTTACATCCTGGTGTCCAAGGAACGGATCAGGGTTCCGGCTGGCTACGCGGCCGAAATGGTGGCCTACGAGGCCGCTTGCGGAGAGCTCCGCACGCACTATGCCGGCTTCTTCGATCCAGGCTTCGGCTACGGCCGTGGGGAGATCCATGGCACCCAGGTGGTGCTGGAAGTCCGCCCGCACGACGTCCCCTTCCTGATCCACGATGGACAAACCTTCTTCAAGGTTGTATATGACAGGATGCTGGAGATTCCGACCCAGGTGTACGGCGCAGCTCTCGGCTCCTCCTATCAGCGACAGGGCCTGACATTGAGCAAGCAGTTCAAGGCATGACCGTGCAAGACCAGGACCCTCAGGCCCCGACCCGCCAAGCGCAGCCCGACCCTTCCCGTTCTTCTCGCGACGCGGACCCGCGATCAGGCGAAGATCGTCATCTCGCCACAGCCGAGATGATGATCGGCACGGCCATGATGTTCACCGGTTTTCTGGGCGTGCTG
>JBOHOI010000270.1:0-3763 GCA_050731155.1 Nitrospiraceae bacterium | reverse complement strand
GTGCATCCCCGAGAGTCTCGAGGAGTTGACTCGGCACCTCTCGGAACTGCCCAGTCGGATTCCCGCCTTGCCGATCCTCGCGCAGGACGAGCGGGAGGAGTTGACGGAATCCCAGATCGCGCAGACGCTGGACGAGTTCCCTTGCCCCACGTGTCCTTCGCGCCCGGCCTGCCAAAAGGACCACGCCCAAGCGCTTCGCCTCCGACAAGACATGCACCGCCACGGGAAAATGATCCAGGCGCTGCGACACGGCCTCTGGCACAAGTTCCAGGCTCGGGCTGAGGTGTTGCAGGAATTCGGTTATCTCACGCCGACGTGTCATCTGACTGACGACGGGGAATGGGCGCGGCTGATCCGCATCGATCATTCGCTTCTGATCACGGAACTGATCCGAGCCGAGGCCTTCAGCGGGATTGAGCCACAGATACTGGCAGGTGTGATGGCGAGCATCGCGCATGATGACGACCGCCCGGGTTCCTTCCCCCGCATGAGCAACGGATTGGCCTCCCTGCTCAGTCAGGTCCGGCAACTGGCCGAATCGTTGGCGCCGCACGAGGACCCACCCTTGCTACGCGCAGACGTGGCCGCCTTGGCAGAACGCTGGATAGGCGATCCGACTCTCACCTGGATCGGTCTGTGCCTCACAACGACCATGGCGGAAGGGGATATCTATCGTCTTTTAGCTCGGACTCTCGAATACCTGTCCCAGCTCCACACGCTCCGCACGACCCATCCTGGCTTGGCCGACATGGCCAGCCGCGCGATCAAGGCGCTGAGGCGAGGGGTGCTTGAGGAATTACCGTGAGGCGTCAGGCGTGAAACGTGAGGCGTAAGGTGACAATAGCTGAGGTCCATTACCCCTCACGCCTGATGCCTCACGCCTAACGAGAAATGAGATGACCACTGATGAACTGGAGAAATTCCTCGCCCAGCAGCCGGTGGGGCGACTCCATCGGCTCGCGCGAGGCCGAATCCACCGGCACTTCCGGCTCGGGAAGAGGCGTCTCATTGACGCGCTACTCAGGCACTCGGTTGAGAACCGAGCCGGGTTGGAATCAGACCTGCAAGTCTTGATGCAGGAAGGGTCTCGGCCGGAGCCGCCGACCGGCGATCGTCGGAAGCGTGAAGCTCCCGTGAGATCCGCTCGGTCTGGCCAGCCTACCAAACCAATCAAGCCAAGCGAGTCTGAACCGGCCGAGCCGGCCACTGATCTCTCAGCCTTCCTGGAAGGGATCGGCGTCCCCCCGCCCCAGCCGTTTGTCCCCGATGCCTGGCAGGAAGAGGCCCTCGCCCACCTGTCTGAGACAGATGTCATCGTCAGCGTCCCGACCGGCAGCGGAAAAACTTACGTGGCCAGCGAAGCAGCACGGCGGGCCATCGAATCGGATCGCACCGTGATCTATACCTCCCCCCTCAAGGCCCTCTCGAACACGAAATTCACCGAGTTTTCCAAGCTGTTCGGCGCTGATCGCGTGGGGATCCTGACGGGCGACCGGCGAGACAACCCGCAGGCGCCGCTCCTCATCATGACCACCGAAATCTTGAGGAACCTGTTGTACGACGCAGCAAGTGGAGAAATTGATGTGCGCCTGGACACCCTCGGCCTGGTGATCATGGACGAGTCCCAGTACATTGCCGACCCGGAACGCGGGGTGGTCTGGGAAGAGACGATCATCTTTTGTCCGGCCCAAGCCCGACTCCTGTTGCTCTCCGCCTCCATTGGGAATCCCCAGGACGTGGCCGACTGGATCACCAGCATCAGAAGGACCTCCTGTCACTTGGTGCGACATCACCGCCGCTCTGTGCCGTTACGCGCCGGATACCTGCATCCGAATGGAAAGTTGACCTCGCTCTTCAGGTCGGTCGGGATACCCCACGGCCCAGGAGTCTCCCTGCACCCTGAAGCCAAACGCCTCTTCGCCCAGTACGAAGACGCCACCCTGCGGACAAGATGAACAGAAGCAGCATGCGCCGTACAAAGACGGAATCGTTCTTGCAGATAGCCGGAAGGCTGGCAGGCCTCAGGCAAGCTCTTTGTGTCAGTGGAACAGGCGCCACAGGAAAACGCAAGGTAGCACATTGGGAGAGGAGCCTAGTGCCGGTCCAACTTGATGGGCATAATGACGACCGAGGATCTGCGTCCAAGACCCTGGCCCATCCACTGCGCCACAGAGAGCTCGAAATAGTTGGAACGGCACTAGCAGGAGAGTTCAATGGAACTGAATATCGGGTCGAATATCTTTCGTAATACCAACGGCGTCCTGGCCCTCCAAGGGAAGGAACAGATCGTGCTCGAGATGAACCCCGATCAGACCCAACTCTTGCTGACGATGGACCTCTATGATACGGAGGGAAGTCACATCGCGCACTTGCGGAGAAATTCCTGGGCGTTTAACGACAAGACCCGTTTTCAACTCAGCACCAGCCCGGTCGCTCTGTCCCTCTTTACTGATCCGGTCTGGCTGAAGCTCACGGATAAAGAAACCGGCGACGTGGTGTTAGAAGTCCGTGCCGTGGATAAAGAGAGAGTCCATGTCCTCAGAGGCAAATTTCACACCCACAAGGGGAAACTTGTGGAGATTACCTCCCATTACTGTCGAATGATTGGCGGCATCACAAAATTCGGCGATGTGGCTGACGTGCGAGGCGGAGCGGTGATAATAGGATGATCGCGTTCACTCAGAAACTATAGGTTAATCCCAGGGTCACACCATGGCGAATTGTCTCAAACTCATTAAGATTGAAAGTTTCTGAGGGCCCGTTCACAGGAAAAGTCCTCCAGGTCCCGTCCGTCACGCGATTCCACCAGAAGCGGTAGCCAACACTGGCGAAGAGCCCTTTAACCACCATGAATCTCGCGTTGCCCTCGAGATTCGCTCCAATACCGGTACCGCTCATAGAGAAGCTAGGATTCTGTTGCAGGTCAGGCCTCAGATGGTGGACATCTTTATTGCTCAGTGAAGTATATGGAATGAATGCGGCTTTTCCCTCGATGCTGAACCTCCTCGTGAAGTGAAATTCACTCTGCACGCCCATGCGCAAGGAGCTCCATGTCGCGGTATTCGTGATGACGGTTTGACCGACAGCCGATACACCAGCCCCTGGATTACATAGTGGCTGAATTCCTGGGGCAGGATCAAGATCGACCGTCGAACCGGCTTGTGTACAGATCACTTGCGTCACGCCTGTCGCGACATGCTTTTCTCGCCAATATTGGTAACCCATGAAAAGATCTAGTGAGCCTCGATGCCCAGCAAAGTTCAAAACGGTCACTCCCACGTCTCCATTTACATACCAAATGTCATCACCTTTGATATCACTATGTGTCCGCAAAGAGGGTTGGCCGCCGTCCGCCGCTAGAAAGTCATCGTCGGTGAGTCTGCCACCGCCGATATCTCCAAAACCATAATTAGCGCGGACAAACCACCGCTTGGCGAACATCGCCTTGCCAGACAATTCGACCACATTCGTGCCGTCATCCTTGTACTCAAGCTTCGAGGTCGGGTTCCCGAGGAGAGTGCTTGCCGAGGACGCATTATGACTCCACTCTGTTTTCCCTTGACTGATCCATGTGGATAGCCCCACGTCGATTTCAATGTTTGAGCGCCTCAGGACCTCTTCGGGATAAGCTTGGTCGCTGAACCACAAGGAGAACCCAATGAGAACACACAGGGCAACTCTAAAAGGAATGGGCTCGCTCATGATCATTTGCAGAGTCTGTTGAAGTTCGTGATGCGGTGTTTCTCGCGATTGAGTGAAGGAC